>NZ_VFMY01000001.1:4001013-4308783 GCF_006715305.1 Arthrobacter sp. SLBN-100
CGGGAACAGTGCCGGTAACGGCGAGGCGGTCAGTGTCGGTGGTCAGGAAGGAACAGGGCCAGGCGGACCGTCGCCGATCCAGGCGCAGGTGCTGGTCACCGTGCCGGTATTTTCCCTGTTGGGGTTGACGGAGGAACCGGCGATGCTGGACGGGTTCGGGCCGATCCCGCCGTCGATGGCGCGCGAACTCGTGGAAGGCGGTGCCACCTCGTTCTACCGCGTCCTGGTCGATCCCCGCGACGGCGCCCCGCTGGAAATTGGACGCACCAGCTACCGCCTTACCAAGGCCATGAAAAAGGCACTGCAGCTCCGGGACGGCAGATGCACCTTCCCCGGCTGCAACAACCCATCCCTGGACAACGAGGCAGACCACCTTCAAGCCTGGCAACAGGGCGGACATACGGGGATCAGTAACCTGGCCCAACTCTGCCCAAAACATCACCGCCTGAAACACGCCACCGGCTGGGAACCCACAACGGCCACCAAAACTGATTCACCCGGCTGGACCTCACCCACCGGCCGACACTACAAAGCCGAACACCACGACTGGGAACCACCGCACTGGCCACACCAACTACAGTCGGCGACCGGCGATCCGCCGGACTTCGTCTACATCGGAAGTTCCCCAGGCGAAGAAGGACTCGAACGGTTCCTGCGCGCCTTCGGCTAGGCGTCCCGAGCCATTGCAGTTTGCCCGTGCCTGAATCACCAACGGGTTCGCCAGGCTCATGCATTTGGGTGTGGGCGGCCGCTAGGGGACCGTCAGCGCCTCGGCTCAATCGCCGGAACCGGCCTTGATCTTGCGCCAGCCGCCAGCGCGGTTGTTGGCGATGATCGCTCGGAACATCTCGACCAGGGCTTCCGCTTGGATGGGGTCGCCCTCGTAGTAGGAAATCATCCGGCCGGTCTTGTTGCCGTGTCCGCCGGTGATGATGTGATGGGGGTCCGGGGTGAGGCCGCCGTCGTACAGGAAGACGTTGACGTGGTCCTTCGCCGCGAGCAGCGCGCAGATGTTGCCCTGCAGGACGAAGTAGGGCTGGACGGTCCGTTTGATAGTTTCCTCGACCTCGGGATCAGCGGCATGGACGAGGTCCCGCACCTGCCGGCAGATGGCCTGCTGCCAGGGCGGGAGGGGGTCGATGTATTGGTCAACGCGAGGGTCCTTCTCGTAGCTCATCGGTGCACTCCTTCGAACGTCGGCGCCTTCACGCCTATGGTTCCCCGTTCTAACTGAGAGGGAAAGAGGTGGCCGGCGTTGGAAGCTGCGTCCCGCCGTCGTGCGTCTTTGCAGGGCTAAGATGACCGCATGGGTGCCGTTGACGATTCCCTCGCCGCCATGTCGGAGCTTGACCGCGGCTGCCTGCAGCGCGTCATCGATATTGCGCGCGGCCTCGCGCCAGAGGCCGTCGAGGGGATGAGCTACGGCATGCCGGCCCTGAAGCTGAACGGCAAACCCCTTATCGGTGTGGTGGCGGCGGCCAGGCACCTGTCCATCTTTCCGTTCTCGCCGGCCGTGGTGGACGCCGTCGCCCCCAAGCTCGACGGCTACTCGCTGTCCAAAGGAACAGTCCGGTTCACATCGGACCATCCCGTTCCCGATGATGTGGTGGCGGAGATGGTCCGCCTGCGGATGGCGGAGATCCAGCCCTAGCCGTGCCGATTGCCTTGCTGCCCACCCGTGTATGAGATCATCCGGTATGGGTGAAAACAACCAAGTGGACGACGACGCAGTGCCCACTACCGGGGTGAATGACCACGCATGGGAGCGGGAGCACCGCCATCCCACCGCGGCGCAGGCCCGATCCATGGGCTACCGCCGCAGGGACGCCGAGGCAAAACTGGAGCAGCACCTGCGGGAGGCCCGCGACAAGCCAGAAACGGAAAGCGGCGGGCAGCAGGAGCAGGACTAGTCAGCCATCCGGGCCCGCCGGTCCAGCTGCACGCATTCCTTCAGGGCCGGACGGAAATCCGGAGGCGGCTGTATGCAGAGGGGGCAAATTATGAAATCAAACGAATTGCTGCTGGATGCCTTCGGCAGGATTCGGGAGACGGTGGAAGCAACGCTTGACGGGCTCGACGACGGGACCCTGGCCCTGCGGCCGGCGGGCACCGGCAACTCGATCGCGTGGATGGTCTGGCACCTGGCGAGGGTGGAAGATGTTCAGGTTTCAGATGCTGCAGGTACAGACGAGGTGTGGTTTGCCCAGGATTTCCTGGGCCGCTTTGGCCTGCCGCTCCGGCCCCGGGACACCGGCTATGGGCACTCAAGCGACCAAGTGGACGCAGTGCGGGCCCCGGCGGAACTGCTGCTGGAGTACTATGACGCGGTTCACCGGCAGACAGTTGAATTTGTGCGGACACTCGTTGATGAGGACTTGGACCGCGTCGTCGACACCCGATGGAACCCACCGGTCACCTTGGGGGTGCGGCTGGTCAGCACCATAGCGGACTGCCTCCAGCATGCAGGGCAGGCGGCGTACGCGAAGGGCCTGCACCGGACGCCAGGAGAATAAGTTTCCTATGTCCGAAGCGGCAATTCAGTTCCATAATGGCCACATAGGCTTCGGGGACCCTCGCGCCGGTGATGGCTGGCGCGGCGTTGCAGAGTCCCAGGTAGCCGCCCACGGCAAGGCGGAGTGGACGGCCACGCAGGCGCGGAGAGAGGCATTCCGGGACTGCCATCGGGGAGAGCATCGCCATCACCGCGATAAGAATGCGCAAAGGAATTCAAATGCTCAAGGATTCAGCAATCATGGCTGTCCTTCCCGCGAAGGACCTGGACAGGGCAAAAGACTTCTACCGGGACAAGCTGGGATTGGAATCCCCCGAGACCCTGGAGGAAGAAGGCCTGATGTACCACTGTGGCAACGGAACATCCTTTTTGGTTTACCAGACAGAGAATGCCGGCTCGGCCAAGAACACCCAGATGGGCTGGGAAGTGAACAACCTTGACCGCGAGATGGAAGAAATGCGCGGCCGTGGTGTCACGTTTGAAGATTACGATTTCCCGGGGTTGAAAACGGAAAACGGCGTTGCCGATAACGCCTGGGGAAGGTCCGCCTGGTTCCTGGACAGCGAGGGGAACATCCTCAACATCTCACAACGGAAGTAGCCCTTGCCAAAGCCCGCGCGAGCACTCTGACCGCGCGGGCTTTGCAGGAATTGTTACAGGCACATTCTGCTGTGCGACAGGCATCATCAGGATTGGATCAAGGGAACATCAAAGTTGCCTCAGGTTTGTCCGAATTTCGGTTTCTACCCTCCTGTTGGCGAATAGGCTCCCAGCCATAACCACAGCGGCTTAAGCAAAAGGCCCGGCTCATTGCCGGGCCTTTTTTATGGGGGAACATTGTCAAAGTTTGGGAAGCTGCCGGAGTCAGCGCCGGGAAAACGGCCGCCACGGAAGTCGGGGGCGATCGCCCTTGGGGTTTCGTTGGCACTGTTTATCGCCGGTGCTGTCGCCTTGCCTCGTGTCCTGTCCGCGGATCTGGAAGCTGCCGCGTCAGCCAGCACGGCTACAGCAGCCCCAGCCCAGACGGCCGCAACTGCCCAAGCTGCGCCGGCGACGTCGCCGTCTCCTGCCGTCCAGGAGACGGGGGTGCCACTGGACCCCGAAACTTCCAACGCAACGGCGCCGGAGGCCGCCGCCGCGGCGTCGAAAGCGCAGCCGGACTTCGCGACCAGGGCGATGGACCTGCTGGCCACGCTTCCCATCAAGGGCCGCGCGCCCAAGACAGGCTATGACCGGGCGCTGTTCGGGCAGGCGTGGGCCGACGTTGACCGCAACGGCTGCGACACCCGGAATGACATTCTCAAACGCGACCTGACGGGCATCACCTACACCAACAGCGTTCCCTGCAAGGTGCAGACCGGAACGCTGGCGGACCCGTACACGGGCGCCAGCATCAGCTTCCTGCGGGGGAGCGGGACCAGCGTCGCCGTCCAGATCGACCATGTTGTGGCCCTCAGCGACGCCTGGCAAAAAGGCGCGCAGCAGTTAACCACTGAGCAGCGGACGGCCTTCGCCAACGACCCGCTTAACCTGCAGGCGACGGACGGCCCCACCAACCAGCAAAAGGGCGACGGCGACGCCGCCACCTGGCTGCCGCCGAACAAGGGCTTCCGGTGCGAGTACGTTGCGCGGCAGATTTCGGTGAAGGCAAGCTACAGCCTGTGGGTCACCCAGGCTGAGCACGACGCGATGGCCAACATCCTCGCCGGATGCGGCGGGCAGCTGGCACCCACGAACCAGCAGGCGCCGGCTGCTGCATCAGCACCGGCACCCGCAGCGGAGCCCGCGCCTGTTGTTGCTTCCCCGGCACCGGCCGTTCCCGCAGCCGCTGGTGTTTTCTACGCGAACTGTGCGGCGGCAAAAGCTGCCGGTGCGGCGCCGATCCAGGCAGGGGAGGCCGGCTACCGGGCGGGGCTGGACCGCGATTTGGACGGCATCGCCTGCGAAAGCTGACCCATTTTCTTGGGGCACTGGTGCCCCATGTGAATCACCATCAGAAGCATTCCTAGGGGGAATTATGAAAAAGACGCTCACATTGGTTGTCCTGGCCGGGCTCATGCTGACCGGCTGCAGCGGCAAGCAGGCGGCGGTGCAGCCGGCAGACACTGCTGCCGCTGTTGCGGCGATTGTAGACATGGTCATGGTCGCGGGCGTAGTTGGCCTGACCTTGGATAAAGCCACCGATCAGCTGGAAGGTCTCGGGTTTGAGGTCGAGGCCAAGGACACCGCCGAGGGCAAGTCGATTCTTGTGGAGAAGAACTGGCAGGTGATTTCCCAAGACCCGACAAACGGTACCAAGGCGGCAAAGGGATCCACCGTGCACCTTGGCGTCAAGTCCCTTGAAAAGCTGGCGGAGGAGAAGGCTGCGGCAGAGAAGGAGGCGGCTGAGAAAGCGGCTGCGGAGAAGGCTGCGGCAGATGCCGCTGCTGCGGAAAAGGCAGCTGCCGATGCCGCTGCGGCGAAATTGGCTGCCGACCAGGCGGCGCAGCAGGCAGCTGCCCAGCAGGCCGCGAAGCCGGCACCGGCACCGGCACCAGCCCCGGCTCCGGCACCAGCCCCCGCTCCGGCACCCGCTAAAGCGCCGGCGTCGGCCTATTACGCCAACTGCACGGATGCCAGAAACGCCGGGGCGGCTCCGCTCTATGCCGGACAGCCTGGTTACCGGGGGGCACTTGATCGCGACAATGACGGCGTCGCCTGCGAGTAGCCAGTAACGCCCACAAGTGAGCCGTGGATACCTTCACTTTCGAAGGTATCCACGGCTTTTTGGTCCATCCAGCAGGCACTACCTGAGATGGATGTGCCGCACCTGAAAGGAACCTGACAATTCCCTAGACAGTGGACTAACCCCAGGTTTAGGCTGAGCGCCATTGGGGGCTCACAAAAAACAAAGCTGGGGAGCAAAGCATGCCACAACGCAGTAGATCGGTTGTTTTTGCAGCATTAAGCACTTTGGCGTTGTCAGCACTGGGGCTGACAGGCGCCATCGCGGATCCGGACGGCCAACACGCCGGTGACGAGGGCCATCTCGTCGGAACCGGAGAATACGGAAAGATAAATCTCGTGGATGTCGTCGATCTGACTGACACCCCCGACCTCATCGCAGACGTCAGCGTTTCACCGGACGGGAACACCGCCTTCCTCGCTAACTGGGGCGAGCCGGACTGCGCTGGGCCGGAAACCGGCGGACAGACCAGCCCGGATGCCGGCGTCTACATCGTCGACATTTCCAGGGTGGACCAGGTTACTGACCCGGACGACTGGGAACCGCAGCAGGTGGGATTCATCCCGTCGCACCAGGACACCCGGCCGGGTGAGGGCCTGCAGGTCATTGAAGTCACCACCGCACATTTCAGCGGTGAAGTACTGGTGGTGAACAACGAAGCCTGCGGCAAGAACGCCAAGGGCGGTGTATCCCTCTTCGACGTTACCGACCCCCTCAAGCCAAAGAAGCTGTCTGAGAATTTCGGTGACCGCGAACCGGGAAGCAGTGATGCCAACGAGATCCACAGCGCTTTCGCCTGGGACGCGGGCGACAACGCCTATGTGGTGGTGACGGATAACGAAGAAGCCACGGACGTGGACATCTTCGACATCACCAACCCGCACCGCCCCCGTCTGGTTGCCGAGTATGACCTGAACGAGTTCGGTGTGGACCAGTCTGATCTGGGACTCACCGACTCCTTCCTGCACGACATGGTGGTCAAGGAAATCAACGGCGAATTCATCATGCTGCTCTCCTACTGGGACGGCGGCTACGTTCTCCTGAACGTTGATGACCCCGCCGCCGCCGAGTTCCTTGGTGATTCCGATTTCGCCCCGGTTGATCCCCAGCTGCTGGAATCCCTGGGAGTGTCCCTGACTCCTGAGGGAAACGGTCACCAGGCCGAATTCACGACGGACAACCGGTTCATCATCAGCACGGACGAGGATTTTGCGCCCTACCGCACCGATGATTTCAAGATCACCAGTGGCGCCCACCAGGGCACGTACCCGTCCGTCATCGTTGGCGGCGGCCAGGCCCCGGCGATCCTGGACGATCTGACCTTGAACGGTCCCGTAGTCTATGGCGGCTACGCCTGCCCGGATTCAACCGCCATTCCCACCCCCGAGAGCATCCCGGGATACGTGGAATCCCTCACCCCTGGCGAGGAAACCACCCTTGTGCTCCAAAGGGGACCCGTGGGGGACCCGAGTGCCCCGGAAGAAGCCTGCTTCCCAGGGGAAAAGGCACATGAAGCAGCCCTTGCCGGCTGGGACGCGGTGCTATTCGTGAACCATCACACAGGTGAGGTGCCCGGCGCGGAACCGTTCTGCGGCTCCGGCGCTTTCGTCGACGAGATTGTTGCCGTCTGCACCACCCATGCGGCGTTCCACCGCCTCTTCGACCTGGCACCACTGGATGCACCGTGGACCTACCCGGAAGCTCTGGCGGTGGGAACCATTGGAGCGGAAATCGAAGTCGGTTCGATCTTTGACGGTTGGGGTTATGTCCACCTCCTGGACGCCACCACGCTGGAGGAACTGGACACGTACGCCATTCCGGAAGCCCATGACCCGGCATACGCCTTCGGCTTCGGGGACCTGAGCGTCCACGAAGTGGCCGTGGACCCGCAGGATCCATCGCTGGCGTACCTGTCGTACTACTCCGGCGGCCTGAGGGCGGTCCAGATCCAGTGCGACAACCCCGAAGACACTGCCACGTGTGAACTCGTGGAAGTCGGCGGCTACCTGGACGCCGCGGGCAACGACTTCTGGGGTGTGGAAACGTTCATTGGTGAGGACGGCAGGACCTACATCCTCGGCAGTGACAGGGATAGCGGGCTCTGGATCTTCACAGACCCGTAAACCTGGAAAACCACGGAGGGGGGGCAGCTGTCTGGGCGCCCCCCCTCCGTGTTTTAAGCCCCTGATCAATGCGCGGTCAGTTCCCGCATCAGTCCGAGCTGTGAGAGGAACTCCACCTGGTCAAAGTAGAAGTGGTGAGACGTGATCTCACCGTTTTCAACTGTGGCCACGTCGCAGCTATGGAGCCTGAGTTCCTTGCCAGTGGGCTTAAGGGACTCGCCTGTGGGCATGCGCAGCGGCCCGGTGTTGGTGCCGATGACGATGCCCTCATCGATCGCCACATTGCCGGACTCATGCCGCCCCGTCTGCTCGTACCGGACGTCCGGCATTGCTTCCCACATGTCGAAGAGGTAGCTGATGATGGCGTCACGCCCGCGGATCTCCCCTTGGTCCGGAGTGTAGGCCACGGCCTCAGCGGCGTAGCTGCTGGACAGTGTCTCTTTGTCTTTTGATTCCATGGCCCTGTTTAAGCGATCCATGACCTCGCGTGCCTGACCCATGGTGGACCTCCAATTTTTGGGCGGCCTCACGGAAGCGGAGGCCGCTTCGTGAATTTGGCTTCGGCTGATTGTCGGAGCCAATCAAATTCCACGCCCGCCCCGGATGGCTGTCAATGAGCCGTGCTACCCCTTCAGAACGGCAGCGCGACCAGCGGAGCCAGCCCCCACACGCGACCTGGCCACCCAGCTTTCGGATCAGGGGCTGACTACCCGCCCGTCCTGGATCAGTACGTCCAAGTGGTCGGCAATGTCGGCCAGCACCGAGATGTCCGCAAGCGGGTCGGCGGACAGCACCAGCATGTCGGCGTCCGCGCCTGGTGCCACGACGCCGATCTGGCCTTCGCGTCCCAGCAGCTGGGCCGCCGTCGTGGTTGCCGAGCGGATGGCATCGATTGCCGGCTGGACCTTCCCCAGAAGCCGGAACTGTTCGTTCTGATGGCGGTGCATGCCGCCAAGGAGGTCGGTTCCGTACGCCATCTTGACTCCGGCTTCGTGCGCGCGGGCGATTGCCTCGAGGCCGCTGGTGAGTACGGAGTCCACCTTGGCCCACATGTCCTCGGTGAGGCCGAAGCTCCTGCCTTCCTCTTTAAGGGCCCAGTACGTCACCAGGGTGGGAACCAGGAAGGCGTCCTTTTCGAGGAACAGGCGGAGGCTTTCGTCGTCGAGCAGGTTGCCGTGCTCGATGGAACGGACGCCGGCCTCAAGGGCACGGTTGATGGCACGGGCAGTGTAGGCATGGGCAGCGACGTAGCGGTTGGCGGCTTCGGCCTCCTCCACGGCCGCACGCATTTCCTCCATCGAATACTGGGTGGAGTCGATGCGGTCCGTGGGCGATGAAACACCGCCGGAGGCCATGATCTTGATGTGGTGGGCGCCCTTGCGGAGCTCGTCGCGTGCGGCGGCCCGCACGGCGTCGACACCGTCGGCCACGCGGCCAATGCCGCAGCATCCACGCCCGTTGGGGTCATGGTCTTCACCCGGAAGCCGCATGTCGCCATGCCCGCCGGTCTGGCTCAGCGCGTGCCCGCAGAAGTGGATCTTCGGGCCGTCCAGCAGGCCTTCCTGCTGTGCCATCGCCAGGCCGAAGTCCGCACCGGAGAGGTCCCGGACGGTGGTGAAGCCGCGGCGCAGCATCTGGCCCATGATCCGGGCCGTCTGCGCATAAACGTACGAGGCCGGTGTCCACGTCAGCGACCGGAAGTCGGCGCTGGAGGCGACCACATGGACGTGGCAGTCGATGAGCCCCGGAATGATGAACTTTCCGGTGCCATCGACCTCGTGCGCTCCCGGGGGCGCTTCGGCATCCGGGCCGACGCTGCTGATCTTTCCGTCACTACTGACGACGTCGGCAACGGAGTAAGTGCCTGCGCTCACGTCCAGCACGCTGGCGTGGCGGATCACCAGGGCAGCGCTGCCGGTTGTGTCTTCAGTGGAGGCCTGGGTGTTCGGGGCGGTGCTCATTTAGATGGTGTCCTTCCCGGGGACTTCGTGGGGATGGGCTGCAAAGGCTTCGGTGAGGCCGGCCAGGTTCCGGTTGACGACGTCGACGGCGGCTTCCACGCTGTGCTGCGTGTAGCGGCCTTCCGCGTCCAGCATGGCGAGGACGCCCACCACGTTGCCGCCGTCGAGGACAGGAACGTTGATGACCGCGCCGCACCCGAGCCGCTGGATGAGTTCGGAATCGGCGAAGACCTCACGCAGCGCGTTCAGGTCGGCGGCCAGGAATGGTTTCTTGTCTTCGATGACCGTTCCCAGCCAGCCCGGGGAGATCTCGACGGTTTTCTCGCCGCCCACGGGGTAGTCTGCCGGGTGGCTGGTGAAGAGCCGGCGAAGGCTTGACCGTTCCGGGATCCATTGCAGCGCGGTGAAGAGGATGACGCCGGGATCCTCCCGCATGGCATCGAAGGTCTGTTGGAACACTGTGTCTGTTGTCATTGATGTTCCGCTCATTTCTGTGCCGTTCCCGCGGGTGCCGGATCATGCTCGGCGCGGGCATTGATGTCCTCGAGGGATTTGCCGGCAGTGGATGCACCGAAGATGACCACGCCAAGGACGCCGACGGTCAGTACCACCGTGGTCATCACGAACACGCCGCCGAAACCAAGGGCCACCGAGAAGATACCGATGATGGACGGCGCCAGGATGCTGCCGATGCGTCCCACCGCGCTGGCCAGGCCCACACCGGTGGCTCGCATCCAGGTGGGGAAACAGCTCAGGTGTGTAGGCGTAAACGCCGGCGTAGGTGCCGTTCAGGAAGAAGGACAAGGTTGCCGCCGCCACCAGGATCATGCCGGAGTCGTTGGACTGGCTCAGCCAGAAGGCGCTGAGCGCCGAGCCCGCGAGGTACAGGGCGATGGTGTTCTTCCGGTCGATCCGGTCGTTGAGCCACGCGGCGGAGAAATAGCCTGGAATCTGTGCGAGGTAAATGATGATCGAGTACTCGAAGCTCTTGGTGACGGTGATGCCGCGGCCCACCAGCAGGGTGGGGATCCAGGAGAAGAAGCCGTAGTAGGAGAACGTGATCACGAACCAGATCAGCCAGATTACAGCGGTCCGGCGCCGCATGGCCTTGGACCACATGAACTTCAGGGCGTTCCAGATGCTGATTTTCTGCTCGTGCTTGATGATCTCTTCGCTGGCGGGCGGGAGCGTGGCGAGGTTCTTGCCGGTTGCCTTCATGACGCTCTGCTCAAAGCGCTCCACCACTTCGGTTGCTTCAGCAATGCGGCCACGGCTAATCAGGAAGCGGGGGGATTCGGGCAGGCTTCGCCGCCACCAGAGCAGGAGGAGGATCGGGACGGCGGTTATCACCTGGGCCCAGCGCCAGCCGTCCTCGCCCAGAGGGACGACAAAGCGGCCAATCAGTGCCGCACCCACGAAGCCAAAGGAGAAGAATCCGGCCAGCGTTCCAATGAACCAGCCGCGGCGCTTGGGCGGGATGAACTCGGACAGGAACGGCGCGATGATGACGCTCTCAGCACCCGCACCCAATCCTGCAAAGATCCGTGCAATCAGGAAGACCTCGAAGTTCGGCGCCATGGCGGCCACCACAGACATGAGGCAGTAGAAGGCAAGCGCCCAGAGCATCACCTTCTTGCGGCCGAACCGGTCGCCCATCCATCCGGACAGGATGGCTCCAAAGAAGAAGCCCAGCGGGGCGGCCGAACCCACCAGGCCAAGGCTTGCGTTGCTGAGGCCCCAGAGTTCCTGGATGCGCGGGAGCAGGAATGCGACCACTGCCCCGTCCATGCCGTCGAACGAGTAGCCGAGGCCTCCGATGAGGAGAAGCTTGTAGTGTGGACGACTGAGAGCCAGGCGGTCCAAGCGTGCGGTGAGAGACATGTGGGGTTCCTGCCAGAGTGGGCCAAGTTGTACATTTTGAGGAATATGCACAGATCCGTGCAGATGGGATGTATCGAAGTTACGGCCCGAGTGTGAGGTAGGTCAATAGGTGCAACAAGAAATTAACTCTTCGTCGGTTACTGAGTGGCTGGACAGCCGTGTGCACGGACGGAAGTTGGCCGCCCGGCAGATGCAGGTTATTGGCGTTCTCCGGTCACAGCCCCGGCTTGCCTCCTACGGCTCCGTCAGCGACATCGCGGCAGCCGCATCGTCGAATGCTTCCACCGTGACCAGGACCGCCCAGGCTCTGGAATTCAAGGGCTGGGCGGACTTCCAGTTCGAGCTCCGGTCACGGTTCCTGGCGTCGTTGAGCGCCCTCGAAGTCGCAGCCGAACATAACGGCCACGTCAGCAGTCCGGCCCAGGCCGCGGTCTCCACGGACAGGGCCAACCTGGCGCATCTGGAGCGGACACTCGATCCGGGCACTGTCCGCGCCATCGCGGAAGCGATTGCGGGCGCTCGGCAGACCCTGATTGTTGCCGCCGGAAGCTACGCAATCCCGGGAAAGGCGCTAGAGCACAACGCCGTCATTGCGGGCTACAACGTCCGGCTGCTCGACGCTGACGTCGCTGCATTGACGAATACCCTCGCGCGGGTGACCTCCGAGGACCTGGTGATAGTGATCAGCCTGTGGCGGGTTTACGACAGCACCATGCGGGCCATGGAGATCGCCCACAGCGTAGGCTCCACCATCGCTTCAATCACGGACAGTGCCGGTTCTCCCGTTGCCGAACACGCAGGGCAGCGGATAGTTGTCCCCACCGAAGGCGCGGGTTTTTTCCCGTCACTGACGGGAGCCGTCGCGGCAGTCCAGGCGATCGCCGTCGAACTTGCTTCCCTGGACCGGGAGCGTTCAAACAAGAACATCGCCGCGTCCGAACGGACCTGGGACCAGATGCGGATCATGCACCCGCGCTCAAGCTCCTAGGACGGGCCTTTTCAGGTTGGACGAGTGCTGGCAGCAAGGTGGCGGGCCGGATCGAACCGGTCAAAGGACGACGAGCCGATCAGGAAGATGCCGCGCTGGGGGATCCAGAAATCGCCCAGCCGGGTCTGGACGCGCAAGGGCTGCCGGCTCCCCAGGTCCTCGCCGCCGAGGGTGGCCGAGGTTCGGGAGATGAACCACATCCGGCGAGGTTTGGCGCGAAACCCCTGCCGGTTCGGCACAGTGCCCGTCAGTCCCAGCCGGCCCGCCCGCAACGCAGGTCCTGCCGCGGCACCCATGGCTTTCAGGAATGACTTGCTCGCCAGGAGGGAGCCGGGCATTGAGCTGAGGGCTGCCGTCATGGCCTGCGTCATGGGAGTTGCCTCCAGCTCAAGCTCCCACACCAGGTCCACCTCCCCGCCGACTTCGACCCTGAAGCTGTTGTCGGCCGTCCAGGTGACGGCCACGGGACATTGAACTGTTTTCTCCAGGGCTGCGCCAAAGTAACGGGCGCAGGAAAGCTCCGGCGGCGCGTCGGCGTAGATGCTCCAGGAACCGGAGGGCCGGCGCAGCCAGACTGAGGTGTAGCCGGGGCCGACGCTGATCACGGGGAACCGCCGCATCGCGAGGACGTGGCCGGAACTGAAGGTCACTCCCATCACGCCGTACCCCGAAAACTGCTCATCGTCTCCGGGCCCAAGTTCGGCATGCTGTTCGGCTTCAAGGACCTGTTCCCGGATGCTTTTCATGGCTTGTTGCCTCCGCCTCGAGTGGGTGGGGCTCAGTCTACGCCCGGCTGTCCGTCCGCGGGCGCCACGTGGATCCGTGCGATCCGCAGCCTGTCCATCGCGGTGACGGTCAGCAGGTGTCCTGCCACCTCCACGCAGTCGCCGATCCGGGGCAACCGGCCCAGCCGGTCGATGACGAACCCGGCCACTGTCTCATAGTGCCCTTCAGGCAGTTCAATCCCGGACGCCGAAGCGAACTCCTGAAGGATCAGCCCGCCGTCGACATCCACTGACCCGTTGGCCTTGGTGACGCGGTCCTCGGGGTCCGCACCGGCGTCGTACTCGTCGTAAATCTCGCCCACGAGCTCCTCCACCAGGTCCTCCAGCGTGACGATGCCGTCGGTGCCTCCGTATTCGTCCACTACCAGTGCGATCTGCTGGCCCAGCCTGCGCATGCGGGAAAGTGACGGGACCACCTTGTTGGTTCCCGGCAGCGGGAGGATCTCGCGGACGATGTCCCGCACCAGGCCGTCGTCGTACCTGCCGTCCCTCGGCATCAGGTCACGGATGTGGATGAAGCCCAGGACATCGTCGGGCCTCTTGTCGATGACGGGATAGCGCGAATAGGGGCCGTCGAGGACAAGGCTGCGGGCTGCCGCGATGGTGAGGTTGCCGTTGATGAAGGCCACCTCAGTACGGGGGCGCATGACCTCCTGCAGCGACCGGTCCCGGGCGCCGAAAACATCCGAGAGGATGTTGCGGCTGTGTTCTTCCAGCGACTCGCTTTCAGCCACCATGTCCCACAGCTCCTCAGAGCTGACGCTCTCCTGCTTGGCGTTTGGATCGCCGCCGAAGAGTCGAACCACCGCGTCCGTTGATACGGACAGCAGCCAGACGGCGGGCCGCATGATCTCGGAAAGGACATGCAGGGGAGGGCCGAGGACTTTGGTGAAGCCGACGGCGCTTTGCATGGCGAGTCTCTTGGGCACCAGTTCACCCAGCACCAGGGAGAGATAGGCCACCAGGAGCGTCATGCCAATGAAGGCGACGGGTTCGGCCGCGGCACCGAATCCGATGCCTCGCAGGAGAGGCTCGACGTCGGGTGCGATAGTAGAGGCGCCATAGGCCGCCGAAAAGAAGCCGGACAGGGTCACGCCGATCTGGACTGTTGAGAGGAAACGGTTAGGGTTCCCGGCCAGCGCGGCGATACGCGCGCCGCTTTTTCCTGCCTTCTCCATCCGTCGCACCTGGCTTTCGCGGAGGGACACCAGCGCCATTTCGGTGCCGGAGAAGACTCCGCCCAGCAGCACAAAGAAGAGGACCAACAGGAAATTGACCAGGGTGGCGCTGTCCATGATCAGACACTACCGCGCTGTGGCCCGCCGCTGGTGACCGGCGGACGACTGGCTATCGGCACCGCGGGCAAACGTGGGTACGGTGTCCTCATGCAGAAGATATCGATTGATGCCCTGGCCCGTCAGCAGCTCGAAGCAGCCGTATCCGGATCCAGCGGGCGTGCTTCAGATACAGTGTTCGGCGGCCACGAGAAGAGGCTGCGCCAGACTGTCATGGCCTTCCGGGCAGGCACACAGCTCAGCGAACACCTCAACCCGGGCGAGGCCACGGTCTTCGTGATCAAGGGCTCGGTCTGGCTGAAGTCCGGCGGTGAGGCGTGGCAGGGCAAGACCGGGGACCTGCTGATCGTCCCGGACGGGATGCACAGTTTGGAGGCGGAGGAGGATTCGGCGGTGCTGTTCACGGCGGTGAAGCTGGACCGGTAGCGCAGTGCGGCCCGGGAACAGCTGGCACAATGGTTCCCAGGCCCAGTGGACGATTTAGCGTCCGGTGAGGCGGCGGGCCGACCGGACGCTTGCGGCGTCGATCATTGACCCGCTGCCATCGCCCAGGGCTCCGCGGTTTTCCCTGAGCGCGGCTTCATACCGGTCGAGAAGGGCGTGTGCCGCGACGAGGTCTTCGGCGCTCGTGCCAAAAACCTGCTCCGCGATATCGGCCTGTGCGGGGTGGATGCAGGCCCGGCTTCCAAACCCGATGTCCCTAAGACTGAGGCAGGAGGCCCTAAAACCGGCAAGGTTTGTGTAGTCGGCGTCCACAGGACCGACCGGCTGGGGAAGGCCCGCTGCAGCGGCGTGGGTAATGAGCCAGTGACGGAACCAGGTCATGTTTTCGGAATCGGAAGCGGCGTGCCGTAGATCAGCGGCCAGATCGATTTCGCCCAGCTGTACCTGTTGGGTTTCGGGCAGCCTCAGCAGCTCGGCCAAAGCGAGCACTCCGCGGGCGCTTTCGATTAAAAGACCCAGAGCGGGGCCATCACCGGGTGTATCGCTGACTCTGCTGGCAATGTCCTGAACGTGGGCGGGCTCCTCGGCTTTGGGGATCCAGAGCCCGGCGAGGTTGGGGCATTCAGTGAGGAGTTCCGCCTCGTACAATCCCGCTGCGCCCGGATTGATCCGGACCCAAGCCTCGTCGTGGCTCGCGTCGTCTTGCAGGAAGGCGACAGCTGCGGCAAGTGCTTCCCCTTTGCGGGAGGGGGCAACGCTGTCCTCCAGGTCCAGAATGATGGCTCCGGGGCGACTTCTTGCTTTGGCTACGAGTCTGGGTTGGTCTGCAGGAACGTAGAGGAATGAGGCCTTGCTCGTGGCTGTTTCAATCATCGTTTACCGGGAAAGGGTCCAGCTGGGGTTCATCGGACAACCGGGACGCGAGGGCCAGGTAGCCATGCTTGAGATGGTCGCGTGTAGCTGTGGCTACCTGTTCGAGGTTTCCGGCCCGTGCGGCATCAAGAATGCGGCGGTGTTCCCCGTGCGAATCAGGGGCACGGTGTTCGATAACCTGCAGCAGGTCCCAAGGGTACCGCTGCCACAGCAGGGCGATCTCCGTCCGGAGCCCGTCATCCCCGCAGCGGTCGTAAAAGGCGAAGTGGAACTTCCTGTTGGCCTCATTGAACGCCAGCTTGTCCCCGGCGTTTTCTGATTGCTCCATGTCTTCGAAGAGCTCTGTGGCCACTTGAAGATCCCTCCGGCTCATATTCCACACGGCCCGTTGCATGGCATACGGCTCGGCCAGTTGCCGCATGAGGTACACCGTCTTGACCTGGGCGAGGTTCGCAGTTGCCACACGGACACCATGATGTGGTTCTGCGACCAGAACGCCCTCTGCCTCGAGAAGTCCTAACGCTTCACGCACGGGAGTGATGCTCGTAGAAAATTTCGAAGCCAACTGGCTCTGGGGTACCCGCGCCCCCCGGGCGAGTTCACCGGTGCTGATCTGCCGGCGCAATTCGGCCGCGATGAGATCCCTCTTGGTTGCCACGCTGCTGCTCCTTCACTTGCCGACTGGACCTATGCCCCGGACTAGCCTGAACTATGCCTCAGGTTAGCAAAGAATGCATTCTTTTGAAAGATTATCGATTTTCTCTTGACGCTGTGCATTTTCTTTGCGAACGTAGTTGGCAGGAGTCAACAAGGGGCGGCCGACGGGGTTCCGCGGCACAGCGGTAGGTCTTCCCTGGTTCCCTGGTGAGACTCATAGCCGAAAGCAAGGATCACTCAAGTTCCCCTGCCGGCACCCCCCGTTCGCGTTGCGACCAGCGCCAAGAAGTCCAGCACTGGAAAGACGCGGCAAACCTCGCCGGTCAGAAAGATGGCCGGCAAGATCAAATCCACGTGCAAAGGAGCAACAATGGATTCGAAAGTCCAGTCCCCAGCAGCTGAGCGCGAGGCGCGGCGCGCCGCCGCAGCCTCGGCCGTCGGCAGCCTTGTCGAATGGTATGACTTCGCCCTCTACGGCGCCGCAGCGGCCCTGATTTTCAAGACCTACTTCTTCGGGACCACCGACCCCGCAGCCGGACTGTTGGCCGCTTTCGCAACATTCGCCGTGGGCTATTTTGCCCGCCCGTTCGGTGGCATGGTGTTCGGGCATCTCGGTGACAAGATCGGCCGTAAACCGGTGATGATCGCCACGTTGACCATCATGGGAATCAGCACCGCGCTGATCGGACTCCTGCCCGGCCACGCCACCCTCGGACTGGGAGCTCCCCTGCTGCTGGTGCTGCTTCGCATTGTCCAGGGTCTCGGAGCCGGAGCGGAATATGCCGGAGCGGTCATCCTCTCCTCGGAGTCGGCACCGTCCACCCGCCGCGGCTTCTATGCATCCTGGTCCGGCGCCGGAGTGTGGATCGGCTCGGCCCTCGGGCTCCTGTCCTTCCAGGCGGTGCTCGCCATTACCGGCGATGCTTTCTACACCTGGGGCTGGCGGATTCCGTTCATCCTCAGCCTCGTGATGCTGCTCATCAGCATGTACATCCGGCGCAAGGTCAACGAAACCCGGTCCTTCGAGAAGGCAAAGCAGGGCAAAGAGATTGAGCGGATTCCCCTAGTCCGCCTGTTCCGCACCGAGAAGCGCCGGCTGCTGGTTGCCCTGGGATCGAACTTTGTCCTGTCAGGCTTCGCTTACATTCCCCAGGTCTGGGCGCTGAGCTACCTGACCAACAACCTGGGTCTCGCCGCCGTCCTTGCCCTTGGCATCAACGCTGCGCTCCTGCTTGGCGGCGCGTCATTCATGCCGCTGTTCGGCCGCCTTGGGGACAAGGTGGGACGCCGGAAGCTGTTCCTCTTCGGAGCTGCCTTCGGTGCAGCGTGGGCCTTCCCCATGTTCATGCTCATCGATACCCGCCAGCCTGTTCTGATCCTGCTCGCACTGGTTGTCTGCTTCGTTGGAGCGGTGGCCACCTCCATGGCCGCCCAGGCCGCCTTCCTGACCGAACTGTTTCCTCCGGCCATCCGCTACTCAGGCGTCGCTTTCGCCCGCGAAGTCAGCGGTGCGCTGCTTGGCGGCACCGCGCCACTGCTCGCCACGGCACTCTTCGCCTGGTCAGGACACTGGTGGCCCATCGCGACGTTCATGGTGGTTATGGCCCTGGTCAGCCTCACGGCGGTCTACTACTCCAAGTACTTCCGTTCTGATGCACATCAGGGCAGCGACGAGCGTTTCAACGAAAACACCGAGGGCCAAGGCCCCAACTCCCGCAGGTCCGCTGTGCAGTCAGTCCCCGCACAGTAAACGCAAGCCAACAAACTCCAGTCATCCCTTCTCCAGCTGTAAGGCAGGGAAAGGGATGACTGGGGGACCAGCGCCACGTGCCGCTACGAGTTCACATACATGACTAGGAGTTGAATATGCCTGGAGTTGACCGGGTAAAGCTGACGATGGTGACCGATAACCACGTCGACATGCTGCTTGCGGACCTTCCCAACGTCACCCGCACGGGACTGGCCCACCACTTCGATCCCAAGACACAGTGCGTGCTGGGTGAGAATGGCATTGCGCTGCACGTGGAGGTCAGCTGGGGCAGGTACACCTACCGGGCACTGTTCGATACCGGCATGTCCGCAAACGTCCTGCTCCACAACCTCTCGACGCTTCACCTCGCAGCCAACGAGCTGGACCACGTGGTCCTCAGCCATGGGCACCCGGACCACTACGGGGGACTGGAAGGACTGCTCGATGCGCGGGAAGCGCCGTTGCCGATCTCCGTCCACCCTGACGCGTTCGCCCCCCGCTACCTTCGGCTCGCCTCTGGCCAGGTGGCCCCGTACTTCAACTACGGGCTGACCAAGCAATCCGTGGCTTCCCGCGGCGGAATGCTGGTGGAGCACACCCAGCCGCTGGAAATTGGGCCCGGGCTCATCGCAACCGGCCCGATTCCCCGGGAGACCGACTTCGAAGTTCCTCCCACGGACCTTTCCGCCCCCAATGCGCTACTGCACGTCCGGGAGGGCAAGGTGGAGGCGGACATCGTTCCAGATGACCAGGCCCTCGTCATCCAGTTGGGTGACGGCATCATCGTCCTCGCCGGGTGCAGCCACGCAGGCATCATCAACACGATCAATTATGCGAAGCGGATCACCGGCATCGAGCGGGTGATTGGCGCCTTCGGCGGGTTCCACCTGGGCTTCCCCGGTTCACCGAAAGCCAAGACGGAAAAGACCATTCAGGCGCTGAAGGACCTTGATGTCGAGGTGATTGCACCCAGCCACTGCACCGGCATGGAGGCGATCATGGATATCGCCCGGGCTATCCCGGACCGTTTCCTCCTGAACGTCACGGGTTCCGCAGTTTCCCTCCAGGCAGGGCCCACCCTCGCCGTGGACCTCGATGCTGAAGCGCGCGAAGGAGCAACCCGGAAATGAAAGCTGTTCGCCTGCACCGGGTCGGCAGTGGCGTCCAAGTGGATGAGGTCCCCGTCCCCCGGCCAACCAGTGAGGACGTACTGCTACGCGTCGAGGCCGCCGGCCTGTGCGGTTCCGATGCCCACATCATCAACGGCCGGACGCCGCTGCCGGACTATCCGCGGATCCTCGGCCACGAGGTAGCCGGAACTGTTTGCGAAACGGGGCCAAGCGCCGCCGGGGTGGAGGTCGGTGCCCGCGTCGCGGTGAACTTCCTGATCACGTGTGGACAGTGCCGGTACTGCGTCTCAGGCCGGACCTCCCTGTGCCTCAGCAGGGAGGGGCTCGGCGTCGTACGCGACGGCGGGTTCGCGGAGTACATGGTGGTGCCTGCCCGGAACCTCATCCACATTCCGGGCGCAGTTCCCTTCCGCCATGCAGCCCTCGCTACTGACGCCTTCGCCACGTCCCTCCACGCAATCTCCAAACGCGCCCAGGTGCAGGCGGGAGAGGGCTGCATTGTGGTCGGGGTGGGTGGCCTGGGTCTGAGCGCCGTGCAACTGCTGAAAATCCGCGGCGCCTACCCCATCATCGCCGTGGACGCAGATGCGAAAGCACTTGAACTGGCAATGAGCCTGGGAGCGACCCACAGCATTCCCGCCAGCGCAATGGGGGACGAGAACCATCCGGCCTGGGCCGCGGCCGGAAGCCCTATCCACGCTTTCGACTTCGTCGGCCGTCCTGAGACCGTCCAGGCGGCCACCCATGCAGTCGACCGCGGAGGCCGGGTGGTGGTGGTCGGCCACAGCCCCAACTCCTGGAACACGGCGGACGGAAGCACCATGGTCCGTGAGGAAAAAACGGTCATGGGCTCCTACGCCTTCGACAAGAACGAGATTGAAGACGTGCTTGGCTTCATGAGCCGCGGCCTCATCGACGTCGACACCATGATCGGGCAGGTCATCGGCCTCGACGACGTCGACCAAGCCCTCGCCACGTTCGGGGCATCTGGCCGCATACCCGGACGGACCCTCGTGGAACCCGCCGCTGGCGCGTTAACAGAAGGCGCCTTCCTACTCGCCGAAGAACCCGAAAGGACCATGTCATGAGCGACGCCATAGATTTCTTCACCGGCAACGGATTCTCCCGGCTGACCGGGCCCCTGGCCGAAAAAGCGCGGGAGTTCGACGCCACCCTCGAAAAGGCCCGCAACGACGCGGGATTCTCCCCCAAAGGCAACCTGCGCGAACCTGTCATCACCGCAGAATTCCCCGGCTGCCCCACGGACCTGCCCATCAATTTCCTTGCCCTGCCCAACCGGCAGATGGATTACTGCCTGATCCGGATCAAGCCCGGCCATGGCTTCCCAGAACACGTGCACGGCTACGGGGATGAGATCTACCTCGTCATCTCCGGCCACGGCAAGGTCCGGATTGATGGGGAGCTTTACGACGCCGGCCCCCTGGACACCTTCCACCAGAGGACCGGAGTCCGGCATGAAGTGTTCAACCCGGCCGAAAACGAGGAAGACTTCGAGATCTTTGCGGTGAATACCCCGGCCGTCCACCAGGACCTGCGCTCGAAGTTCTGGGGCATCCCCGTCCCTGGCGCCACCACAGACGCCGAAGGAAGGTACCACCACGACGAAAGCCCGGTCCGATGACGCTGCCACTGACAGGAATCACAGTCGTTGCCCTCGAACAGGCCGTGGCGGTGCCTTTCGCCACGCGCCAACTGGCCGACCTCGGCGCCACCGTCATCAAAGTCGAACGGCCGGGAAGAGGGGATTTTGCCAGGGACTATGACGAGACCGTCGATGGCTTGTCCAGCCACTTTGTCTGGCTGAACCGGAACAAGAAGTCCATCGTCCTGGACCTCAAGACAGGAAGCGGCCAGGAGACGCTGCGCCGCCTGATCTCCAAAGCCGATGTCTTCGTCCAGAACCTCGCACCCGGAGCGCTTGAACGGCTGGGATTTCTTCCCGAAGAGCTGTGTGAGGAGTTCCCGCAACTGATCACATGCAGCCTCAGCGGATACGGCAGGGGCGGCCCGCTTGGCGACAAGAAGGCGTACGACCTGCTGATCCAGGCCGAAGCCGGTTTCCTCTCTGTCACGGGTACCGAGGATGAACCCGCCAAAGCGGGCATATCCATCGCTGACATCGCCGCGGGCATGTACACCTACAGCGGGATCCTCAGCGCTCTTTACGAACGGGAAGTCACAGGAAAGGGCCGCCAGCTGTCGGTATCCCTCCTGGACTCCCTCGCGGAGTGGATGGGTTTCCCGTACTACTATGCGCGATACGGGGGAAGCCGTCCGGTCCGTGCAGGGGCACACCACGCATCTATCGCCCCTTACGGTCCAGTGTCCTGTCTGGACGGGTCCCTCCTGATCGCGGTCCAGAACGAACGGGAGTGGGCTCGCTTCTGCACCTCGGTGCTGGCTAACCCCGAGCTCGCAACGGATCCGCGCTTCGACAGTGTAAGCAACCGGATCGCCAACCGCGTCGACCTTGACCGGCTCATTGATGAACAGCTTGGGACGCGGCCTGTCCAGGAGGTGGCAGAGGCTTTGGACGAAGCGGGAATAGCCCAAGGCAGGATGAACGAAGTGGCGGACCTGGATCAGCATCCCCAGCTTTTGGCGCGGAACCGCATCGGAACCGTGGAAACGGAGGCGGGAACCGTGAACGCCTTTCTCCCCGTCGTCGAATCAGCGGGTTGGACACCCAGGCTGGAACCCGTTCCCGCTGTCGGCGCGGACACCGAAGCGGTCCTCGGCTGGCTCGAAGAGGAGCGTGTGTCCGCCTAGCGGCTACGTTCGCTAGTTCATTCCTGTGGAGCTGGACCCCGTCTGGCTTACCCCTCCGCAGCGTTCGACGACGGTGTGCTGGCCTCTCGTAAGGGGCGGCGACGGAGGGGTTCGCCAAGGCGATCAGGGCGGCGGCTGCCGCGGTAGCCGGGTGCCGGGCCGCCGTTGATCCGCCTGCCGGTAACAAATACCGACCAGCCTCGATGAGGCGAGGCCATGGCCGAAGCCAGGGATGTTTGTGAATGAGGTAGCCGGCGGCGGCTGGGGGGTGAATACACGCGGTCTCTAACGCATATTCTCGCCGCCGGCTATGTGCATAACAATAGGGAGCAAAGCCGTCGTGGCACACGAGTAATGAGTACCCGAATACTGGTGTCCGGACTACCCAGGATGTTCGAAACGGTGGAGTTAAGGACTTTTGTCGACGTGAGATCGTGCTGGCACAGCCGTTGCAGTATCGCTACCGGGTGAGGAACCGTTTCACCGGATTAGTGGGTGCTTTCGCGCTCGCCGACCGGCCGGGGCCGCTTCCACCTGGACTCGCGCGGGCCCGGCGGGTACGCCGCCTTCCGGCCGGCGTACGTAATAACCAGGGCGGCGATCACCGGCAGGGCCGCAGCCGCCGGAACCAGTAAAGGCCCGGCCACCACCAGGGCTGCGGAGCCATAGAGGGCGCCGATGGTTATGCCCAGCTGGATGGTGAGGACCGTGAGCCCGTTGGCAGCGTCCTTGTTCTCGCCACCCGCCCGGAGGATGGCCGACTGGTTGTAGATGCCAATGGCACCCAGGCCGGCACCCCACACCGTCATCAGAGCAAGCGCGAAGAAAAGGCTGCCGCCCACGAACGGCAACGCCAGCATCGAAACGGCGATTGCCGCCGTCGTGATCAAAAGCGAACGCCGCGGGTGGGAATCGACGGTGAGCCCGGCGATCCAGATGCCGAGCAGTCCGGAGACGCCCAGCACGGTGAGGGAGAGGCTGATGGCGTAATCGGGCAGGCCGGCCTCGCGGATGTACGGGGCGATGTACGTGAAAAGCGCGAAGTGGGCCAGCACCAGCAGCGGCCAGGCGATGGCGACCGGCTTCACGCCGGGCTGGGCGATGGCCGCGCGCATGGAGGGGCGGACCTCGCCCGCGCCGCGCCGCACGGACGGGAGGAACAAAAACCCCAGGACAGCCAGGAGCACGCCGAATCCGGCGAGGGCAAGGAACGCCGCACGCCAGCCGAGGACCGTTCCAAGCGCGGTGCCGACGGGCGCGCCGATGGCCAGGCCAAGGCTGTTGCCGCTGAAGACGATGGCCAGGGCCTTGCCCACCTTGTCAGCCGGGACCACGCGGGCAACATACGGTGCCATCGTGGTCCAGAGCAGTCCATGGGCCAGGCCGCCCACCAGCCGTGCCACCATCGCGAACGTGAAGTCGGGGGCCAGGCCCACCAAGGCGTTGCTGAGCGCGAACGTCAGGACCAGCGCCACAAGCAGGGGCCGCTTGGGTATGTTGCCCAGCAGCCGGGCCGCGGGCACCACCGTGACCACGATGACGGCGGCATACGCGGCGGCGAGGTAGCCCGCCACCGGCTCGGACACGTTCAGGCCGGTGCTGATCTGCGGGAGCAGGCCGGACGGGAGCAGTTCGGTGGTGATGGCGGTGAAGGCGATGGTGGCCAGGACCATCATGGCGGCCAGCGGGAAACGCTGGACCGCCGGCGCGGAAATCGCGGAGGACATTAAGGGGAATTCCATTCAAGGGGGAGGGGAGTGGAACCGGGCGCTGCTGCCTCACAATTCCTCCATTAAATTTACCTGATGAACGAAGGGCTTCAGCGCAGTGGCGTGTCGCGGAAAAGCAGCCTGAGCTGGCTGTGTTTCCGCTGCCGCGGCGCCCCCGGGATCACAGACCGGGGCAGTACGACGGCGGCCCGCCGCCCTGGGTGCGTCCGGCCTGGCAGGCCTGTCCACTGCCGCCGGAGGGGCGTAGGGTCTGAGGGACCATGACCGAACAACAACCCTACGAGCTGGTCCACCGCTACCCGCACTTCGAGCTCCGCCGCTACCCCGCGCACGTCGTTGCCGAAGTGCACGTCAATGCATCGTTCGATCGCGCCGGAAGTGCGGCGTTCCGGTATCTGTTCAACTACATCAGCGGCAGCAACGTGGCCCGTCAAAAGCTGGCCATGACCGCCCCTGTCATCCGGGCCACCGGGCCATCGCAGAAGCTGGCGATGACCGCGCCAGTGCTGCAAAGCGGTCCGTTGTGGGGAAGCGATGAGCCCGCAGACGTCGTGGTGGCCTTCGTGCTCCCGGCCGGCCTGACGGCGGAGACCGCTCCTGTCCCGACAGATCCCCGGGTACAGATCAGGCAGGTCCAGGGCTCGCTTACCGCGGCGCTCCGATTCCTGGGCAGGGGAACTGCAGCAGCCTTTGAACGGCGCAACACCGGCCTGCAGGCTGCCTTGGCCCTGGCGGGGCTGGAAGCCGTGGGCGCCCCGCGTTTCGCCGGCTTTGATCCACCGTTCAAGCCCTGGTTCCTCCGCCGCAACGAGGTGGTGCAGGACGTGAAGGATCCCAACGCTGCTCCCGGGACATCCGGCGCCTGAGCCCTGATTGCTCACTTTGCATGAGGTGTTGTGCTCCCCAGGAGGAAGGCCTACGCCATACGCAGCCGCCGATGCCCGCCTCCCCGGGTAGGTCCGGCCGCCACTATGCCACCAGCCGTCGTCGGGAAATTACGACGCCGGCTGGCGGCCAGGGTGCCTCCACGGTGATCGTCTCGCTCGTTCCACCACCGCCGCCACCACGACCGCCGCCGCCGCCGCCGGCAACGGCGGCAGCGGCGGCGGCGGTGAAGCTCCACGTCTTGGCCGTGGCCAGCGCATTCCTGTTGGCGTCCTTCACTTCGGTGCCAATGGATGCGGTGTAGGCCGTGGAGGCAGCCAGATCCGCGTTCGGGTTCAGGGTGCCGAAAGATCTATGTAGGCGTGCCAGTACCGAGCGTTGTTTCTCGCGGAGGCCAACACCACCAGACCTGTCTGACCGTTGACGTTTTGCTTCGTTGTTGTGGGGTCGTTGATGTCCGTGTCGGTACTGCTGCTGATGATGGGCGTGCCGGCGCCGGGCGCGAAGGAAACGTTGTCAAGCGGCGCCTTCTTGTAATAGAGGGTGCCGCCCTCCTCCGGCGCGATCGCAAACATCCAGACCTGGCGGTGCTCCTCGTCGATCATGACCATGGGCCGGGTGTGGACGTCCTCGACAGCGCCGAACTGTGCGGTGGTCCATTGGCCCTTACCATCGCGCACCAGGAGCGCCACCAACGTTTGACCGACTTGTCGATTGGCTGTCTTGATCGCTGCGTAGAGGCGGCCGCTGCCGTCGCTTGTCAATTGCCTGAGGTTCAGATGGTCGTTCGCGCAGCCCCCGGTGCAGTTGTTTCCCCCTCCGAAGGCGACCTCTGTCTGCCACGACTTGTCCGGCTGACCGTCCTGGTGGACGGCAAAGTAAAACCTCTTATGCCCCGGCCGCTGATTGCTCCACATGATTCCGATCTTGTCGCCCTGGAACGACGTGACTGCGGAGATATCGTCGTGGTGCACCTGGGCGTTGGTTGTCGGTAGGACGAACGGAGTTCCCCACTCCGTGTCGCTCGTCCTCGAGTGGTTGACGTAGACACGGGTGCTGTTGTCGGACGAGACGCGGGTGTAGGTGACCCATAGCTTACCGAGGGAGTCTTTGGCCACCGTAATCGATTCCGTGCTCCCACGGTGAAGGGTGACGGGGAATCCGGTGTCTCGTGAGTAGGTCTTCGTCGACGCGTTGTAGCTGAAGCGGTGAAGCTTTGCGGAACCGGAGTTCACCGCCTCATTGGATGGTGGCGAGTTCCACTCGGAGAGCACGGTCGTGCCCGACACGACGTAGAGCTTGCCGTTGTTTGCGTCCCAGAGCGCGTCACCGCGCGCATTCGGACGTGCGTCAACAACCGTTTCCGTCTCCTGCCACGCCTGCGTTGCGCCGTCGAGCCGGTGGATCGTCGTCGCGTTTGCGGACGCGCTCCACAGCAACCCCCACCAGCTCCCATCCTGGTACCAGAGCTTGCTCTGCGCTTTGTCCGCAGTCGGGGTTTTAACGCCGTCGCCCGCGAATGACGGCCCCGGCACTCCGACATCGGCTGCTTGGGCGGGGAGGGGGAGCGCGACAGTGATGGACGACGCGAGTAGCAGAGCAATGAAAAGGCGTAGCAGACGCATAATGGTGTCCTCGGAGTTGTGTCGGTGGAGGGCATCGACCGATGGAGGACCTCGACCCCAGAGTCCGAGCGGCCAATGTTCTAGCATGGCAATTCCAGATACGTAAAGGTAGGCCTGGAGCGGAAGAAGGCACAACGATCCTCTGTACCTAATTTCGAGGAATGGGCGATAACCCCTATACCTAAATAATTCAACGGCCAACAATCCCCATGCCTGGACGGTGGTGGCATTACCCGTCCAGAATCCGCATCAGGATCGCTTTCACCGACTGCAGTACCGGGGAATTTCTCAGGCCTTACCGTTAACAACGCCTACGGCGCCCGCTCGCGGAATTCCGGACGAAGAACGGACTCGACGCGCGTGGATTCTCCCAGACGCCTGGGGCCGGAAAAACTCCGGGAACCAAATCAATTTTGTTCCAGTTCATCCCTGGGTGGGGGAGTGGCCGGCGCCCAACAGATTTCCGATTGCGGATTATGTGTTCAGCTCGGCGGCGGCGAAGGACACGGAGAACCGGGCGCACCAGATGCTGACAGAGGTGTAGTCGGCCAGCGCCGCCGCGGCCGGGATTTCATAATTCTGATCGCCCTTGTTGGCCTTAAGCGCGCCCAGGTCGAGATATGCGCCGTCATCGAAGACATACCAGCCTGCCGCTCCCTCGACCACTGGTGCGTCGCTCAGCCATACCCGAAGGTCGGGACCGTCGGATGTATCAAGGCCTTCGAGCCGGAGAATCCGGCTCCCGTCGGGGAGCTCGAGGATCTTCACCGTTCCCGAGCTGGCGTGTTCATGACTGATGAGTTGGCCTGTTGCCAGTTCACGCGGAGCGGCGACGGCGGAGGGCGCTGCCGGCGGCCCCTGGGACTGAAGGGCCGGCGTGGGGGCGGCCGGAAGATCCTCGATCAGCGTTGAGCTGGTGAAGATCCGCCAGGGCTGGAACAGGTATAGGCCCACAGCAACCACGATGGCAGCAATGAGCAGCGCAGCCGGGATGACAACGCGCTTTCTCATACCACTTCAACGCCCGGACCCATGGCGCCGTTCCGGGCCTGGAGTGCCATTCGCTAAGTAGCCGCCCGAGGTGTTCCCGGCGGCGGCCAGGTCCGCGGAAGCATCGTCCCCAGTGGCGGGCCGTTCGATGGTGACTGTCCCGGCGTCGCCGTCCACAAGGATCTGCTGGCCGCTGGCGAGCCGCTGGGTGGCCACGCCGGTGCCGAGGACGGCGGGGATCCCGTACTCGCGGGCCACGATGGAGCTGTGGCTCAGCGGGCCGCCCACGTCGGTCACCACGGCGGAGGCCATCGCGAACAACGATGTCCAGGCGGGAGTGGTGATGCGGGCCACCAGGACGTCTCCGGGCTCCATGTGGCCGAAGTCCTGCGGCCCTGCCAGAACGCGGGCGGGAGCGCTGACCCGCCCTGAACTGGCACCGACGCCCTTAATAACGTCGCCACTCTGGCGCTGCAAACCGGCCGGCATCATGGACCCGAAGGCCGGCTCCATCCACCGGCTCTCGGGTAGCATCTGCGGGGCGGCGGCCTTCGCCTGGCCCCGCCACAGCATCTTGCGCTCCTCGACGGCGGCCGCGCGGACGGGCCGCTCAGTCCCGGTAATGGCGGCGGCACCGGCTCCCGGCGGGGCGAGGCCGAACTCGACGGCGGTGCGGAGCTCCTGGATGCGCAGCCAGAACACATCGCCGGGCTCCGCGATGATCCCGGAGTGCACCAGCCGCTGCCCGAGTTCGAGCAGCATCCGCCGCAGCAGCGGCCAGGCAAGGCCGACGTCAGCCAGCGCATCCTCCCGGATCGGTGCGGTCTCCTGGGCCCACCGGAGCAGGCGGAGGAATACGGCCCGGCGGCGAGGCCCCAGCGGGGCGGCCATCTGGGCGGTGAGGTCCTCCCGGCGTTCGGTCAGCAGCCGCTGCCGCTCGTGAGGGTCGGTGCCCTGCCCGCGCAGGTAGAACTTCACCGTCTCCAGCAGGGCGGACGGATCGTCGGCCGCCACCGGAGTGGCGAAGTCCAGGTTGTAGACCGCGTGGCCAAAGAGGTCCAGGTGCTCCTGGAAGGTAAAGCGCCATTCCTGCCACAGGACGTCGTCCACACCCGCCGGTGGGGAACCGGTGCGCTGGCACTCGGCAAGCTCCGCCGTCGGCTCCTTCAGCAAAGCGGCTGTCAGCCCGGGATCGCTGCGGGCCCAGCCGGCCAGATCGTACAGTGACTTCTCCGCCCGGATGGGTTCGCTGTCGTAACCGAGGAGGAACGTTTGCGCGGGGGGATCACCGTCGCGCCGGACCAGCTTGTCGTAGAACGCCCGGAACGAAAGTTCGCTGGTGGCGGCGAGCGGAATGATCGACTGCACGGCCGTGTAGTACACCGTGCCGGCATCCAGCAGGGCGCGCACCCCAGCAAGCAGTTCTTCCCCGGTGAGCTCCGCCGGGGGCTTGGCCTGCCAGTCCTTGATCACCCGTTCGTAGCGGGGATGCGAAAACTCGCGCCAGCCCGCCACGCCCATGTGTGCCTTGCCGCGAACCAGCGAACGCACCGCCGTCAGTGACCTGCCCATTATCCGCCACATCCCGGAGCTGCGGTAATAGTAGTAGGCGTAGCCGTTGATGGTGGGCAGCCCGATGTCGCCGTCGCGGATGACGTTCTTGCCCACGGCCTCGGCCATTAAGGCTGTCAGCGAGCGCGCCACGGAGCCATCGATCAGGTCGGCAAACAGAGGTGAGAGCGGGTTCGGCAGCTGTTCCACAATGCTCGCCCGGAAGTAGAATCCCTTCGGGTACGGCAGGGGCCAGCTGTCCGGGATGTCGGCGGCCGGTTCAGGCAGCGCCGTGATGGGCCGGGACTGCAGGATGAAGAACTGGCCGCCGGCGCGCGCCCACTCGATGTCCTGAGGCGTACCGAAATGAACCGCGATCCGCTGTCCGTAGCCGGCGAGCTCGGCCGCCGCCCGGTCATCAAGCACGGGCGCACGACGGCGCGCTGCCGCCACCGGCTGCTCCCGCGTCCCGTTCTCCGCGTAGACCGTCATGACGTCCTTGTCCGCTGTCTGCCGCGACACCACGGAGCCGGTCCCGGCGTCGACGATCACGTCATCGGTGGTCACCGTCCCGCTGACCACGGACTCGCCCAGACCCCATGCGGCGCTGATCACCGTCTGGTCCCGCCGGCCGTTGGAGGGGTTGGCGGTGAACATCACCCCGGCCGCGTCTGCTTCCACCATCAGCTGGATGACGACGGCGAGCCGCACCTCATCCGGTCCCACCCCTTCGCGCGCCCGGTAGGCCATGGCGCGCGCCGTCCACAGGGAGGCCCAGCAGTCGATCACGGCGGAGGATAATGCTTCCGCCCCTCGGACGTTCAGGTAGGTTTCCTGTTGCCCGGCGAAACTGGCGGAGGCGAGGTCCTCGGCCGTGGCGGAGGATCGCACTGCGACTGCTGCATCACTGCTGCCGAGGCGCCCGTAGGCGGCCTGCAGTTCGGCGGCGATCCCGTCGGGCAAGGTGCCGCCGTGGAACAGCGCGCGGATCCGATGGGAGGCGTCCTCGTAGTCCTGCGGCGCCGCCTGTGGTGGCAGCGTGGCCAGGTCCTGGATCGCCGCTCCGAGATGGTTTTCAGTAACGAAATCCGCATACGCGCCGGTGGTCAGCACAAACCCCGGCGGGACCGGCAGCCCCGCCCGGATGAGCCCGCCCAGCCCGACGGCCTTGCCCCCGGCCGCGGAAACGTCGCTCGGTCCCACATTGCGTAATTCTTCGACAAAGGTCATGACCGCGCGTCCTCGCTGCCCGGGAAGGGGCGCCTGGAGTGAACTGGTTCCAACATAGTGGCACTGCCTGGATCAGCCGGCCACAGGTTTAGGTCCGCAGTTCTTCCCAGATCTGGTTGCGTCTGGATTACTTGAGCACGCGTGATGCCGCGTGCCTCGGTGAACCACTCGATTCGCGGGGTATGAGGGTGGGCATGGATCTCCGGATTTTTGGTTCCCTGCCAGGGTTCACGATGAGGTCGATCGCGTTGCCGGCGATCTGGTCCAGCGGGACGTGGACGGACGACAGCGGGGTTGAGAGCCGGGAGGATAGTGGTATGTCGTTATAGCCGACCAGTGCCAACTCTTCGCCCACACTGACGTGGAATCGGTGTGCTGCGGCGATGATGCCCATGGCCAGGTTGTCGTTGGCTGCGAACACGGCGGTGGGGCGCCGTTCGTCCTGCGCCAGCAAGGTTTCCCCCGCGGAGAACCCGTTCTCGATGCCGTAGCCGGCGACGATGAGCCATTCTTCCGGGGGCTTGATGTCCGCTTCCTCCATGGCCCTGAGGGCGCCGGCAAGGCGGGTGGTCCCGGTGGAGGTGAAGGACGGGCCGGTCACCACGGCGATGTCCCGGTGGCCAAGATCAATGAGGTGGCGCACGGCAAGATAGCCGCCCACCTCGTCATCACCAAGTGCGGACGGGCTGACCCCATCGGTGCGCAGCACCAGGGCGTGCGCCACATTGCGCTGGCGCAGCATGTTCGGAAGTTCGTCGTCGAGCCGGGCCGTGGCCAGGATCAGCCCGTCCACGTTGCGGTCCAGCAGGGTCTCCGCTGCGCGGCGTTCGTCCTCCGGGTCATCGCCGCTGGTGGCAACCATCGCGAAGTAGCCGCGGTCCGCTGCGGCACGTTCAAGTTCTTCGAACATCAGCGCCATGACGGTGTCACTGAGCCGCGGCACGAGCACGCCAAGGGTCCGCGTCTCGCCCCGGCGCAGGCTTGAGGCGAAGGAGTTCCGGCGGTAGCCGAGTTCCTCGGCCACTTTCCTGACGTGGGCTGCGGCGGCGGAACGCGACGTCGTGCGTTCATCCAGGGCACGGCTGGCGGTAGAGATGCTCACTCCGCTGGCGGCGGCAACGTCCTTGAGTGTGACGATAGTGCCGGGGACGGCCGGTTCCATGGCGGTTCTCCTCTTCAAAAGGGGCGTAACAGACACTCTATTCCTCCTTTTTGCAAACGTTCCCTTGACAGTGAGGTGGGACACGTTGCAATATTGAAAACGTTCCCGCAAACGTTCTCATCATAGCGGGACTACCCACCATCAAAGAAGACATGAGGTAGCTCCAATGACCATCGATCTCCGCGGACTCAGCCCCGCACCTGTCACCCCGTTCACCGAAGATGGCGCTGTCGACTTCGCTGCGATCCAGCGTCTGGGTTCGTGGCTGGGATCGATTGAGGGCGTGAAGAGCCTCGTCGTCCTGGGGCACGCCGGCGAAGGCACGTTCCTTACCGAAGAGGAACAGCTGGACGTTATTCGCGCGTTCGTGGCGTCGACCGACGGCCGTGTGCCGGTCGTGGCGGGCATCACGAAGGAGGGCAACAAGACCGCGGCCCTCGAGGCAAAGAAGGCCGTCGAGGCCGGCGCGTCAGCTGGTCTCGTCTACCCCTCGCACGGGTGGCTGCGCTTCGGATACCAGAATGGCGCGCCGCAGTCGCGCTACAAGGAGATCTATGAAGAGTCCGGTCTGCCGCTGATCCTGTTCCAGTACCCCGACAACACCAAGGCGACCTACGACCTCGACACTCAGCTGGAGATCGCTGGCCAGGAGGGCGTCTTTGCCACGAAGAACGGTGTCCGGAACATGCGCCGGTGGTACACCGAGATCCCCGCGCTGCGCGCCGCGTACCCCGAGCTGCAGGTGCTGTCCTGCCATGACGAGTACCTCCTGCCGACGATGTTCGATGTCGACGGTCTGCTCGTCGGCTACGGCAACATCGCCCCCGAACTCCTCGTCGAACTGATCGAAGCCGGCAAGGCGCAGGACTACCCGCGTGCCCACGCCATTCACGAGCGGCTGCTCCCGGTGACCAAGAACGTCTACCACCGCGGGTCCCACATGGAGGGCACCGTCGCCTTGAAGTGGGGCCTCGTGAACCGCGGCATTCTGGACCACGCCACGGTGCGCACCCCGCTCCTGCCCCTGCCAGAGGGCGCCGATACCGAAATTGCGGAAGCCTTCGCCGCCGCAAACATCGGCAAGGTCACCGTCAGCGCCTGATCCCTGCTTCCCCGGATCCTCACGGGTGGCGGGCCACCGCCCGCCACCCGTGCCCAACTCTTTACTCTCCACCCCGGTCATAGACGGCCCAGCAATGTCGCTGTATAAGGAGGACTCGCCGATGCGCGAGCAGCAGAATAAGACCATCACCCACCCCGGAACCAGGGAGGAGCAGATGGCAACCCATCAAGGACACCCGGCCGAAGGCAGCACGAAAAAGCACCGCACCTTCCTGGGCTACCTTGCCCTCATGGGCCCGGCGTTCGTGGTCGGTGCCTGGCAGTTCGGTCCCGGAAACCTGACCACCGCCGTGCAGGCCGGAAGCCGGTTCGACTACACCCTGGTCTGGGTCATCGCAGTATCAACGATCCTCATGATCTTCTTCACCGACATGAGCGTCCGCCTCGGGATCGCCACACCCACCTCCCTGATCACCTCGATCAAGGAACACCTCGGCAAACCTGTCGGCATCCTTGCCGGGTTCGGCGTCTTCGGCATCACACTCATGTTCTCCGTGGGCAACGCCGTCGGATCAGGGCTGGGGCTGTCACTGATCTTCGGGGGCTCCCCGGTGCTGTGGACCGTCGTCTGCACCGCCGCCGTCGGTTTTGTCCTGGCCTTCAAGAACGTCTACGGAATCGTCGAAAAAGCACTCCTGGTTATCGTCGTCCTCATGGGCGTGGCCTTCATTGCCAGCACCGTCGTCGCCCAGCCGGACTGGTACCGGTCGATGGAAGGCTTGGTCCCGCAACTGCCCGCCGGCAGCGAAATCCTCATTGTGGCACTCGTGGGCACCAACTTCTCCATCAACGCCGCCTTTTACACCTCCTACGGCGTCAAGGAACACCGCCGCACCCGCGCCGACTACCGCGACATCACCCTCGTCGACACGATCCCCGGCATTGTCGCCCCCGGCATCATGACCGCCCTCGTCATCATGGTCGCCGCCGCCGTCCTCGGCAAAACCGGGGCCGAAGCCGGAACCATCAACGCCCTCGCCTCCATCTTCACGCCCCTGGCAGGCCCCATTGGTGCGACGGTGTTCGCCCTCGGCCTCTCCGGCGCCGCCTTCTCGTCCATGATCGCCAACGCCACCGCCGGCGGCACCATGCTTTCAGACGCCATGGGTCGGGGGGCCAAAGCTGGATCACCCGCAGCCCGCATCGTCACCGCAATGATCCTGGCCTTCGGCCTCATCATCACCCTGTCCTTCCAGTCCTCACCGGTCGGACTGATCGTCATCGCCCAATCCCTCACAGTCCTCATCGCACCCCTGCTGGGCGTCCTGATCGTCATCATGGCCAATAAGACCGCCGTCATGGGGGAGCTCCGCAACAAGTGGTGGCACAACCTCTTCGCCGCCATCGGCCTCATCGCCATCATCGCCTCCTCCATTCGGCTCATCACCACCCTGGTCGGCTGAAGGACCAACCACCCCAAGCCCAATGCAGTGCCCCCATCCTCAAGGGTGGGGGCACTCTTTTGTGCAACATGACTCAGGGCGCCGCGGGTGATGGTGTAGCGGATTCACGACGAGAAACTCGCCAAAGCAGCAGAACTTGGTGCCACCGTGACGCTCGGCGCTGACCAGATGGATGTGCCCTCCTACCTGCAGGAAACTACGGCGGCGTGGACTTCGCCTTTGAGGCCATAGGCCGGGTGTCCACCATTGAGAGCCTGCCCGTGTGTAGCGCTGCTTCCCGCTCCGCCTATCAGCACTGCTGCCCTATCCGTCGAAAGCCCCTCCCGAGGGGCTTTCTTCATTATTGGCTTCCGGTTGGTGGCCCACCGAAGCGGCTATATCATCCTAAGCATGCTTACCATTGGTGTTTCAGTCTGTTGGCTACCGGCTGGTCAGGCGGGCGCGGACCTTGGCGAGGGAAATATGCAGGATACGGGGTGCGCACCAGCATAGTTAAGCTTTGAACTTGTGCTTATGGGTACAGTCACCGCATGAATGCAGGACGGAAACGAACAGGGGCTTGAATTGGCAGGAAACGCAACTTTCCGGCATAGCAACACTGCGCTGCTTTCGGTGAGCAGTGTCGAGGCTCCGAGGATCGTGAGTTCTACGGACTTCGACCGCAGGTTGGCTTCGACCCTGCAGCGGCTCAAGTTCCCGCCCCGGCTGCTCGAGCGCGTCGCCGGCGTAACGCACCGCCGCTGGTGGGCGGCCGGGACGTCGTTCGATGATGCTGCCGCCGAAGCAGGCGCAAAGGCCCTGGCCGAAGCCGGCATCGAAGCGTCAGACGTCGGCCTGCTGATCAACACCTCTGTGACACGGCGGAACCTTGAACCGTCCGTCGCGGTGAAGATCCACCACGGACTCGGCCTGCCGTCGTCGGCCATGAACTTCGACCTGGCCAACGCCTGCCTGGGATTCGTGAACGGCCTGACGTTGGCGGCCAGCATGATCGACTCCGGCCAGATCAGGTACGCGGTGATCGTCAACGCCGAGGATGCCGAGGCCACGCAGGAGGCCACGCTGGCCCGTCTCCAGCGGCCCGAGACCACGCGCGAGGACTTCAACCGGGAGTTCGCCACCCTCACCCTGGGTTCCGGAGCTGCCGCCGCCGTCCTGGGCCCGGCGGACCAGCACCCCGGTGCGCACCGGATCGTGGGAGGTGTGATGCGCGCCGGCACCGAACACCATGAGTTGTGCGTGGGCGGCATTGACGGCATGGCCACCGACACAAAAGGCCTGCTCGACGGCGGCCTCCAGCTCGTCGTCGACGCCTGGCACGAAGCCCGGCCGGAGTGGGACTGGGCCGCCATGGACCGTTACGTCACACACCAAGTGAGCAATGCCTACACGCAGGCCATCATCGACGCCATCGACCTTGACCCAGCCAAGGTGCCCATCACGTTCCCGCACTGGGGCAATGTAGGCCCGGCCTCCCTCCCCATGACCCTCGCGGCCGAAGCACAATCCCTTGAAACGGGGGACCGGGTCCTCTGCATGGGCGTGGGATCCGGGCTGAACACCGCCATGCTGGAAATCGTTTGGTGATCGGCGACTGGGCCGGCGTCGATCCGGAATGGTCGCGCGAAATCGATGTGCCTTCCACCTCCGACGCCGATGCGCCAGGAACAGTGCGCCGCTGGCACCTCCTGGACAACGGTGCCCAGCTCACCCGCCTCGGCCTGGCTCCCGCCGGTACCCTGCTATGCGTGCACGGCAACCCCACCTGGTCCTACCTGTGGCGGACGCTGCTGGCAGCCGGATCGGATCCGGCCCACCCGTGGCGCGTCGTCGCCGTGGACCAGCTGGACATGGGCTACTCGGAGCGGACCGGCACCTTGCGCCGCCTGGCGGACCGGATCAACGACCTGGGTGACCTGACAGATACACTCGGCCTGGACGGGCCGGTGGTTACGGTGGGCCACGACTGGGGCGGCGTGATCAGCCTGGGCTGGGCGCTGGCGCACCCGCAGCACCTTGCCGGGGTGGTCCTGACGAACACAGCCGTCCACCAGCCCTCCGGGTCGGGAATCCCGCCGGCCCTCCGGCTTGCCCTGCACCCCGCCGTGCACCGGTGGGGAACCACGACGTCGGACGGCTTTCTGCGGGTGACGCACTCGCTGGCAAAGCCGCCCCTGCCCGCCGAGATCCGCAAGGCCTACATGGCCCCCTACCGCGGAGCCGACCGCCGGGCCGGGGTGGGGAACTTTGTGGCGGACATTCCCGTGGACGCGTCCCACCCCAGCTTCCCGGCGCTCAGCGGCGTGGCGGAAGGGCTGCGCGGGCTGCGGGTCCCGGCGCTGATGCTCTGGGGCCCCCGGGATCCCATCTTTTCGGACCGGTACCTCAAGGACCTCATCGCCCGGCTTCCGCATGCCGAGGTGCACCGCTTCGAAGGCGCCGGCCATCTCGTGGCGGAAGACCGGAACATTGCCGCACCGGTCTTCCAGTGGCTCGCCGGAAACGTGGATGCCAGCCAAGGCGAATCCCCGAAAGCGGAAGCCACCGGTGGCCAGGGGATGAATCATCCGGCCGAACCACAGCCGGCGGAATTCCGGCCCCTGTGGGACCTGCTCCGCGAGCAGGCGGCAGGGCCGGAGGGCGGGGATATTGCCGTCGCGGAAATGGCGCCGGACGGCACAACCGCCCGCTCGCTCAGCTGGCAGCAGTTGGACCGGAACATCCTGGACCTCGCCGCGGGGCTGCGGGACGCCGGAGTGGGAAGCGGCAGCCGGGTGAGCCTGATGGTTCCGCCCGGCGTGGACCTCACCGTTGCCCTCTATGCCTGCCTGCGGCTGGGCGCCGTGGTGGTCGTGGCCGACGCCGGACTGGGAACCAGGGGCTTGAGCCGCGCCGTGAAAGGCGCCACGCCCGATTTCCTGATCGGAATCGACAAGGCGCTGGCGGCCGCCTCGGTGCTGGGCTGGCCGGGACGGCGGATCAGCGTGCGGGACCTGCCGGCCGCCCGCCGTCGAATGCTGGGAGTTGAGACCTCCCTCGCCGCCCTGGCCCGTTCCGGTGCGGGCCGCAGCCTAGGACAGCAGCCGGACAGAGCGGATCCGGAGGCCCCGGCCGCCGTACTCTTCACATCCGGTTCCACCGGCCCGGCCAAGGGCGTGCTCTATACGCACCGGCAGCTGGCGGCGATGCGGGACACGGTGGCCGAAACCTTCGGGATCCGTCCCGGCGCCAGGCTGGTGGCAGGCTTCGCCCCGTTCGCCTTGCTGGGACCGGCGCTCGGAGCGGTTTCGGTGACGCCGGCCATGGACGTCACGGCGCCCCGTACCTTGACGGCCAGCGCGCTCGCCAACGCGGCGGCGGCGATAGACGCCACGGTGGTCTTCGCCTCGCCGGCGGCGCTGCGGAACGTGCTTGCCACCAGGGATGGCTTGAGCGCTGTGGGGCACCAAGCCTTGGGAAGCGTCGAGCTGCTGCTGTCCGCCGGCGCGCCCGTGCCGGAACCGCTGCTGGCGGAAGTGCAGCGGCTGCTGCCCCGGGCGTCGCTGCACACCCCGTACGGGATGACTGAGGCGCTGCCGGTCACCGACATCAGCCTCGAACAAATCCAGGCCGCCGGCGCCGATGCTGCCGCCGGCACCGTGCCGGGAGCAGGCAACGGCGTGTGTGTCGGGTGGCCGGTGCACGGCGCCCGCGTGGCCGTCGTTCCTATGGCTGCGGACGGCACCGCGCCCGGGTCCCAGCCCGTGACGGAGGCGGGTGTTACCGGCGAGATCCTGGTCAGCGCCCCCCACGTCAAGGAAGCGTACGACAGGCTCTGGCTGCTCCAGTGGGAGAGCACCAGCCTGCCCGGCTGGCACCGCACCGGTGATGTGGGGCATTTCGACGCTGCCGGCCGGCTCTGGGTGGAGGGGCGCCTGGCCCACGTGGTCACGACGCCTGGCGCGGTGGTGACGCCGGTTGGCGCCGAACAGGCCATCGAACGTTTGGACAGTGTCCGGCTGGCGGCGATCGCCGGGGTCGGACCGGCTGGCACCCAGGCTGTGGTCGCCGTCGTCGAGACAGTCCCTCCCGCCCGCAAAGCCGGCCCTGCCGCGCCGCAGCTGGCCGGCGATGTCCGCAAGGCGGCCCTGAAGGCAGGGGTTCATGTCTCCGCCGTGCTCATGGTCCCCGTACAGCCCACGGACATCCGGCACAACGCCAAGATCGACAGGAGCCGGCTGTCCCGCTGGGCTTCACGGGTGCTGGCCGGCGGCCGCCCAGGAAAGCCATGAGGGTCCTCGTCACCGGCGCCAGCGGCCTGCTCGGGGGAGAAGTGGCCCGGCTGCTGGTAGGCCAGGGCCACGATGTGGCGACTTTCCAGCGCCGTCCGTCAGGAGTCGACGGCGCCACGGACTTCTGCGGGTCCCTCTCGGACGGTGAAGCGCTCCGGCGGGCAGTCGAAGGCGCAGAAGGAATCATCCACCTGGCCGCGAAAGTTTCTTTCACGGGCCGGGCCGCGGAGTTCGATGAGGTGAACGTCGAAGGGACGCGCGGCCTGCTCCAGGCCGCCTGGGCGGCCGGGGTACGGGACGTGGTGTTCGTGTCCTCCCCGTCCGTGGCCAATTCCGGCGCCGCCATCGCCGGACTGGGTGCGGAGCCGGCTGACCCGGAGCACGCGCACGGCGAATACTCGCGCACCAAGGCCGAGGCGGAGCTGCTGGCATTGGCCGCGGATGTTCCGGACTTCCGGGTCGCAGCGGTACGCCCTCACATTGTCTGGGGCCCGGGGGACACCCAGCTGGTGGAACGGGTACTGGCACGTGCCAGCCTGGGCCGCCTGCCGCTGCTCGACGCCGGCGCTGCCCTCATCGACACCACCTACGTGGACAATGCCGCCGCGGCCATCGTCGCCGCGCTGCACCGGATGGAACACGTACATGGCAGGGCCCTCGTTGTGAGCAACGGCGAGCCCCGCCCGGTGGGTGAGCTGCTGGCAGGCATCTGCGCCGCGGGAGGCGTCCCCGCGCCGTCGTGGTCCGTGCCGGGCCGGGTGGCGCGGGCGGCGGGAGCGGTGGCGCAGAAGCTCTGGAGCTTGGCCGGGCGGAAAGAGGAGCCGCCGATGACCAGGTTCCTCGCCGAGCAGCTCTCCACCGCCCACTGGTTCGACCAGCGCGAGACCCGGGAACTCCTCAACTGGGCACCCGCCGTCTCGCTTGATGAGGGACTGGCAAGGCTGGCCGAGCACTATGGTTCCCGGCCGGGCGGTCCCTGAAATCGTCCTACGCCGTCGGCTTACTTGGCTACAGCAGCCCACCTTCGCACGTCCGGAGCGGGTGCCACCGTGCGCCGCGTGAACGGCGCGGCGCACGGTGGCCGGCGGCACTAGACGCGGGCGGATTCCTTCTCGCGCTCGGCCGGCTTGTAGGACTCCCAGAAGGTGGCCCCGGTGATGCCGAGGGGCCTGGGGTCGAAGACCGGGTCGAGGCCGAGCTTCTGCTGCCGCTCGAAGTCCTTGAGCGCCTTGAAGGCGGGCTTCTGCAGGATGAGGATGCCGACAATGTTCAGCCACGCCATGAGACCGACGCCGATATCGCCCATCACCCACGCGTCGGTGGCCGTGTTCACGCAGCCATACGCAGCGGCGACCAGGATCGCCACCTGCAGGGCGATAGTGGTTGCGCGGCCGACGCTGGTCCGGACACCGGGGATCATCTTGCTCGACGAGTTGCCGACCAGGAAGCGCAGGTTGGTCTCCGCCATGTAGTAGTACGCGATGACAGTAGTCAGGCAAAAGAAGACCAGCGTGATCGCAATGAACGCGGCCCCGACGCCGGGGAAGACGGAGTCGAATCCGGTCTGCACATACTGGGGCCCGACCACGGCGGACGCGGACAGCAGGCCGCCCTCGGCGAGGACCTCGCCGTCTTCGCTGCCGCCCGAGAAGACGCGGTAGGCGCCCGTGGAGAGGATCAGGAAGCCGGTGGCCGAGCACACGAACAGGGTGTCGATGTAGACCGCGAAGGCCTGGACCAGGCCCTGCTTGGCCGGGTGTGAAACTTCCGCGGCGGCCGCGGCGTGCGGGCCCGTTCCCTGGCCTGCCTCGTTCGAGTAGACGCCGCGCTTGACGCCCCACATCACGGCCAGGCCGATGATGGCACCGAGGGCCGAGTCCATGCCGAAGGCGCTCCGCAACACCAGCGCGAGGATCCCCGGCAGCTGGGCGGCGTTGATGACGACGACGATCAGGGCGAGGATGATGTAGCCGGCGGCCATGAACGGCACGACGAACGCCGCAACGCTGGCGATGCGCTTCACACCGCCCATGACGACGAGCGCCAGGACGATGACGGAGCCGACGGCCACGGCCCACGGCGGGAGGGTCCAGGCGCCGCTGATCGCGGTGGCCATGGAGTTGGTCTGGACGCCCGGCATCAGGACGCCGCAGGCCAGCACGGTCACGGCTGCGAAGACGTAGCCGTAGACCTTGAAGAAGCCGGCGCCCTTGGTGTGGGCGAAGGCGCGGGAGAAGTAGTAGGCCGGGCCGCCGCGGTACTCGCCGCTCAGCGGGTCACGGGTCTTGTAGATCTGGCCGAGGGTCGACTCGATAAACGACGTGGACGCGCCCAGGAAGGCGACGGCCCACATCCAGAACAGGGCGCCCGGCCCTCCAAAGGCGATCGCGGTGGCGACGCCGGCGACGTTGCCGGTGCCGACGCGGCCGGACAGGGACATGGCCAGGGCCTGGAACGAGGAGACGCCCGACGCGGACTTCTCACCGTGGACCAGCTGCTGGAACATCCCCTTGACGTGCCGGACCTGCAGGAAGCGGGTACGGACGGAGAAGTAGACGCCGGTGGCGAGGCAGAGATAGACGAGCCAGTCGCTCCAGATCACGCTGTTGATGGCTGATAAAGCATCGCTCATAAGTGTGGGTTCCCTCCATGAAGAGCGTGGGTGATGCGGTTTGGTGATGCGCGCCGTCGGGTGGACATAGTGGCGCACACCACACCAAAACCTGTGAAGTGTCGCACAAAGCGCTGGTGTTAGTCCACTTGGCCGTCTCATTGGTGGCTGGGAAAACGTACTGCCGAATTTGTGGAAAACGCCGCACTGTGCGTCAAACTGGAGGTTGGTCCCCAACGAAAGCAGAGTTCCTTGATTACCCTCCAGCAGGACGCAGAAGGCTTTATCCGGATGAACCGGCACTTCCCCAACAGCGTCCGCATCAGGATCAACTTCACTGACGGCAGCAGCGGCGAGTTCTCAGGCCTGGCCCTGAACAAGGCCTACGATGCAGCCCTCGCCGAATTCCGCGCGAAGAATGATCTTGATGCGCGCGGATACTCCAGGACGCCTGCGGGCCGGACGAACTCCGGCAACAAGCTTGATTTTGTTCCAGTGCAGCCCGGAATGCAGGAGTAGCTCTTAGGGAGCCGGTGTTCGCGTCGGATGCCAGGTCCGGCTTTCCTGTTCGATTAGTGGAAGGCCGGGCGGCAAAGCCGAACGCAGGGCCGTCACCACGTGACGGTTCCGGCGGCCCCGTCCACCGTGATGCTCTGGCCATCGCGCAGCCGCGTGGTGGCGTCCGCAACCCCCACCACTGCAGGGATGCCGTACTCGCGGGCCACCACCGCTCCGTGCGATATCACTCCACCCATCTCCATCACCAGGGCGCCTGCCGTCATGAACAGCGGCGTCCAGCCGGGATCACTGGAGGGGGCCACCAGGATTTCCCCGGGTTCCAGGTGGGCGCCCACCGGATCCATGATCACCCTGGCCTTCCCGGTGGCGGTGCCCGCGGAAGCCGGCGTCCCTGTCAGGCTGTCTGCGGCAGTCTGTTGGGGCAGGGCGGCCGCCGCCGCCATGACGGCAGCCTCGACGTCCGTGCCGTCCGAGAGCAGAAGGCGCGGTACGCGCCGCCGGCGGAGTTCGACGTCGTACAGCCGACGGCGGCGGGAGACGATTCCCTTCAGGTCCGCCCCGCGCAGTCCCACACGCAGTTCGTCGAAGTCGAGGAAGAACACGTCACCGGCGGCGTCGATGGTTCCGTTCTGCACCAGTTCGGCGCCGACCTCCGTCAGCTGCCGGTGCATCTCCGCCATCACGAGCACGATGCAGAACTTGGGCAGTTCCCGCAGGCCGGCGAGCTGCCGTGTCCGGCGCAGGCACAGCGCCACCAGGCGCCCCCGCAGCCGGCTCTTTGTCCCGGCACGCTCCACCAGCTCGCCGATCCGGGCCTCCGCATGCTCTGCCGCCCTGGCGAACTGGCGGTCCGGCGCCTGTCCGGGATCCTCCACCCGGAGATAGTTCGAGATCATTCCCAGGATGTGGTCCGGCTCCTCGGACCACCTCGGCATGCCCAGGTCGATCTCCGCCACGGCCCGGTGGCCGTATTCCGACAGGAACGCCTGCAGCCCGGATTGGGCGCTGGCGGGCAGCGTGCCCGCCCGGTAGCGGGCAGCCAGCTCTCCTGGCTTTAGTTCCATAAACGCCCGGCGGGCCTCCTCATCACTGCCCAGGGACACCGCCAGGGGCCACAACTCCAGGTCCATCATGGTGGTCACGTTGTGGGGAAGCCCGCGAAGGACAGCTTCAAGTTCACGCGGCTCGGCGATTCCGCGCAGCAGCCTGCGGGCCGCGGCCAGCATCAGGTATCCCACGGACGGAGCCGGCAGCGTGGACTGGATCAGCCCGTTGACCGTGGTGGCCAGGATCTCTTCAGTGTGCTGGAGCCGACCGGCGGCAGTTGCCGGCAGGGGGAGGACCAGCCGGGCTGCCAGCCGGTCCTGGTACCGCCGCGCCCTCCGCAGTTCCCGGTCCGGCCACAGCAGGGCCCGGACCATGGCGGGCAGGAGCCCTAAGAACAGGCCCAGGCTCTGGGTGCCTTCGGCGCCCTTGGATCCCTTGCCGGCGGAGGCGGTGTTGCCCTTTCGGCCGGATTTCTTACGGGGAGGCCGGACAACGCTGAACCGCGGGTCGTCCAGGAGGGCGGGGAGGAGGGCGGCTGACCGTCCGTCCGCGAGCGGCAGCATTCTCGCCAGCGCCCGCCGGCCGGACTTGTTGCGGAGAATCGGGGTCAGCTCCACGTACATGCGCAGTCCCGGGTTCGCGTATTTCCACGGCCCCTTGTTGTTGCCCCGCATGCGGCTCAGGACGGAGAGTCCCATTGGTGTGATGGGGCGGGTGAGGCCCTGCAGCAGGGTGCCGCACAGATAGATGCGGGTATCCGCGCCGCTGGCTGCACCGGCCGTCCCGTCCGTGCCGGTCTGCCCGTTGAACGGGTCGTCATCCGGCAGCGGGTACAGCGTGGTGATGGGCCGCGACTGGGTCAGCCAGGCCTTGCCGCCGCCGTCGATCACCCATTCCACGTCCTGGGGCGCGCCGAAAAGCCGCTGGGCGGCGTCACCGAGGGAGGTCAGCTCGCGAAGCTGCGCCCCAGTCAGGCTGGGTGCCCGGCCCTTTGGCTGCTGCAGGACTCGGCCCCGTGCCGTCTCCACCACGAAATGGTCCGGGTTCACGGCGCCGGACACCACCTCCTGTCCCGGGCCGGGACTGGCATCAATGGCTGACTCGGTCCGGGTGCCGGTCACCGGGTTGGCGGTGAACAGCACCCCGGCCGTGGCGGCGTCCACCATGCGTTGAATGACGACGGCGAGCCCCACCTCGCGGTGGCTGATCCCGTTCGTTGTTCGGTAGGCCACCGCCCGGTCGGTCCAGAGGGAGGCCCAGCAGCGCCGGACGGCTTCGACGACGGCGTCACCTCCCGCCACGTCCATGAAGGAGTCCTGCTGCCCGGCGAAGCTGGCAAAGGGCAGGTCTTCGGCGGTGGCGGAGGACCGCACCGCCACCGGCCCGCTGCCCATCGCGGCGTAGGCATCGCGGACGGCGGCCTCTACGTCGGGCGGCACCGGCGCTGCCAACACAGCCTCACGTGCCCGCCGCGCGAGGTGGTTCCGGTCTTCGTCCGGTAGTCCGCGTCCGCCGTCGGACCTTTCCGCCGCGTCCAGGCCTTCCGCCCCGTCCAGTTCAACCCCGTCCAGTTCAACCCCGTCCAGGCGGGCGGCGGCGACGTCCATTTCTTTGGGCGCGGCCTTGCCGTAGCCGGCTGTGGTCAGGCAGAAACCAGGCGGAACCGGGAAGCCAGCAGCGGCAAGCCGGCCGAGGTTGAGGGCCTTGCCGCCTACGGTGGCCAGCGACGCTGATGCCAGCTGGCTGAGATCAACAACGAGGCCCGAACCGGCGCCGTCCGGCTCCGGATTTTCCGAGGCCATGTCCTGCTCCTAGCCGTTGGCCGCACCGTCTCCGGTGTCCTCCCACATAACATCCAGATTGTGGAAGATCACGGGTCCGTCGCACAGCGCCGCCATCTTGGCCGCGAACTCCGACGTTTCCGGCCGGCCGGAATTCTCCATCGCCGAGTCGAAGGAATCGAAGTCGACGATGGTGAAAAAGGTCCCGGGGTGGTCCCTGTCCGCCGTGGCAATAATGCGGCGGAAGGTGGCCGGAGTGCTTCCCTCGGTTCTTGAGGGACGGCCCAGCTCTTCGATCTCCTTGATGCGGGAGGTCTTGAATTCGATGATCTGCACAAACCCGGCCATGACGGCTCCTTGACGGCGGTAGACGCTGATGCCGATCACGATAGTCCCGGCGTCGGGCGGTGCACAGGGGAGAAATGCCCTACTCGGACCAGCTGCAGTGCCCTCGTTCCCAGAGGCGCGGCAGCGCCGCGGGAGGTAATCGCGTTCCCACGCTCGTCACTTCCGCGAGGTCGGTGATGTCAGCTAAAGCTCACTTGTACAGGCTTGAACTTGAAGGGTCCGCCGCACCCGGTCCCGAAGGGGTGCTCTCCGGTTGATTCCGTTTCTATCGGCAGAGTGCGGGCTATGTGGTCACCTGCAGTGGCCAGGGCTTCCACGTGAATAGAAGTGACGCTAACGGGCGGGTACAGGTATGGCGGGGACTGCGGAACGAGCCATTTTCCCTCCGGGTTTTTTCTCACCTGCTCGGGAATGCATCCCTCGCCCATGCAAGCCGCCACCGACGCCGGTGGAATGGAAAATGACAGCTCCACATCACCGACGTAGGCGTAGCCGATTGCGGGGCAGGCCCGGGGGACGCTGCCGAGCATTCCAGCGAATGCACCCGCAGTGGCAATCACGGCTATGGCAAGCAGGAATACGCCACGTGGCTTCATGGTGTGAGCATAGTCTTCGTTCACCGGGTGGTCTCGGGCGGGCTCAATCACAGGGAACACCCTGGCTTTCAGGGATAGGCGGTCTCGTTTCGATTCCAATTGGAAGGAGTAAGTAGTGCGAATTTTCGGCTGCGCGTAGCTTGATGTCATGGGGAAGCTTGTAGCGGTAGCGCAGGTAGGGCTTTTGGTGTCTCTTCTTGGAAGCGGGTGCGGCGACGTTCCAAGTGGTGGCCCGGTACCGAGTAGTGGTCCCGTAGCGAGTGGTGGGCCCGTATCAAGCAGTGGCCCCATAACGTGCGTTGACTGGGTCCGGTTCGAGACCCCTCAAGACCAATACGACAACGCCGGCATGGTGCTCATCGGAAAGTCTGTAAGCCGGGCTGGTGAGACCAGCATTTACGGTTACAAGGCCACGACCCACCTTGTTGAAGTCGAGCAGGTACTCAAAGGGGACCCCGGAGACGGGAACCTCCGGATCTCCTCCATGCCCCCGACCTGCACTGTAGGCGAGACCTACCCGGAGGGCGATCCGCTCGATCCCAATCAGAGAGTCATCATCTTTGCGGCCGAGCAGGGCGGTGACTGGTTCACCATCACGCCCACCCAAGGAGTCTTGCCTTTCCAGCAGGGCGCACAGCTTCCCTTTCATTAAGTGTGAGTCCCGGTGCCGTGAATTCCGGATTAGTCCCCTAGCCAGCCAGGAGTTGAGCATCTCCAGCAGCTTCCTGTCGCCGCTAGCTAAATGAGGAGCTGGCGGAATCGCGGCCCGTTAGAGAGAGGGTTGCCGCGACGCTTCTGCGCCCCTTTTGAGGAACCTCCAGCGGGAAACTCCCAAGCAGCGGCGGGGTTCAACCGCTATGGTGATCCCTGATCGACCAAGGACGTCTCAGACCGATTGGGAGCAGGTACATGCAAGCACGTTTGGCTCCTGCCGGCTCGGGATCTTTTGCCGATTGGCTTGCCCGAGGTTTTCCGGGCCCTCCGCTTCTCGTGGGCACCTTTGTGCCAGAGACTTTTCCTGCAGTTGTTCGTGTTCTAAACCCTTTGGTCGGCGCCGCCGGACGGAAACTTTCATGGGCCACCGCTGCCCAGGGGTTGGGCATTCCCCTGGACGCCACCGCCACCGGGGATCGCCTATGCCTGGACTACGCAGCCAAAACCGGTGAGAAGATCAACGTCGATTTCGGAACCCTCGACTACGAGGTTGCGACGGCTTTGGCAGACGTTCTCGGTCGCCATACGACGTCACCCGATAGATGCCTCTTCGCCGTCTGGACCGGTTACTCGGACATTCGGGAGGAGCTCACCCGTGCCCCGGTGGTAGTCCTTCCTCCCGAGCGGGAAATGTTCCTGATGCTGATTCGGTCTACGTCGCTGGTTCCCAAGAATGCATTTCGGCACTCCTAGATGATCCCCGCTTGGAAACGCTTGTTGTTCACCACTCCGATGTTCACCCGGGCATCTACGCACGCTGAACAAGGTAGCCGCCTGCCGCTTATGGGGAACCTTTAGCGAAACAGAACATATTCACGCTCTTGGCCCCGGTCGCGTCGGCTAGTCGGTTCTTGAGAGCTCCCGAAGGAAGTCCAGGGTAGTCCGGCCAGCGAGTACGGCCGAAAAATGCGCTTCACCTAAGCCGGCGTCCGCGGCGATCGCGAGTGGAGAGATGCCTGAGTCACCCACAACGCGATCGCGCCGAATAGAACGATTAGGACTCTTAGTACGTACCACGAGGGGACCCGGTCACGGCGCCGTAAATTGCTAACGCGGCTCCACTGCTGCAACCGGTGATGATCCCTCACCGCGCCTCTAGCGTCCAGTCAGAGAATCTATTTTCAGCGCTTCAGCGTGGCGCATGATGAGAGAAGCTGCAATCAAGACCGCAGAGAATAGGACGCACACGACTGGGGCTAGCAGGTAGATCGTCGTGACCAGTATTGCCACGGGTGCGTCCCCTACGAATGTAGGGGTGCCGAAATTACCAATGATGAGCGGGCTCATCACTACCAATATGGCAGCGATTACAGCCAGGGCTATCCCGGTACGCATCGTCGTCGTTGACAATTTTGACGCTTCCACCTTGGACCCCCATCCATCAATCAGATGAGTATCAGACAAACAGCACAGCCCGTCTTCCGCAAGGAGTTAGCCAAAGAACGTTACCTCCTGGAGACTGTAAATGGTTTCCTCGCGCCCTTCGCAGCGGATCCTACGCACCGCGGAAAACTGCGATGGGGCGGAGGGACGGGCATGATCACATCCCGAAAGGGGCCCGCCCGCAACCTGTCCCGTTAGCCGGTAGCCGACCGCGACGCTACTATGCCGCGTTTGAGGAACCTTCACCGGTGTGATTTTCGGCGATAAATGGCGGTCTTTTTGCGGCGCTATTTGTCATTTCGCCGGCGTTGCCGTTGCTCGTTGGATGGCGCGGTAGACCGTAGAACGGGCGATGCGGAATAGTTCGGCGATCTCGGTCGTGGTGTGCACCCTGCCCTGGTGGAGGCTAACGAGGTGCGCTTCCTGGGCTTTCGAGAGCTTCGGTTGTTTCCCTCGGAGCCGGCCCTTGGCTTTTGCTACACTCGAACTACGTTGCGCTGGGAATGCTGGTGGAAAAGCTTCGGGGGCGACCCATCGGCGACGTCATAAAGACGGATATCAGTGAGCCACTGGGATTGAAGGGGACGTCCATGACAGTGGCTGGACCGCCACCCCCGAACATGGCCCACGGTTACCTACTCATAGACGCCAAGCAAGTGGATGTTACATACCCCGCGTACCAAATTGGCTCACCGTCGGGCGGTATCGTTTCCACCGTTTCGGACCTGAACACGTTCTACAGGGCACTAATGCGGGGCGAACTCCTGAAGCCAGCCACCGTTGACGAGATGAAAGGAGCTGACGCTTCCTTCTACGGACTGGGCCTGTGGCGCTGGAACGACGCCTGCACGAACGGCTTCGCCTTCGGCCACCCGGGCGACATCCTCGGGTACGGCACCGCCTCCATGACCAGCGCCGACGGCAATCGCCAAGTGAGCATAGCCATCACCTATCCGCCCGCCCCGTACGTCGAAGGTGGAGAAAACCGGTTGGACGCGGAAATCGTGGATATCGCGCAAATCACCCTCGGCAACATGTGCTGATCCGCTGGTCGGAGCGCACTTTCAGGACAACGGAGGAGAATGGCACCAAGGTATGGCGTCCGGCCAGCGCATCAACTGCCGGAGAACCGCCACTTTAGGCTGCGAAATAACCGCCAAACGACGTTAACAGTCACAGGTCTAAAACCGCTGAGCTGGCGGCGCGAGGCATACCTGTACCCGCGGCGCAGCAAGCGCTGGATAACTCCTACACCGCCGCGCACGATGGCCGGCACTACGCGCTGTTCCCTTTCATTGACGGCCGGCAAGCAACGTGGGGCGATGCTGAATCGATCGCACGTGCGATGCGTGCCGTACACGAGATCACCGACCTCGACCTGCCCAAGACCGATATGGACGAGTGGTGCATCGAGGCACTGCGCGACCGACGAGACCATCCCTGGATCGGCGATCGCCGCGACGAGGTCATGGCCAACGTCGACAGGCTCGAAGCAGCGATCGAACGGGCACGCACCATTGAGGTGCTCCACGTCGTCTGTCATCACGATGTACTCCCACACAATGTTCTAGTCGATGGCGGCGGACGCGTCGCGGCACTGCTTGACTGGGGCCACGCGATGCTGGCGCCGCGCGAGCACGACCTGTTCGCCGCCTTGTGCGGGACCGAGGCGGTGCGCTTCCTACACGCTTATGGCTCCAAGGGGCTTAACCTCACCCATCTGGAGTACGCCCGGCTGGCCCGCTCCCTACGCGACCTCGCGGTCCGCATCGTTAATGAGGTTGACTTGGAGGGCATCAATAGCTGGGGCTTCGACGGGCTGTGGCGAGTCGACGCCGACCTCGCGCTCGTTCGACCCTTCTGCGATCGCTGATGCCGATCGGGCAAGGAGACGAGACGAGAGTGCACCGCGACAGTCGCTGCCCGGTAAACGATCCCCTGAGGGCACGGTGCTGCAAAGGGTTCCCCACCTGGCTCGTTGGCTCGAAACCTCCACGTCTCGAAACGTCAAGGTTTCGAGACAAATTGATGTCGCGGATTGTGACAAGGAGTGCTGACCAAACGGGCACTTGTGGACAGGAGCCCCCGGTCACTGATCACAGCCCGTCTGAACAAACTCCGGAATTCAGCGGGATTTTGTGTGCAGTCGGCTTCTGAAAATGACAAGAGGAGGGGGCGGCGCCCGCTGGCGGGATTGTCTATCGCATCAGCCGTTCACTTGTCGGACTTAAACACAATCGAGTCGAAGACGGCGAGTGCCTCTCTCATCAGCTCCGGATTCATGGGTGGGCGGAATTGGGCCACCCAGATCACAGCGCGCTGGCCATTCAGGTCGACCACCCGATAGGTTTCGCGTTCATTCTGAGTCGAGTACCAGCGTGAGCATCCGTATGCGTCTTTTGAGTGGACGCAAAACTTGCCCCCGTCGCAGGCTGCGATGTCCACGTCGCCCTCGACGGAGTGGTCGAACTCGAAGCCGGAGTAATCACCCACCACGACCTTGACGGGAGGGGTGCTCGCCGTTGACGTCTGCGCCGTCATCGCCTCGACGAAGGCCTCAGCCGACGGATCCAGCTTGACGAGCGCGCCCTGCCACGCACATGCGTCCGTCGCCACATAGTTGGCGGGCCACCAAGCCACGAAGACCGCACCTTCATCCGGGTGATCCGGGTCGTCATTGGGCGGGCTGTAGACCCCGCCGTCGCCAGGATGCCAGCCGTCTGGGACGGTGATCTCGAAAGGCTCAGTGAAGCTGGTGACGAGGTACGTGCCGGCGTGGGTGTCGACACCCTCCTGCAGCGGTGCGACCGTGCCAGCCTCCGTAGTTGGTGCGGGGGAGGGCTCGTCGTAGGTGCACGCCGAGAGGCCGACGGGCCCGAGTAGTCCGAGCGACAAGATCGATGCCGAGGCTACAGCGCGGCGTAGCAGCACTGACATGCGGGCCTCCAACGGTTGTGGTGGGCACGTTACGCCCAGCCATCAGCGGACACAAGGAGTAGGCACTAAGGCCATGAACGCGCTTTCAGGTGCAACCGGAACGGACCGGAATACCCGCCGCCGGCAACTGTGGTCATCCCCGCCGGTTCGCCAGGGCTCCAACCCCCATGTGGCTGAAAAACCACTCCCAGAGCGTGGTGAGATGCCCCGCAAAAGGTTCCTCAAACGAGACCGAGGAACCGCCATGATGACTCGATTCAACCGTCATTTTCCGCAAGCTGGAGGCGGCTGCCCGCAGTGCCCGGTGAAGGATCGGCTTACGGACGCGATTGGTCGACGATGCCATCGCACACTAACTGCGGCACCTGATGTCTTGCTGCGCGCCCATGATGCACGTTGAGAGCAGCGAGGAGGAGCAGATGTCCACTCGAAAAGCAGCTGCCGCCCTGTCCCGGTGGTGCCGTACCGTTACTCGGTTCATTGGGCGCCGGACGACCAAGAGTTTGTGGCCAGGGTTCTCGCGTCAACAAGTATGCGACTGAGCGGCTGACGGCCAAAGAGTCCGCCTCCTGAGCTCCAGAACTCTCCTGGGGGCGCCTGTTGGGAACCTGACGCTCAACGTCTGGCAATGCTCGGATCGGGAGGCCATAGACTCGGGGCTATGTCAGCTCATGGGGGGATGCGGGCTCGGTGTGTCAGGGTCCTGTTTGTTGTGGCCGCCGTTGTTCTGGCGCTCGCGGGGTGCGAATACACCGGCCCGGATGAGGGGCACAGCCGCAGCTTTCTTCGGCGTCAGCAACACTGCAGCCCCGGTCCTTCGAGCAAAACGCCGAAGAAGTGGCGCGGATGCTCGGGGCCCCCTTGTCGGATCCCGGCATGCCGTCGGAGGCGGAGCCCGCCGGGGAGCTTTTCGTTGTCCTGGCGGTGACTATATGGTCACGGGCGCGTGTGCCGGCGTCTACGGGGCAAAGCTCACCATCGTAAAGAGCGAAGGGATACCGGAAGCGTCGAGCTTTGAGTGCGACTCCAGCTTGGAGCGGTTCATGCGGCACGGCGGAGGCCCCGTCACCATCAGCGTTGTCCCGCCGACGGGCAGGCCGGCCGCCACCGGGGTCAGGGTCCAGCCCAATCAGGACCGCAGGGCATCGGAGATGGCCGACTTCTCAGAGTGGTCCTCGAAGCAGTTGCAGCCGCATTTGCCCGGCGAGTTGAGCGGCGCCAACAGGGCGAACACCACCATCGGAACACTCCTCGCCGGACCGGGCCAGTACGAACTGCTATTCCTTTGCGAAGGACCACCCGCCGCAGAGTTGTCAGTATCCACCACGGCAGGTGCTGAAGTTCTCGCCTCGACGCAGGTCCCTTGCGATGGGCAGGTTTTCAAGGCGCCGGTGCTGCTGCCTGCTGAGGGGGCAGACCTGGGAATGAGCCCGCCCGATGGTGTGGAGGCCCGCTTCGCCTACAAGCTCGTGCCTACCGTCCAGCCCTGAAGCAACGCTGACGGCAGCAATAGAACGCCGCGAAGGCTCATCCGGAGGGTGGGCCGGAGGGGGGATAGCCGCCTTCCTGCCGGCGAGGGCGCGATGACGCCATTCCTACCACGTTAGCCAGGTAGGACCGGGCGCTGCACGCCGACAACCAGGAGGCACAACAGAAAACATGCGATGGCGTCACGCGTCCGGTTCCCCCGCCCGCCGGTTCCGGTGGTGCAGCTCGTAGCTGCCGAACACGTCCGAAGAGGTTGTTCCGGAATGTCCGAATCTGCCGCGAAGGACGTCCGCGAGTCCGTCCAGCGCCGCGTGCAGCATCCGTCCGGCAAACCTGAGCTCCTGGTTTTGGCTCTGCTCGGCCTGGGATGCCAGCTCCTGGGCGTAGGCGACAGTGGCGGGCAGGGAACCCCGCTGATCCACTTCGCGGAAGTAATAGGTTTCGTGGAACGCCAGCAGATCTATGCTGGCGGTGGCCACGTTCGCGGCCATCGACTCCAGCAGCCCAGCGGCATGGCCGGGTTCCAAAGCGGACAGGCCCTCGGGTCCTGCCGCCTCCCGGAACAGGTTCAGCTGGTGGGCGAGAGCCCGGCGGCGGTTAAGGGCAGGATATGTCTGCAGGATCCAGGTGACCGTCGCGGTCAGCAGCCCGAATCCGGTGATGGCCTGAAAGCCGGAGACCAGCCTGAGCAGCGGACCGGCGGCCACGATCTCGCCGAACCCCACGGTGGAAAGAGTGACAACCGAGACGTAGAGCGCTTCGGCAAAGTCCCCCCGCCGGGGAACTCCGGGTCCGTACACAAAACCGTCCGGCAGGTGGGGCAGGTACAGCAGCGCCCAGCCGATGGCAGCCAGGCTTGCCCAGGCGGCGATGACAGCAGCCATTGCCAGCGGCGCCGCAACGGAGGATGCCCGGCCGCGCAGTTTTTTCGTCAGGAGCCAAACTCCACGCATGATCGCGCGTCCCGCAGGGCCGGAACCGTGCGGATAGAGAAGCGTGTGGAAGACATCGGCGAGCATCAACAGAATCAGCCCGGCCCCCAAAACCGTCCACAGCGTGTCCGCGAAGTCCATGCCTCATCTTAGGACGCGGCGTGGGGGAACCCGCGGGAACGGCCACCTGCAGCTGCTCCAGAATCTCGGCCGGAGTCGTTCCACGGCACGGCACGCAGAGGATTTCCACTTCCCTGGGCGTGAGAGCCCGGCCGGAGGGGCAGGTGGGTGGTGGGGCTGCTGGCCGGCCGCCACGAGCACGGTGTCCGCAGCGTCGGGGCTGAGCCGGCCGGCTGAAACTTCCTGCCGGAGCCTGGCAGCTGCATCAGCCGGCGCAAGCGCGGCCGGGGTCCGCCGCGCCGGCAGCAGCCGGGCAGGTGCAGGTTGTCCTCCTGCGCGGCGCAGGATCAGCGCAGGAGTCGGGAAGAATCAACCTAGTTCCGCCAAAAGTGGCACTTTTTGCCGATGCCGGGCAATAGGCTCTACCCCGGCGTGAACAGACATTGTTCACTGACGCCCTCAAAACATGGTGCACACAACCTGGGGAACTGCATGTCCAACTACACGTCCTTGTCCGGAGCAACACCGCACCCCGCCTGCGAGAGGCGGGGCGGCCGCCGTCGTCCTGTCCGCTGTGCTGGCCCTTTTCGGCGGGCGTGTGCCGGCAGTTGCTTCTGAAACCCTGGAAGAAACGGCGATGGTCGCCCACCCTGCCGTGGCTACAGAGGCGGGGGACCTGCTGGCCGCCCTCCTGGTCAAGGGCCGCGCACCCAAGACGGGGTACGGGACCTCACCGAGGTGATGTACGCCAACAGTGTCCCGTGCACAGTCAAGACAGGCGTCCTGGCGGATCCCTACACGGGCACCACCATCAACTTCGTCCGCGGCACCACCACCAGCAGTGCCGTGCAGATCGACCATGTTGTGGCCCCTGAGTGACGCCTGGCAGAAGGGCGCCCAGCAGCTGTCCACCGAGCAGCGGACGGCGCTCGCGAACGACCCGCTGAACCTGCAGGCGACCGATGGTCCCACCAACCAGAAAAAGGGCGACGGCGACGCCGCCACCTGGCTGCCGCCGAACAAGGGCTTCCGGTGCGAGTACGTCGCGCGGCAGGTGTCCGTGAAAGTGCGGTAAAGCCTGTGGGTGACGCAGGCTGAGCACGACGCGATCGCCGGCAGCCTCGCCGGCTGCCCGGGCCGGTTGGCGCCGGCTGCCGCGGAGCCGGCAGCCCCTGCGCCCCTCTACTACGCCAACTGTGCGGAGGTGGTGGCCGCCGGAGCTGCGCCGCTGTACGCCGGTTCCGCCGGGTACCGCTTGGGGCTCGACGGCGATGGGGACGGAGTGGCCTGCGAGGGGTAGCTGCTGCTCGACATGTTCGGACGTCATCAGGCATGCAGTCTGAATGTGCGGTGCTCTGAAGGGGGCTGCCCCCGGTATCCCCGCTTATTGACTGCCTGGTGCCCGAGGAATAACGTCTGCGGTAGCGGGGTGATCACCCCGTTTCCACGGGATAGGGGCCGGATCTGGGCCGCTCCTGCACGGCCAGGGAGCCAGGTGAGGAGGATTCTGGTGGACGTCATCCTGCAGCAAACGTACCCCGGCGCCGCGGGTGCCTTCCGGATGGCCGCGGAACCCCGTGTTAGGGATCCAGGGAAGGAAAGACCATGCCGAAGTATCTGTTTGAAGCGACGTACGTGGGCCAGGGCGTCAAGGGGCTTATGCAGGAAGGTGGCACCAAGCGGCGCGAGGCTTTGAAGGAGGCGCTCAGTTCCGTAGGGGGAACGCTGGAGAGCTTCTATTACGCTTTTGGTTATTACGACGTCCTTGGCGTTTTTGAGGCGCCGGACGATGCAAGTGCTGCAGCACTGTCACTGCTGATCAATTCGACCGGAAACGTCAACGTCCGCCTGAAGCCGCTTCTGACCGTGGAAGACCTCGACGAAGCCGCCAAGAAGACGCCGTCCTACCGCGCCCCGGGGCAGTAGGGGAGTTAGGCACCTGAGCCAGCGGCCGCCGTCGTAAGGTACGACGGCGGTCCGCTGGCTTGGTGCGGCAGGGTTGCCTCCCTGAATGCCTAATGACTTGGTGCGACAGCGGAGGCGGCGCCGGGGAATTAGGAATGCACCAGGTCCGCGGCCCCGGACGCGGCCTTGATGCTTGCCCAGCCCCGACGGGCAGCCGCTGCAGCGTCAGGATCCACGGGGGTCCCCTTGTTCTGCAGAATGGCCACGAGGGTCGCGTTCACAACGTCTTCCCGGAGCTCTTTCAGCCAGGGACCACGGATGTTCGGCATGACCGGCACCCGGGCCCGGCAGGTCAGGAAATGCCCGCCTACAAGGGCGGTGGCGATGCAAACAGCGCCGACGATGAGGAGCTTCAGAATGTCGTCCGGATTTGTGGCTACGATGAACGCGGGCGGGCCAATCAGTGCAGCCATCAGCCCTAACCGAAGTGCCAGGATTTCCTGGGCACGGCCCGCCGCCTTACGCCTGGCCATTGTTCCAGCCAACTGTTTATCCCGGACAGCCTGTGCTTTGATGCGCCATTGCCGCTGCGAGCCGAGGTGAATCCGCACGAGGGCGCGCGCGGCGGCCAGTTCCTCCGGGTTGTCGTCCCGCAGTGCCTCCACGGCCGGGGCCGGTATGTCCGCCCAGGCGCTTCTCAGGCGGCGATCCATGGCGGCGGCCAAAGCATCCAGGCTTAGTTTTGCAGCGCCACCTGCTGCTTCTTCGATGGATGCAGTAATGGCTGGCGTTGTGTGCTCGCCTGCCGTTGCCGCGGTCCGGTGCCCGTAGCGTGGCGAGCCGTCGGCGAGTTGGTATTCATTGCTCATGGTTCCCCCAAAGCTGTGGTGGTAGTTGCGAGTTTTTCACTTGCAACTACTTCGTTACGTGGACTACTACTGCCTTTTCCAATGCCTGTTCTGCCCCGGCGTTGTCGATTCCCGTAACCGTCCAATTGCTGAGCAGCAGGACTGTCTTTCCGGTGTCAGAGTTGTAGATAACTTTCTTGAAGCCGAGGGCTGTAAGTTCATCGTCGAGTGCTTCCGCATTCATCCCGGCGACGTTGGCTGGGATAACAGCGGTTGCCGGAATGGCCGCAGCAGGCGCTGGGGCCGCTACAGCGGCGGGTGCTGCGGGTTCAGCTGTAACTGTCGCAGTGGCCGTAACTGTTGCAGTTGCTGTGACCGTTGCTGTGGCCGTTTGCGTCACTGTATGGGTGACGGCAGGGGCTGCCTGCGGCGACCCCGCAGCGCAGCTGGAAAGGGTCAAGCACAGGAGCGCGCCGCTGGCAAAGATTGTAGTGAGTTTCAAACTGATTCCCCCTTGATGGTTTCGAAAAATTGATGCCCCATGCCGGGGGCTTTTGAGCTCGAGACTTAGCCGGAGATGGAATTCGCAAGTCGGTTATGGGCTCCTGGACAGCGCCCAGGGGTCTAATGGCCTTGAATGCAGCGGTGTGCTTGCTCCGTCAGGTCCGGGCCGACCACTAGAGGCCGGTCGTGCTCACGCCATACTCGGCCTGTTCCGGGGTGAAGCCCTCATAGAGCAGTTGCTCGACCAAGCCGGAACGTGAGAAGGAAGTGAATTCAAGGTAGCTCTTGGCTTTCTTGGCTGCCTGCTCGTTCCAGTCGACGCTGACGCGGTCCGACGCCCACGTAGCGTCATCTGTTGAAAACTTCTCGAACTCCAGTTGATGGATCAGGCTAGTGCGGGAGAAGGCCGTGAAATCGAGGTAACTCGCAGCTTTGCGCAGAGCGTTCTGCTGGCTGATCGTCCCCTTCTTGGCAGCAGCCTCAGCCTCAGCCTCCGCAGCAGCTTTAGCTGCTGCGGCGTCCGCCTCAGCCTTGGCCTTGGCAGCCGTCTCAGCTTCTGCTTTTGCCTTAGCCGCCGCATCGGCCTCAGCCTTAGCAGCTGCGTCAGCTTCCGCTTTTGCTTTAGCTGCAGCATCAGCTTCGGCTTTGGCTTTTGCAGAGGCTTCAGCTTCAGCAGCAACGACGGCCGGATCTTTGGTTGGTGTTGGTGTGGCAGATGCGGTCTGAGCTGCAGTGGCGACCTTGGGAGTGGAGGCAGCGGGAGCAGACGAAGGGGTAGAGCCCGCCCGGGCCGAGTTGACGACGACGCTCAGGAGAATGACGACGCCGGTGACAATCAGGGCGGTCTTCCTGTGCCTGTCGTAGCCTTCCAGCGGAAGACCCTGCTTATCCCTCATTTTGTTCGTGAGAATCAGGATGAGGTCAACTAGGGCCCAGATACCGAAGCCACCAAGGGTGACCAGTTTCAGGATGCCGGTCCCCACTTTGCCCAGGTAAAAGCGGTCCACGCCGAAGACTCCGACGAGCAGTGAGAGCAGCCAGGCCGTTAGGAACGATTTGTTGCTTATCGGCGGCTGGCCATAGCCGTAGTTTGGGGGATAGGGGGCGGTGTAGGGTTGCTGGCTCATGAGAGTCCTTCCATAGGACACCTGACCGAGGTGCGATGCCAAGCGTGCGGGGTGCGGTGATGGACGCGTTTGGAGGAAATCCAGCGTGGAGCGCGGACTTCAGGTTCGGTACACCGACCCAGTCGACAGACACCAGCATCTTCGCTTTCCCCAATAGCGTGATAGAAGCAATTATGTTCTGGGAAAATGTCAGAAATCCGGTTCCTTGGACAAAACTGCGAGAATCTTGATCGCGCCTCAGAACCGCCCGAGGCTCGCCACAAATAGGCAGAACCTAATTGGATGCTTCAACCACCGCGTCCAGTTCAATCGTGGGAAAGCTTCTCGAGGAGATTTCCTTTGACCGGGCAAAGGACGAGGCTTAACCGTGTTAGTCGTCGTCGAGCGTGGCAGCAAGCAGGCGATCAAAACTGGCGGTTCCATAATCGGGTGGGCTGGCGCTGATAATGACCCGAGTCGTCCAGACTCTGTCAGCTACTCGGGATATGGCGGCTACGCGTTCCTGACGCGGCCCGTCCGTCACTACTCGCAGGCTTAGTCCTGATATGCCGTTGACCGGTAACGGCATATCATCACCAGACTCCCTCAAGGCGACCAAGTTCTTCACAGATATTCTGGAATCCTCATTGCCGGTGAGCTCAACAACGCAATCATTCACATCTGCCAGCAGATCATTTGCAAATTGCTGTTGGGGTGAGAGTTTCGCCGCGGTCCTGGTCATCAATATGAATAAGCCGATGAATGCAAGAACCAGGAGCGCGATTAAAAGACCGCCGAGGTTCGCAAGTATGACGAAGGCTATGAGGCTAACCCACAAGCGCTTTCCGCCGAAAGCAGCGAAGACATTGACGGGTTTCGGGTTGCCTCGAACGTCCCACTGCCCGGAGGTGAAAGTTCGGATAACCAAGCTCTCCGATGACGGTTGCATGGGGGTCACTTTCCCTTCAGCTCAAGGAGCGCTTCGGCCAGGACAATAGCTCTCCTGGCTTCATTGAGATCTTCCCGAAGGCCTGGATCTGATGAGGGCGGAGCCGCGTACTGAGCTGTTCCAGACAGGTCGGCTGCAACTCTGTTGAGGTTCTCATGATCGCGCGAGAGCATCCGCGACGAATGGAGTTTGAGTTTGTTTCTGTCTAGATCGACAAGAGATTTATCGATCTCATCGAAGCTACTCGCAACCATAAATTGTTTTTCTCTGATACATTGCGTGCGAAGCTGGAACATCGATTCCATTCGGAGGGCGACCTCATGCAGCTCTCGCAAAGAGTCTGCCTTTTTCGGCGGCAGATTCTGTTTGCTGACCAGCTTCTCTACCCTGGTCCGCCGTTCTTCCCAGAGTTTCAGTCCAAGCTCGTTTTGCTTGAACAGCATGCCCGCAATTTGGAGAGTCCTGCCGAGCGAATCCTGACGAGCGCGGAGGTTCCGCGAGGCGGTGTCCAATTGTTCGATGAACTGCCTGTAATTGTCGGTCAGCTCTGTCTCTTGCTTGTTACGTTTCACAATGCGGGATTGTCCTTTCCGTACATCCGGAGTCCGGTGTCCATGGTGCGGATAGCCGAGGTTGGATCGGAGCCGGCGGAGGCCTGTCGACGTTCTTTGGAGAGATCTGTGCCACGGGTAAACGCAAGATGCCACTGGCCGGCTGAGTCTTTGTCCAAACCCTTCACAACAAATGCACCCAGACAGGTGCTCTCCGCAAAGCGGCTGTGGATGCAACTTTCGATTGATGTTAAACGTTATTTCGAACTAGCATAAATGCCCTTGATCTGTAGAAATGCAAGAGTTTCGCAGGAAAGAGGCAAGATTTACGCTTTCCGCTTTGTTCGCTGGAAGCCCTGTCCTCGTCCCCAGGGTCGCCAAGCTTGCCCCGGTGGCGGCTTATTGCGCGTCACCGTGTCCTTCCATTGGGGGACACCTCCTGCTTCCGCTGTTGCCACAGTGCCTCGGTGGCAGGATGATCGAAAGTGTTCGGCTCTTGCCGGCCAGACGGGCCGGAAGCACGACGACGTGTGACAGCGTGATGAGTGAGGCGGCGGTGAGCGGGCCATGACAGAACGCAGCGGGCAGCAGCGGCGGCTGAAAGTATCCGATGTCAACGTCGTCAACCACCGCACGCTGCGGAAAGCGCTGGGCGGGACCATCGTCGGCAACACGATGGAGTGGTACGACGTCGGTGTGTTCGGCTACCTCATCACCACCATGGGGCCGGTGTTCCTGCCGGAAGCGGACAAGGCAGTGCAGAACCTGTTCCTGCTGGGGACGTTCGCCGCCACGTTCATCGCCCGGCCGTTGGGCGGCATCTTCTTTGGCTGGCTGGGCGACAAAATCGGCCGCCAGAAGGTCCTGGCGATGACGCTCATGCTCATGGCCGCCGCAACCTTCGTTGTCGGCCTGCTTCCGGGGTACGAGGTCCTGGGCCTCTGGGCGGCGGTGCTGCTGGTGGCCACCAAGCTGGTGCAGGGGTTTTCCACCGGGGGCGAGTACTCGGGGGCCACCACCTTTGTGTGTGAACATGCGCCGGACCGGCGCCGCGGCTTCTACGTCAGCTTCCTGGACATGGGCAGCTACCTGGGTTTCGCGGCGGGCGGGGCGGTGGTGTCCGCCCTTCAGCTGACCCTGGGCCAGGAGCAGATGGGGGAGTGGGGTTGGCGCATCCCGTTCCTGGTGGCGGGTCCGCTGGGCATCGTCGCCGTCTACTTCCGGATGAAGATCGAGGAGTCCTCCGCCTTCAAAGCCACGCTGGAAGCCGAAGCCGTGGCGGCGAAGCGTCCCGGGACCGGAGAAGAGCTCCGCCCCGTGGGCCCGGTGGGCATTGTGAAGGCCCACTGGCGGCCTCTGGTACTGGCCATGATCCTGGCGGCGGCTGCAAACACGGTGGCCTACGCCCTCACGTCCTACATGCCCACGTACCTGACCAGCAACAAGGGGTACGACGAGGTCCAGGGGGCGCTGCTGACCCTCCCGGTCCTGGTGGCCATGGCGCTGTGCATCCCCTTCACCGGGCTTCTCTCGGACCGGATCGGCCGCCGCCGCGTGCTGTGGATCGGGGCCTTCAGCACCGTGGTGTTCGCGGTTCCCGCGTTTCTGGCAATAGCGGTGGGCAGCGTTCCGGCAACGCTCCTGGGCCTGGCCCTCATCGCCTTCCCGGTGGCCTTTTCGGTGCCCAACCTCGCCTCGGCGCTGCCGGCGCTGTTTCCCACCGAGCACCGCTATTCCGCCATGGGCATCGCCTACAACCTGGCGGTGGCCATTTTCGGCGGAACGGCTCCGTTCATCATCGCGGCCCTGATCGAGCTGACCGGCAATGACATGATGCCTGCGTACTACCTCATGGCCGTGGCGGCGGTTGCCGCCGTGGCCATCCGGTTCCTGCCGGAATCAGCAGGGCGCCACCTGCCCGGTTCCATGCCCAGCGTGGAGTCGGAGGAAGCCGCCCGGAAGCTGGTGGAGACGCAGGACACCAACCCGTTGCTGGTCCTGGACTCGCTGCCGTTCGAGAGCAGCTTTGAGATTGCACGGGCGTCACACAAGGGGCGGCCCGGGAAGCCGACGGTGATGTAACGCAGGGAGTACGACGTCGGCACTTGCGTGAGTGCCGCAGGTACCTACGTGCGCGGGAGCCAAGGTAGCGCGGAACTTTCTCCGCGTAGTCCGTGTACGACTGCGGAAACAGCTCGGAAAGCGTGGCCTCTTCGTCGAGGACAGACCGATGCTCCACCAGCAGCCCGGCCGGCAGCAGCGCGAGAACCCAGGTTGAACCGGCCAGGGTTCCGGCGCCGAGTTGGATGAGCCACCAGCCCACGTACATCGGATGGCGGGTGATGGCATAGGGTCCGGTGGCCACCAGTTCCTCAGGCCGCTCCAACTCGAAGGGGCCCGCTGAGCGCCGTCGACGTTCCGCCAGAGCCCAGACATTCAGGCCGACGCCTGCCAACACCAGTCCGGCCCCCGCCATCCTGTGAACGGAACGGGGGCCGGGAAGTGGCATGGGGTGGAGCCTGACAAGGACCAGATCGAGGGCCATTCCCACCACGACGGGTGCCGGCAGCGGAAGATTTTCGTATGCCGCCTTCACGCGTCCCGTCAGGGTGCCCGCGGAACCGAGCTCGGCTGCCATGGTCTCAGGCTAACGCTCATCCCTCGCTGTCGGTACCGTTGTCCCGCACCACTTGTCTATCCGATGGTTTCGATTGGCGATGAAGTCCAGTGTGGCTTCACGGTACGTCACGTACTCCTTGGTTATGGCCGGTGTGCCGGGACGCCTGAAGTTGCGGGAATCGGCAATTGACAATTCCCGCGGCGGCGATGAATGGCCACTTTTCCAGAGGGCACCGACAATGTCGTCAAGCATAGAGAAGTCGATGCTGGGGACGTTTTAGCGACTGGGCAACCGTGACGAGGATCAGATCGAACATGTGGGAGTCCACCGCCGCAGTGATTGCCTTCACCGGGTGCGTCCGGTCAGCGCTGGGGGAGACGAAGCGTAGCCTGTCCCGGCGGAGAGCCTCCTGCTTCCGGTGGCGCACGAGGTAGGTCACGTGGGGCTCTGTGCCGATTTTCCAGGGCTAGGGGTTTCGCTAAGGCGACGAGGGAAGGCGGGCGCTCAGGAAGAACCCCCGGTTCTTTGGCCCCCATTCGATGCTCCCCCCGGCGACTTCCACTCTCTCCTTGAGCCCCAAGAGCCCATAGCCTGAAGTACCGTCAAGACGGTCCTCGGGCCTGCCGCCACCGTCGTCGGAAATGCTGAGGGTCAGCGTAAGGGGTTCCCACCGTAGATCGATGAGCGCATTGGTTCCTGATCCGGAGTGCTTGGAGATGTTCGTCAGCGACTCCTGCACCACGCGGTACGCAGCGTGGCCTACGCTGGGGTCAAGCTTTCCAGCCTCCCCGGATGTCTTCACGTCCACCTTCACTCCTGCTGAACGAACAGGCTCGATCAGCCCATGAATGTCGCTCAGCGTCGGCAGCGGGCTTTGCTGTCCTTCGTCCGCCGTCCCACCAGGCGGCTTCAGCAGTCCCAGGAGGCGGGCAAGTTCCTGCGTCGCCTCCGTTCCAACGGATTCGATGACTTCCAGGGCCTGGGCGGCACGTTTGGGATCGGTGTCCATAACCCTGCGGCCGCCGGCGGCGTGCAGCATCATTACCGTGACGGCGTGGGAGACGATATCGTGCAGTTCGGCGGCGATGTGCGCGCGTTCCTGCGCGATTGCGGCTTCAGCCCTGCGCCGCTCTTCCTCCAAAGAGTTGATGCGGAGACGGTTTCGCGCCACAAAACGGCCGAAGGCCCACGCCCCTCCCAGCCACACGGCCCCGGTACCGATGAACCACAAATCCTCATCAAAGGGCCTGCCGCGTGAAGTGATCAGGACAGGAAAGGCGACTGCGGTAATGAGGGCCGTCAGGGACTGCCGAAGCGACCGATCGGATGCCACTGCGGCCAGCGCCACCAGGACAGTCGTTATTGGCATGTAAGGGACGCGGTAAACGGCCGAGAAGTCGAAGTAGTTCGGAGTGACGAAGACTACGAAGATCGCCTGATGCAGCAAGAGCCCGGAGAAAACCATCACCGGGGCGCGGTGCCTCCAAAAGAGTGGGACGAATCCGCTCGCCACGTAAACAAGAGCCGCCACGGCCAAGGCTCCAGAGAGCGAGCCGGACGTAGCCGGAAAAAAACTGGCGAGCTCGACGGCAAATGCCAGCAGCACGACGGCGAAATCTGCCCTGGTGAAGCCGGGTGACCGGTTCACCCCCGCCCGACCGGAGTGCGCCACCTTAGACATCGACGATTTTTGGACCACTGTCCACCTCACAACGGGTTCTTACTGAAGGCTATGCCTCTGTCCTCAGTGTGCGCCCGGGCAGGACTTTCTTCATCCACCCTCCGTATGAGCGATGGCATACACCCGCGGGTGGACCATTGCGGTAATCGGGAAGGGCGCCTCAGGTTGGAATGCTCACCTGCGCCCGTCCGGTTTGACGAGGCCCAACCGGTACGCCGCCGCCACAGCCTGCGCCCGGTCTGCCACGCCAAGTTTCATCAGGATGCGGTGCACGTGCGTTTTCACTGTGGCCTCGCTCAGGAATAGCTTCGCGGCGACCTCAGCGTTATTCATTCCGCGGGCAATCGCCGCGAGCACCTCCCGTTCACGGCGCGTCAGCTCATCCAACTCCGCCGGGGTGGGAAGAAAAGGCTCCGGTCCGTTGGAAAATTCCTCGAGGAGTTTACGGGTGACGTTCGGGTCAAGCCAGCCGGCTCCCTCGGCCAGGGCACGGATGGCGGATGCCAGGATGCGTGGCGCCGAGTTCTTGAGGATGAAGCCGGAGGCGCCGGCACGCAGGGCGGCATGGACAGCCTCATCTTCATTGAAGGTGGTCAGGATGAGGACGGGTATCGCTTCCCTGCGGCCGCCATTGAACTCTTCGGAGGTGAGGATGCGGGTGGCCGCGACGCCGTCCATGACCGGCATGCGAATATCCATCACCACGACGTCGGGCTGTAGCCCCGCGACCACTTCAACACCGGCGCGGCCATCACCGGCCTCCCCGACGACCACCATGTCGGCCTCTGACTCCAGCAGCAGCGCCAGTCCTGCCCTGATCAGGGCTTCGTCATCGACAAGGACCACACGGAGGCGGCCGTCGGCTTCACCGGCCGACACGGGCGCATCGCCTGCCGCCACGGGCGCACCCGCTTCCTGTGCCATCCATGAGTGGACACTATCCATCCTCGCGCTGAAAAGCCACGGCCAACATGAACCCGTGGATGCGGGCGTTCGGTAGGCCGTGGGATGTAGCTGATGACCGCCCGGCATGCCCTGCCGATGTATATCGGAATGGCTACCGGGGGTCGATGCGCCGCCCACCTGCCGCAACCGACACTGATCACTATCAACTCCATGAAGAAGCAGGTCATGGAGTTGAAAGACCCAGGAGGCCCCGATGGGCTGGATTTCCAGACAACCAGCAGCACGGCTGACCACAATCGTCCTCAGCCTCGGCCTCATTGCGACTGCGCCCTACGGGAGCGCATCGGAAAGCACAGTACCTCCAGCATCAAATGGATGGCAGGACGTCTCGAGTCAGCAGGATCATCCGGCCACGCCGCTGAAAGGCTCTCCCGAACTCTGGAAGTTTCGTCGCCTCACCCAAAGATGAGCCGGCAAAGATCCGCCCACCCCGCATCCTGGACTCCGTCCGACCGGCGTGGACGTCCGCACCAAACAACTCGCCACTGTGGCACCACCATCAAAGGAAAGGAATCATCATGAAAACCCGTCCAGACCGAGCAAACGAAATTCAATCCGAGGGCCATAGGAGCACGGGACAGCCGGCGCCGGGGGGAGCCGTCACCGTCATGGACAGGGTCGGAGCCTTGAGCGGCACCGCCTATTTCATCTTGGCAAACACCGCTATCGCCATAGGCTCAGACCCCAACTTGCCTGACGTGCCGACGGGCCAGGAGAGCCTGGATTCTTTCGTACGTATGGCCGTAAACCCGGCCGCCCAGGCCGCGATCAGCATGAAACTGCTGGCCTTCGCAGCCTGGATGACTTTCGTGGGTTACGTTTGTTGGCGCCTGCGTGATGCGGGTTGGGTTGCCGCGGTGGGCATGGCCGGTGCAGTTGTCCAGATTGCTGTGAAACTCGGTTCCGCCGGCCCTCTTATTTCAGGATATTCCCTGCGTGACCAGATTTCGCCGGAGCAGGCCGCGTTAGTCAACCAGATAGGCAAGGTCGATTTCATGGTCGGCCTGCTGCCAGCCGGACTGTTCGTGCTCTGCGTCGCGCTGGCAGCCCTCAAAACGAAGGAGTTGGGCCGGGCACTGGCATGGTCCGGCATCGTCATCGGGGCGGGCAACATCGTCACTGCGGTAGTAATTGGCGCCAATATCCCGGAGTCCGGCTTCGCGCCGTCCTACCTACTGATCCTGGTGTGGGAATTGGTGATCAGCCTGCGCTGGGGCTTCGCCCGCAACCACTCAAGGTCTCGGGCGGCTGTCAGCCCGGCAAACCCCGTCGTCAGCTAGGGCTAGGGACATGTCAAAGGGAGCCAAGAGCGGGCTGCCGTGGCTTCCTGCCGCATGTTTCGTCATTCTTCTGCCTTGCTGCATGGTCGTGTGCCTGGATCTTTACCCAGGCACCACCTGCATCTATGCCGCATCCTCCGCGGTGGTTCTTCTCGCTGCGGGAGTCGTTCTGGCATTAAAACCATTACCAGCCGGAGCGCTGCCGGCCGCCATGCCGGAGGGACACCAGGACCAGTTGAAATATGCAGTCCGCTCCGGCGTCCTGCCGCTGGCCAGCCTGTTTAGTGACTGGCGCGATGACCTCGCTCAACAGGGGAGGACGTACTCGCTGGCCCTCCGGGTGCTCCCGACCGGGACAGCGTTGGTCATCGTCATCGATGGCTACGGTATTCTTCGTGACCCCGCAGGGGACCTCTTTTTCCTCTGCTGCGCCGTGGCCACCGCAACATTGGGGGTTGCGGTGTTTGCATTCTCAACGGCCCGGCTGAAAAACGTTGACGCCTTGGAGGAAAAGTTGCGTGAACAGATCCGCCTACTGGATAGCCATCCCTGACTGTGTATTTCACCGGGCCATGTGGTCCGGACGGGCTCCGGGACCATACGGAAGTTTGGCACCTGGCCAGCGGGCCGCCGTCGTAAGTCATGACGGCGGCCCGTCGGCTTTGTTGCTGAGGATTGCCTTGGGTGCGAATTATTGCGGACACTGCCTGGCCGCGGAGGGCGAGATCGTAAATAAGTTGCTGAACTTCCCGCTCTTGGCCGCTAGTTCCGGGGGGCGGGACTTGGGAAGCCGTGAGTCGTTTGCCTGGAGGAGCAGGAATGGGCCGACGGGCCGCGGGCGATGCTGCGGATATCGGTTCTTTCACCCCAGGTGGTCTAGCTGGGCTTATAGGCTGCGCTGCCTTTGCTTCATCACAGCTATCGCCCTCCGATGCCCCCTACCCGAACTTGTAATGAGCGTGAGGTGACGCGCGGACACTCCGTCGTGAAGTGAGGACGCAGTCTTGGATGGAAGCCGCTCACCTGGCCGAGCCTTCTATCGGGAGCCCTGCCGCCTTCCATTCGGGGAAGCCTTCCTCGAGCCTTGCGGCGACGCGCCCTTCATTCGTGAGCAGCCGCACGGCCTCATCGGCATACAGGCAATATGGTCCGCGGCAGTAGGCAACGATTTCGCTCGCCTGGGGAACCTCGCGCAGTCGGGACTTGACCTCCGGCAAGGGCACGGAAATCGCATTTGGGATATGTCCGGCCTCGTATTCGGGCAGCGGCCGCACGTCCAGCACTACGACGTCGCCCTGCCGAAGCCGCAGAAGCAGTTCGTCGCGCGTGATCATGCTCAGCTCGGCACGATCGCCGACGTAGGCACGCACCAGCTCGCCCAGCTCCCCGGGGTGGGCTTCGGCTGTTTCGCGAAGTGCCCTCCATAGCCGCTCCACTGCCGGGCTGGCCAGGGAATAGTAGATCCGCGTCCCCGAACGCCGGGACGAGGCGAGGCCGGCCCGCAGCAAGCGCTGCAGGTGCTGGGATGTGTTGGCGGTACTCTGGTGGATCTCTCCGGCGAGCTCCTCGACCGACCGCTCGCCCTGGCCAAGGACATCGATCAGCTGTGCCCGCCGGCCGTTCCCCAAGGCCTTGGCAGCTTCTACGAGGGCGTCGTAAAGCGCATCCTTAGCCTGCTGGTCGCCCACTCGCCCCTCCTATTCAAGAGATCTCTTGACAAGCCTACCGTCATGGGTTTCTTATTCAAGTATCTACTTGAATAAGAAAGGAAGTGGTGGTCGTGCCCACCATGCAAACTCCCCAACGGCAACAGTCCAACCTCCGGACAGGAGCAGCTCTCATGGCGCTGGCCGGCCTGGCTTTCGTCGGGTATGCCGTGATCTTCCTGGTCATGAACTTCACGGACGCCTTCCTCGAACTGGGCATCGGGCCCGATCAAGTGGACAAGGGCAAGGCGGAGATCGAGGCGTTCAGCCCGCAGCTGTATCACTACATCAGCCATCTTCACATCGCGGTCAGCGGCTTCATTGCTGCGACCGGGCTGGCTGTTGCAGGCCTTTCCTGGTATGGGGTGCGCCGCGGAGAACGGTGGGCTTTCGTTACTGCCGTTATTGTCCCGGTCGTCGCACTCGCGGTGGCTCTTCCCGCGCACTACCCGTGGGGTCTGGCCACGCTGGGGCACCTCGGCCTGATCTACCTCGCCGTCCTCATTTTCCTGGTAGGGGTTGTGGCAGCCTACAGCGGACTCCGAAGCCACGCGGTGACAGACCACTGACACTCACGCGCCTGGCTGATCCCGTAATCCAGCCAGGCGTTCTGTCATGCACCGGGCGAATCAGGCCATCGTCCAAGTTCTGTGGAAAAGCCTTCTACAGAATGTCGTCTCAGTCTTAAGTGGCCGAACGCTCCCTGGACCTGCAGGAGTAGCAGGAGAAGTCCTGAGAGCCGGCAGGAAGATTGGGGCCATTAAAAACTTTGCTGTTCAAACCGCCTGCGACCACAGTGAGGTTGCCAAGGCGGTGGATGCGTTTGTCACGCTCCGTCTATCGGACAACATCGTCACGGACACCCCCAGTTCCTGCGCCTGATTGATTTTGTTCCGGTTCATCCCGGGATGCGGGAGTAGCGACCGTCGAGGCTACTTATCAGGACACCCCCGCTTTCGCCGCCTGCTTGGCGTTCATCCACTCGCTCATCCAGGGAGCCCGGACGCTGGAGGTGATCCGGCAGTCGGCCACGAAGGTTCCCTTGGCGCCGCCATCGATCCAGTCCGTGAGCGCCGAAAGGTCCGCCAGCGACCGGATGATCGCCGACTCGGCGCCGAGCGCCCGGGCAATCCCGCTGAAGTCCACCTCGGGAATCAGCATCGGCTTTTCGGTCAGGCCCTGAGAGCCGTACTGATGGATTTCGGCTCCATAGGCGGCATCGTTGTAGATCACCACGATGGCGCTCTTCGCCGCACCGATGAGTGATTCGAGGTCGGCCAGACCCATCAGGAAACCGCCGTCGCCGGATGCCAGCACCAGAGTCCGGCCGTCCTCCACCGCAAGGGCCGCCCCTACGGCGCTGGCGAGGCCCAGCCCAATGGCTTGGAACGGGGTCCCCACCATCACCAGGTCCTGCGGCCGCGGGATGTTCCAGTACATGGGTGCCCAACCCATGAAGTGCCCTCCATCTTGGACCACCGTGCGGCGCTCCGGCAGCACGGCATCCAGCGCCATGGCGAGGGCGCGCGGGTCCAGCCGGCCGTCCGAGGTGTCGTCGGAGCCTGGGTGGTGGGCCGGTCCTTCGGCCAGCCGCTTGCGGGCTTCCGCGCGCCAGGCATCCGCCGCCGCCTCACCCTTCAGCAGCTGGAGCAGACGCCCCGCGGCGGCCTTGACCTACACCAGCAGCGTCCCGTGCACGGTTAAGACCGGCGTGCTCGCGGATCCGTACACGGGCGCCACCATTCACTTTGTCCGCGGCACCACCACGAGCAGCGCCGTGCAGATCGACCATGTGGTGGCGCTCAGCGACGCGTGGCAGAAGGGCGCGCAGCAGCTGACCGCGGACGTGCGGACGGCGTTCGCGAACGATCCGCTGAACCTCCAGGCGACCGACGGTCCCACCAACATGCAAAAGGGCGACGGCGACGCGGCCACCTGGCTGCCACCCAGCAAGGGCGTCCGCTGTGAGTACGTCGCGCGGCAGGTTTCCGTGAAGGCGAAGTACAGCCTTTGGTTGACGCAGGCTGAGCACGACGCGATCGCAAACATCCTCGCAGGCTGCCCCGGCCAGCGGGGCCCCGGCCTCCGTTCAGGCGGCGGCCCCCGCTCCCGTCTACTACGCTAACTGTGCAGAAGTGGTGGCCGCCGGAGCTGCGCCGTTGTATGCCGGTACCCACGGCTATCGCTCCCGGGTGGACGGTGACGGTGACGGGGTGGCCTGCGAGGGATAATTGCCGGGCTCGGGCGCCATTGACAGCCCCAAAGGCCGGCGGGACGCTCGACTCATGCCCCGCGGGAGAACGTCACGTTTCCTGAACATCCAGCCTTTTGGCATCGAGAAGGCGGCGGCCGCTGCCGGCGATGACCCTGAAGTGCTGGGGGTGGAGAACCTGGACACGGACATTGCCCCGCCGCCTTCCGCAGTGGCCGTGACCCGCGAGGCTGTCGGCCGCCGGGATGCGAACAGCTGGCTGCCCTTCACCGGACTCGGGCAGTTGCGTGAAGCGGTTGCGGACCAGCTCAGCGCGCAAACAGGCCGCGCTTATGACCCCGCAACGGAGGTGGCCATCACGGGCGGCGCGCTCGCCGGCCTTCTCAGCACCCTTCTGGCCACGGTGGATCACGGCGACGAAGTGGTAGTCACCGATCCGACGTACGCGGGGTTCATCAACCGGATCAGGCTCGCCAACGCGGCGCCCGTCTTCCTGCCGCTCATGGTGGTCGACGGCCACTGGCGGCTGGACCTGGAAGGATGGCTCCGGCCGTCACAAAAAAGACGCCTGCCCTGCTTCTGATGAGTTCGTCCATGCCGTCCGGGCATGTGTTCAGCGATGCCGAATGGAACGCCGTCGCGGAAGCCTGTTCGGCGGCCGATTGCTGGTTGTTGTACGACGCGGCCATGGACAGGATTCTCTTCGACAGCCTGCAGTCCCGCCACCCGCCGTCGTTGGAGCAGTTGGCGGAGCGAACCATCACGCTCGGCGGAGTATCCAAGAACTTCCGGATGATCGGGTGGCGCGTCGTTGGGCGGTGGGACCGGCAGAAGTGATGCGGGATGTGGCGCTTGCGGCAACGTACAACACCACGGTGGCCAGCGGCTTCGGACAACTTGGCGCCGCCGCCGCGCTGTTGGCTTCCAAGGACGGCGGCCAGGGCGACGGCGTGGCCACTGCGGTGGCGGACTGGCAGGCACGGCGGGACTTGATTCTGCGGGAACTGGAGGGGCTCCCGGTGGTCAAGCCCGACGGCGGGTGGTCGCTCCTGGTAAACGCGAGCGCCCTCGGATTGAAAGCGCCCGAACTTGCGCAACGGCTGTTCCAGCACGCACGGATTGCCGCGACCCCGATGACGCAGTGGGGACAGCAGGTGGCACCGGACTACGTCCGCTTGGTCTTCGCCACTGAGCGGCTGGAGCGCCTGAGCGGAATCGGGGACCGCTTCGGCGCGGCGCTGCGGTGAGCCCAGCGGCATGATCACCAGGTAACAGTTCCCGCGGCCCCGTGCACCGTGGCGCTCTGCAGCGCGGGCAAACTGTCGGGCCGGGGCCTGCTCCGGATCCTCAACCCGCAGATAGTTCAAGATCATCCCCCTGGCTGCCCCTGATCCCGGCCAAATGGCACCGCTAAGTGCCGCAGTTCCAGGACCCTGATGGTGGTCATGTTGTGCGGAAGCCCCGCAGGACCGCCTCCAGCTCGCGCGGCTTGGCAATCCCGCGCAGCAGCCTGCGGGCTGCGGCGAGCATCAGGTATCCCATGGAAGGGGCGGGCAGGGTGAACTTGATGAGCACACCACCACCATTACCGCCACCGACGTGTAGGCCGGACGTTCGCGGAGACCCTGACGTTCCAGGTCGCTGGGTTGCGGCTAACGCTGTCCAACTAAAGGCGGGCAGGGGAGCCCTGGAACGAGGTCTGTGCCAGGGCTTTCGGTGGACGTACGACGGCGGCGCTTGGGATGGGTGCACGGGCGCAGTCATCCCGCGCTGCTGGAAAGAGGGTTCCGTGATTCGACCGAAGAGCGTCGCGGTAACGTCACCGTAACGGAGCCTGTCGTGTACTGGCCACAGGGGCTGCATACGAGTAGCGGCATACTCCGTGAGCCGCTGAAAAACCTCGTATGTCGCTGAGCGGGAGGGGAAACGCTATGCCTCAGCAGCACGGGCACGAGCACGGCGGACACGGCCATGGCGGGAACGGCACGATAGGTGTCCACGGCATGTTGCTGTTTGGACAGGACACCCTTTACCTGTCACACCTGCCGATGTTCCAGAGACCGCACAATTTTCAGGTGATCCTCGAGGTGGGGTTCGATGACGCCGCGGACGAGGTCCTTCGGGCAGACCGCCATTCCAACGCTGACGGCCTGTACACATTCGAGCCCGCCAAGTTCCACATCACCGAGCTCGACCCTAGGAGAGCGGGCCCGGAACGTTCCTCTGTTGAAGGGGTCATTCACCAGGGTCATTTCGAGCGCGGAGGCCAGGCTCTTGCCCGCGCGGTGGCCGCGGTCCGCAATGTCGTCTATTTCCAGGAGTTGGACCCGACGGCCGAACACGCGTCGGACCAGGAGTTGACGTATCTTTGCTTTGGACGCGCTGGACAACTGCACCTCGCCCATCGGATAACGGCCAGTCCGGACTTCGACCAGGTCCTCGTTGCGCGGCTGGTCCCTGGCACAGCGACGGACCAGGCTGGACGGCCCATTGGCGAGGACGTGAGCGGGCAATTCAACCAGGCAGTGCCGGTGGCATTCCGGGATCACGCCGACACCCCGCAGTCCCGGCTGGCTCCCAAAGAGACTGCCGAGGCAAATTTCTTCCAGACCGTCGGGCCGAAGGGGTTCCACGGCTTCCGTGTCCAGGTGGAGATCGAGCGGGAGCTGTACTTCGAATCAGGTGAGCTTGGGTCCGCCTGAGCAGGAACGTTACGGAGGCAGAGGTGAACCAGGACAGCCCGTTCGAAGGACTCTGGAGCTACAGGAGTTTCAGGAACGACCCGGACCTGTCTACGGAGTTCAATGCCCTGAGGTTTGGGGCGGGCACCCTGAACCTGATGACCCCGGAAGTCGGCCACGTGGCGGGCAGCCTCGGGGGTGAAGGCTGGCGTCTGGATCTGACCGGAGGGTACGACTACGGCAACCCGTTTGCCCTGCGGTTCCAAGGCTTAGGCGAAATCGGCGGTGAACTGTGGGTCTATGACTACGTGGGATACCTGGTGCCTCTGTGGCCCCACGGCGTGGACCAAATACCTGCCATTACGGGGTCTGTCATCCGGACTGCCCCACACTCGAAAGGCCAGGCGACGGCTGGCTACGTGGCGTCATTCATCGCCGTCAGACAGTCCTAAAACACGAGGAGGTCACAGCCATGCTTGTCCGTAAGAACGTCCGTTCCCTGTCCACCTCGGAACGGCAGGCCTTCGTCAATGCGCTGCTCGAGTAAAGGCCAGAGATGAATATGACAAGTTCGTGCACTGGCACCACCATGTCATGCAACCGGCGGTCCTGCCGTTGGAACCGCCTGACGCCAACTACCGCAACGGTGCACACGGTGGCCCCGCCTTTCTGCCGTGGCATCGGGAATTCCTGTACCAGCTTGAAACAGCGCTGCGCGCCATCGATTCCTCGGTGTCTGTTCCTTTCTGGGACTGGACGGAAGACAGCACCGACCCCGCCGCGTCCCCGGTCTGGAATGAGGACTTCATCGGCGGCAACGGGCTGGAGGACGATGAATGGCGCGTGGCGACGGGGCCCTTTGCCTTTGTCAACGGCCATTGGCCGGTCCCGGACTACATGGAGGAAGGCCTCCCCGGCCCGGGCCTGAAACGAAGCTTCGGGCAGTTCATTGGCGCTGTGCCGACGCCAGCAGATCTGCAGCTGGCCCTGCGCGAAGCGTTCACGACACCCCGCCTTACAACCCCAGCCCCTTCACCATCGGATTCCGGAACCGGCTGGAGAGCTTCATTACCCAGCGTGGCGACAGCAGGGTCTCCACCACGGGCTCCCAGCTGCACAACCGGGTCCACGTCTGGGTAGGGGGAAACATGCTGCTGATGACCTCACCCGACGACCCGGTGTTCTTCCTGCACCATTGCTTTATCGACAAGGTCTGGGCCGACTGGCAGGAAATACAGAAGATCAACAATCCGGACGCCGCGCCGCACTACGCCCCGCTGCGGGACGGACCCACCGGCCACAACGCCGATGACGACATCCGCCCGGTGCCCACACCATCCGGCAGGTCCTGGACATCGCCGCGCTGGACTACACCTACGAACAGCCGCCCAGCAGCCGACCTCTGGCCGACATGACCAGGAGCGTCCATCCGGGCCGGAGCCCCTTCTGGGTGGATTGATCTGGACCCCGACCTTCCGGCGGTAACCTTCCCCTGCCCGACAATAACGCCGCAGTAACGGGCTGATTGGAGATTAACGACTGGGGGTTCTTTTGCCTCAGGAGGGAACGGAAGCCTCAGCAGAAGTTGACTGATCAAGAACCTCAACTCTTCATCGCAATCACCGTGCATCTACAGAAAATGGAGGAAAACTGATGGCCACTCTTGAACCTCAGACGCAACATGCAATTCGCGAGATCGTCAGGATCTTAGGTCAATTCACCCAAGACCAGCAGTCAGAGAGCAACGGTCAAGTCGGCTCAGCCGCAGGCTGCCGCATCATGCCGCTGCCCCAGCGACTGTGGGGAAAGGGGGCCGAAGTCGCAGCCCGGATAAATCCCGTCAATGCCCCGTTGCAGGAACCTCAGGGCAGTTACCCATCGATCGACGAACCGATGCGGCTCACCCTGACAACGTCAAAGTACTGGGGACCGCGGCCAAAAAAGCTATCTGTAAGCTTCATGGAGACCACGCCAGCGGAATTGCGTGCGCGCATCATCAGCCATTTGAATGCCTGGTCGCAGTCGGCGGGCATCTCGTTCCACGGGACCTCAGGAACGGGCGATGTCCGTATCTCCCGGGGGCCCGGGGGCTACTACTCCTATCTCGGGACGGACATCAAGCTGATTCCAACCAACCGTCAGACAATGAACCTCCAAGGGTTCACCATGAACACATCAGAATCCGAGTACCGGCGCGTTATCCGTCACGAAGCGGGTCACACGCTCGGGTTCCCCCATGAGCACATGCGCAAGGCACTGGTTGACCGGATCGATCCGGCCAAGGCCTACGCCTATTTCCTCAGGACCCAGGGCTGGGACAAGACAACTGTTGATCAGCAGGTTCTAACCCCGCTTGGAGGCAACTCAATCATCGGTACCGAGCCGGACCAGGACTCCATCATGTGCTACCAGCTTCCCGGCGAGATCACTTACGACGGTCAGCCGATCCGCGGCGGGCTGGACATCAATGCGACAGACTATTTGTTCGCCGGCACGATTTATCCCAAAGTCCTGCATGCGTCAGCGGAGAGCATGGAAGACTCGTCAAGCGGCAGCATCGAGGGTGGCGCAAATGACTGGGATCCCGTGGAGGACGTGAAGGACATTTCATATGAGTAAGCCGTGATGGACGCCGGTACCTTTGCACGCGAGGGGTCCGCGAGTGAACCGGCTGATTGACATCCAGCCCGGCCTGCAGGATCTCCCCGCGGAGCTGGTGATCGGCGTCGGCGACGTCCTCAAGTTCTCCGCCACGGGCGCTCACCTGAGGGCCGGAACATCCCTCGAACTTGTTGGGATACTGCAGGACTGTGTCGTGGGCACTGACGGGCGGGTTATCAGCCCGATGGGTGCGCCCGGTACGGTTCTGTGGCGTGCCGTTGCGTCCGGGCCGGCGGTGCTGGATGTCGTGACAGGCGACCCCTGGCAAGGACCCGTCACGTGGAGCATAAACGTGCGGGTGGAGTAGGCGGCGGCCGCGACCGGAGGTGCGGGACCTCGGCTTCCGCGCTCGCGTGCCTTATTCCTCCGCGCGCCGGTGCCGGTGATGCAGCTCGTACCTGCCGAACACATGAGGAGGTTTCCCCGAGTGGCCGAATTTACCGCGGAGGACGTCCGCAAGCTCGTCCAGGGCGCGTGCAGCATGCGGCTGGCGAACTGGAGTTCCCGCCTTTCGCTCCGCTGCGCCTGGGATGCCAGCTGCTGGACGTAGTCCACCGTGGCCGGGAGGGAATCGCGCTGCTCCACTTCCCGGAAGTAATAAGTTTCGTGGAGCGCCACTAGGTCCATGCTGACCGTGGCAACGTTGCTGGCAAGTGACTCCAGCAGCCCCGCCGCATGCCGGGGATCCATGGCGGCCAGGCCCTCGGGTCCCTTCGCCTCGCGGAACAGGTTCAGCTGGTGGGCAAGAGCCCGGCGGCGATTCAGGCCGGGGTAGGTCTGCAGGATCCAGGACACCGTGGCGGTGAGCAGCCCGAAGCCGGTGACGGCCTGCAGGGCGGCGACCCGCCGGACAGGAACTCTGGGTCACCGGCGGCGGCGGGCGCGGTCTCCTGGCACTTGGCTGCCTGGATGGTGTCGTCGTGCCAGACGATCACCTTGCCGTCCTCTGTCAGGTGGGTGTCCAGTTGCAGGGTGGTCACGTCCAGCGCCAGTGAGTTCGTGAACGCGGCCAGGGACTCCTCGGTCCATTCGCCGCGGCCGCCGCGGTGGCTCTGCAGGTCGAACGAGCCGTTGCGTTCGTTCATTTTGAGCTCGGAGGTGGCGGCTCCGGCAGTGTTCGACGACGGAGTGCCGGCCTCGTCACTGGGGGCGGCGACGGCGGGGCTCGCCATGGTGGCGATCAGGGCGGCGGCTGCCGCGGCGGTCAGGACGGCGGCGGCTACAGCAGAAGGGAAGAAATGCCCTAGTTTGGCTCCGGGCTTTCAGTGCTGTTGGGGTGTGAACCCGCCCGCCCTACACCACTAAGGCTCCGTTCAACGGGAACGGAGCCTTAGTCAGCCAGCTGCCTGGATCAGGAATCCTGGTCTACGGCGACCACGATCTTGCCGCGGGTATGCCCTTCCATGTTGGACCGGAAGGCATCAGCGGCTTTGTCCAGCGGGAAGACCTCGGCAACTTCCACGCGGATTTTCCGGCTGTCCACCAGGGCGACGAGTTCCTGCAGGTTGGCTCCCACCGGATTCACCCACATCCAGTCGCCGCCGTGCTCTTCCACTTCACTGTCGGCGATCGAGGCATGCCGGCCTCCTTCGGCCAGCACGGCCAGCGTCGCCTCGAGGTTTCCGCCCACGAAATCGGCAACGACGTCCACACCGTTAGGACGCAGCTCGCGAATGCGCTCTGCGAGCCCGTCTCCGTAGGCAACCGGCTCGGCTCCCAGGGAGCGGAGGAACTGATGATTCTTCTCCGAGGCAGTGGCAATGACACTCGCGCCCATGACCAAAGCGATCTGGATGCCAAGGGAGCCGACGCCTCCGGAACCCCCGTGGATCAGGACAGTTTCGCCGGACTTCAAGCCCAGCCGGTTGAGAACCTGGTAGGCGGTCAGGCCGGCAAGCGGCAGGCCTGCCGATTCGTTCCACCCGAGCGAGGCAGGCTTCCGGGCCAGGAGCCGCTCCGGCAGCGCGATGTACTCGGCAAAGCTTCCACCGTGGACGTAGTCCTTGCGGCCGTAGGCAATGACCTCGTCGCCGGACTGGAACTGCCGGGCGTCGATTCCCACCGACTCCACAACCCCTGCTACGTCCCAGCCGGGGATGGCGGGAAACTGCAGATCCATGACGGCATCCAGGTACCCTGCCATGATCTTCCAGTCCACCGGGTTCACCGCCGCTGCCTTCACTTTGACCAGGACCATTCCCGGCCCGACTTTCGGCATTGGCTGATCGCCAAAGTCGAGGACATCAGGGTTTCCGTATGAGCTGTAAGTGATTGCCTTCATGCCTTCCACAATGGCACAGTCGTGCTTCGCTATTCCGAACCCCGGCGCAAAGTGCTCTATCGCAAGGCCAGGTTAGGCCAGGCAGCGAATGCAGCCGTGCTCCAACCCGGGCTGTCTTACGGAGCTTGGCAGGCCTGCAGGAACTCGCCTCGTCGCATCACCTCCTGCTGGTCGCTTCCCCCCGCTAACGCGTCCTGCTGCAGACTGGCAGGCTAAAACGCTGTCGGCCCACGCGTCGCCAGCCGCCTGATTATGCGTCCAAGTTCCAACGAAGAGGCCCGACGTCAGCAATGCCAGTAGGAACACCAGATAACGACCCGTCGTGGGGACAGGGTAGGCAAGGACGCTAACTCGACTCTTCGTCAGTTCATCTGGACTGGCCGGGCTCATAATGACCTCTACGGGTATCTGGGCTAAGAGAGGTCTCCGCGTGCATTAACTAACAATGCTCCGACGATGGTGTTCCCCACTAACGCGGTAGTCTCCTCAGGAAGTTTGAGGCGTCGACCTTCCCTAAGCGCTGCTTCATGGACCCTTTGCATTTCTTCGTCGCTGAGGCGGATGGCGGACTGTGGCGCTTCTGTCTCAGGCGGCTGGTCACCGGAAGCGAATATGCGGCGGAAATAGGAACCAAGGACTGATTTAGCCTCGTCTTTAAAGGTCTCGGCCATGAGGTCTGCCAAGAAGTGCACCACTTCTCCGCAGATTGCCAACGCCGCAGGAGCTAACAGAGCCAGCTCAAGGCCGAAGCCCATCGAATCGTCTCGCTACGCGGGTTTAGTACGGCTCCTGGATCGGCAAAGAATTCATCGGCAACCTCGTCAAAGACCATTAGCTCGTCCGGCGAGGTGCTTTCAAGGGCCAACCGCGCAAGCTCCGTCGTGAACTCCCGCTGTGCACCGGAGTCCAGTCGCAGTTCCGGATTTTGCATCAGGAGTTCCCTCCGCAATTTCTGGGCGTCATTTAGGCCCAACTTCTCTTGGATCGATCGCTGCCCTTCATCAGCCTGCCGCCTCACAATTACTTGTGCGTTACTGCCTGTCCATCCGCGGGATACACGGAGCACCCCTACCCATATGTATCCGCCGCATCGTGTCTTAAGGGGAAGCAGGATCGTCTGGCATGCCTATCTCCTCTGTGTCCGTTTGAGGAAGCTACCCCGCCACCGCCGCCGTCGCCGCCCACTTGGCGAGGCTGGGAAGCTTCCTGTTCTGCCGCGTGAGCAGGCACGGCAAGGACGACCGGTTCGATGAGCTCAAGCCTTCGTTCTTCCGTTTCCTGAACACGTGGACGCTGCAGGGGCTCTGGGTGGTCCTCACCGCGGCCGCCGCCTGGATTGCGGTTACGTCCACCACCCGGGTGGGGCTGGACTGGTGGGCGCTTTGCGGCTTTGTGGTGTGGGCTGCCGGCTTCGGCATCGAGATTGTGGCGGACAGCCAGAAGGGCCGTTTCAACGCGAACCCGGCGAACAAGGGGAAATTCATTTCTACTGGCCTGTGGGCAGGTAGCCGTCCCGGCGACGCAATGGCGGTTTCGGAGCGAAAAGGATTCCGGACTTGAGCCGCTTAGTCCACAGCAACTCGTGAAGCGAACGGAGTTTCGGACTGTCCCGATCCGCGTCGGGCCTGGTCTTCGCCGGCCTGTCGGTCTTGTAGTCAAACGAGATATCGAAGACCGGCAACGATTCGGCATCTCGGGACCGTTCATCGGCACGGTATCGTCCATCGGACCGTCCATGGCTTTCCCTCAAACTATCGTGCAGCTAGTGAAGCGATGCTATTTGCTCACGGCACTGAAGGATTGGTTCTTGAGGCAACCTGCGCGAATTCTTTGTCACACCCCGCCTACGACTTCCAAAAGCCGAATGCCGCCGTCGTAAAAAGTCCTAGTTGCCGCCGGTATGGCCGTCCTGTGGGAAGAACAAACTCCGTGGATACCGAATTGCGAAGGGCCTCGCGTCCTGACTGCTTCTGTACCGTCACTTGGCAATAACGCGGGAGTAACAGCTCCTCTCGTACAGTAGCCGCACTGTCCCCGGAGCGACGGGGTCCTCACGTGGAGAGTTGGCCGAAGGAGCCCCAAGATGCGAGCAGCGTTGGCGACCTATTTTGACCTGGGACAGTCGTATGGCATCAGTGACTCCGCCTTTCGGCCGGAGGTCGTAGCTCCGCCAGACAGCATCAGCGACGTAGGCGTCAACAGCCCGCTGGGATGGGGGACAATCTTGCCAGTGCTCCTTAAAGCGCCTGAGGTGATGCAGTTGTGGCGTGATGCCGCGCTTGAGCAAGTCCATCGACCCGAAATCGAAACAGGCTGGAGCCCGGATCTCGGATCGCGCGAGAACTTCGATGGGATCCTCGAATCGTACATACGAGACCATGATGTTAATTCTTGCGATATCACCATTTTCGCAGTCGGGGTTGCTTATCTGTATCTGCAGCTTGGTCCGGGGGTTCCCATGGCGTACGTCGACGGGGTGCTAACGTGTTTCGAATATGCTGCCTACGCAAAACCGGTGTCTCAAGAGATAGCGAAGGTAGCGCGTGTACACGCCAGCGCCGCCCTTGCACGAGCGGACAACCCCATAGAAAATCTGACCCGGCGCGCAGAGCCATCCGAGTCGAGGGATTCGGAGGGGTACGTCGAGCTCACACAGTTTACGGCGTTCACCGGGCTGTACCTGTGCGTGGATGAAGGGGACGAGCAACACATCTCTGCGCTCCTGGCGTCTCTGGGGGTTCGCGAGGAGGATCAGCTCCTGTTTGAGTTCCACGGGACCCTGCATTACACGTGGGCGTCCTGTGTGCTCGAGCCAAGAAGTATGCACACGGGCGACCCGTCCACACGGTTGGAGCAATTGAGACGCATGCTTGTCGACGTAAGGCAGGCGCATGTCTTCCTTGGAACGTGCGACGCTTACGGGAAGCTGGTCCTTGACGAGATCCGGGCCCAAGCGGACTGGTACGGGGGGGCTGTAGGTAATTCGGTGCGCGACCATAGGGAACTGAACAAGCTGCGAACGATGGCTCTTGCTGTTGTCAACCTCACGCAGTACGGCTTGGTCACTCAGACGGACGAGGACCAGAACTATTTCTCCCGGTTCGAGATGAACGCACAGATTGGGCGAAAGCACGAATTGATTTCAAACGCCACCGAGGTTTTGTATAGTGTGCAGTCGGCGAACGAGCAGGAGGAGTTGAGTAGACGGGAGAGACTGCTCAACTCCGTAGCTGTCGTTCTGGCCTCTCTGACACTCGTATCAGTCATGGTGGACAGCTACAACTTTGTGCGAGAACAGGAGACCCTCCTGCCGAGCCTGACCCTGCGGGTGGTTATTTTCGCAATTCTAATAGTACTAATTCTCTGCCTCCTCCTCGTGGGGCGTCGCCGCTGGCGCCAATAAGGTATGTGAGCGGCTGGGGTGAAGACGTTTCTAACTGGCACTAACTGCCTACCTTGGGCTGGTCCTCATGCAAGGGGGTTTTGTCCCTGGTTTGTCCGCGTTGGACACCGCTCCGCAGATACATGGACAAGATTGGCGGAAAGGAACACAAAGCGGGCAGCTGATCTTGACGAAGTCGAGGCTGTCGTCATCTTTGCCCATGTTCGCGATGCTAAGCAGGGTGACCGCGTCACGCAGCCGAGGCTGTCGGTGTCAGCTTCCACGGCTGGACATGATGCCCGACCTGCTTGAGTCCCGTCCTGCCCGCGGTTATCTACCCCGCCACTGCCGCCTTCGGGGCCTGCTTGGCGTTCATCCACTCGCTCATCCAGGGAGCCCGGACGCTGGAGGTGATCCGGCAGTCGGCCACGAAGGTTCCCTTGGCGCCGCCATCGATCCAGTCCGTGAGCGCCGAAAGGTCCGCCAGCGACCGGATGATCGCCGACTCGGCGCCGAGCGCCCGGGCAATCCCGCTGAAGTCCACCTCGGGGATCAGCATGGGCTTTTCGGTCAGGCCCTGGGAGCCGTACTGGTGGATTTCGGCTCCGTAGGCGGCATCGTTGTAGATCACCACGATGGCGCTCTTCGCCGCACCGATGAGTGATTCGAGGTCGGCCAGGCCCATCAGGAAGCCGCCGTCGCCGGAGGCCAGTACCAGGGTGCGGCCGTCCCCCACGGCGCGGGCTGCGCCGACGGCGCTGGCGAGGCCCAGCCCAATGGCTTGGAACGCGGTCCCCACCATCACCAGGTCCTGCGGCCGCGGGATGTTCCAGTACATGGGTGCCCAACCCATGAAGTGCCCTCCATCTTGGACCACCGTGCGGCGCTCCGGCAGCACGGCATCCAGCGCCGTGGCGAGGGCGCGCGGGTCCAGCCGGCCGTCCGAGGTGTCGTCGGAGCCTGGGTGGTGGGCCGGTGCTTCGGCCAGCCGCTTGCGGGCTTCCGCGCGCCAGGCATCCGCCGCCGCCTCACCCTTCAGCAGCTGGAGCAGACGCCCCGCGGCGGACTTCGCATCGGCGCTGACGAACAGGTCTACCCGGGGGTGCGTGGGTTGCACGGCGGTGTCGATCTGGATGACGGTGCTGTCCGGGCCGAGCAGGTGCCCGAACCGCAGGGTGAAGGGGCTCAGGCTCGCCCCGGCCACCAGGACCACGTCGGCCTCGCCCATAAGCCCGGCCGCGGTGTCCGTGCCGAAGCCGCCGGCGACCCCGAGGTACCCGTCGCCCTCGAGAAGGTTGAGCCCCAGGGCGGTTCCGGCGGTCAGCGCGCCCAGGCGGTCGGCGAGTTGGCGCAACTCCGGGCCGGCGCCGGCGAGGTGTGCGCCGCGGCCGGCGAGGATCAGCGGGCGCTTTGCCCCGGCGAGCAGGCGGGCCACCTGCACAAGGTCCGTGCCGCCGTCGTCCGTCACCTGGGGTGCCAACGGCGCCGGAAGTTCCTCATCCTCAGCCTCAAGTGACGCGAGGTCGTAGGGAATGGCAATGACGACGGCGGTGCGCTGGGTGAGTGCGTACTCCACCGCCTGCCGGGTGATGGAGCCAGCGGCGTCGCGGGTGACGGTGAAGGTGGCCGCGCCGAGGCCGGCGGCGATGGCCGCCTGGTCCACGTCCTGCGGCCGGGCCCCGCTGCTGGGGGCATCTCCCGTGACGAGCACGACGGGGATCTGCGCCTGGACCGCCTCGGCCAGGGCGGTGAGCGCATTGGTGTAGCCGGGGCCGTAGGTGGTGGTGCCTGCTGCGAGACGTCCCGACGTGCGGTAGTAGGCGTCGGCCGCGGCGATGGCGGCGCCTTCGTGGCGGACGGGGGAGAAGCGGAGGCCCAGCTTTTCGGCCGCGTCCAGGAAGTAGACGTTGCCGTTGCCCATAACGCCGAAGACGTCGCTGAGGTAGCTGCTGAGAACCTGTGCCACGCGGCCCGAGACGGTGAGAGTAGTCATGCAGGAAGCTTGCGAGTAGGTCGTCAGATAAGCAATAGAGCCGGTTTAGATTGGGATTATTGGCAGCTAAGAGCAGTGGACATTGAAAATATGCCTAGTTGTGGTCTGCGTCACCCGCGGTTTCGTCCGAGGGGCGGGAGTCCTGCTGGGACAGTCGGTTCAGGAGGCCGTCATACCGGGGTGGCATGAGTTCAACTACGGAAATGGCAGTGCTGGTCCGCTGGATCCCGTCGATGGCCAGGATCTGGTTGGTGATGCGATAGAGATCGGCCGTGCTCCGGGCCACCACCTTGGCCATCAGGTCCGCGTCCCCGGTGGTGGCGTGCACCTCGATCACCTCCGGGATAGCCGCGAGTCCGTTTTCCACCGCGCCCGCCCGCGTCTGGCTGATGGCCAGTGAAAGGAAGGCCATCAGGTCATATCCGAGGGCGGCGGGGTCCAGCCTGCGGCTGAAGGAGCGGAGGGCACCGCTGCGCTCGAGCCGTGCCAGCCGGGCGTGGACGGTGTTTCGTGCGACGCCGAGCGTCCGGGAGAGTGCCAGGGCGCTGGCTTCGGGATCCTTGTCGAGGGCCAGGATGATCCTGCCGTCGAGGGAATCCAGGGCGCGGGAGTTCGGGGTGGTCATATTTTCACCAGAGGTACTAGAAGTTGAGCAGAAGTCCCAATGGGTTGAGGGTATCTTGCAATGTGCCCCGGGTCACAATCATGATCGGTCCTCATGACCCCTGATCAACTCCTGACAAGACCGGACACCGCGCTCCCCACCCTTCGGGGCGCTGTGGCCGGACTTCCGTCCTACGTCCCGGGCCGGCGCAGCGCCGGCATGGACGTCGCAGCACTTGCCAGCAACGAAAGCCATTACGAGCCGCTGCCTGCTGCCGCGGCTGCGGTGGCCCACGCGGCCGGCACCATGAACCGCTACCCGGACACGGCCGCCGTCGAACTCCGCGAACGGCTCGCCCGGCACCTGGGCGTCACCGCGGGGGAGATCGCAGTGGGGCCCGGCAGCGTGGGCGTCCTCCAGCAGATCATCACCGGACTGTGCGACGCGGGGGATGAAGTGATCTTCGCGTGGCGCTCCTTCGAGGCCTACCCCATCCTCGTGGAGCTGGCAGGCGCCCGGCCGGTCCGCATCCCGCTGGACGAGGCCGAGGGCCACGACCTCGACGCGATGGCAGCGGCCGTCACCGACCGCACCAGGGTGATCCTGCTCTGCACTCCCAACAATCCCACCGGTGTGCCGATCAGCCACGACCGCATCGAGGGCTTCCTGCAGGCTGTGCCGTCCGGCGTCCTGGTGGTGATCGACGAGGCCTACGTGGAATACGCCGAAGCCGGCAACGGCCCCGATTCCCTGGCGCTCTACCGCCGGTACCCGAACGTCTGCGTCCTGCGGACCTTCTCGAAGGCCTACGGACTCGCCGGCCTGCGCGTCGGATACGCCGTGGCGTCGCCGGACATTGCGGAGGGACTGCGCCGCACCGCCCTTCCGTTCTCCGTGAGCGCGCTGGGCCAAGAGGCGGCCATCGCGTCGCTGGACGCGGGGGAGGAGATGGAAGCGCGGGTGGCTGCCGTCCGGCAGGAGCGTCACCGCATGGCCGCGCAGCTGAAAGCCCAGGGCTGGAAACTGCAGCCGAGCCAGGGCAATTTCGTGTGGATCCGGGCTGACGAGAGCCTGCGGGCGAGGCTTGTGGAGGCGTTCGACGGCGCGGGCATCATGGTCCGGGCGTACCAGGACGACGGCGTGCGGATCACCGTTGCCGACGCCGCCTCCAACGACCGCGTGCTCCGGCTCCTGGCAGCCCACGCAGCCTGACAACTCCCTGACCCTTTACTACTCCGTTCCACCTACTACTAAGAGGAATCCCCATGGAACAACAGACAAAGACGTCTGCCCGCGCCCTCGGCGCGGCCCTCAAACCCCGGCAGCTGACCATGATGGGCCTGGGCAGCGCCATCGGCGCCGGCCTGTTCATCGGCTCCGGCGCGGGCATCCAGGCCGCCGGCCCGGCAGTGCTGATCTCCTATCTCGTGGCCGGCACGCTCATCATCCTGGTGATGTGGGCCCTCGGCGAGATGGCTGCCGCGAATCCGGACAGCGGTGCCTTCTCCGTCTATACCGCCAAGGCGTACGGACCGGTGGCCGGCGCCACCGTCGGCTGGCTGTGGTGGCTGCAGCTCGTCGTCGTGATCGCGGCCGAGGCGCTGGGCGCGGCAGGCCTGCTGGCCACCATCTTCCCGGCCCTGCCGGTGTGGCTGATGGCCTTCGTGTTCATCGTGGTGCTTACCGCCGTGAACCTGACCAGTGTGAAAAACTTTGGCGAGTTTGAGTTCTGGTTCGCGCTGCTCAAGGTGGCGGCAATTGTCGCGTTCCTGTTGGTTGGCGCTGCCCTGCTGTTCGGCTGGCTGCCGGGCGTCCAGTCGCCGGGCCTGTCCAACTTCACCGGAGCCGGGTTCGCTCCGAGCGGTTTCGCCGGGATTGCCACGGCGCTGTTCGTGGTGGCGTTTGCATTCGGCGGCACTGAGATCGTTTCTGTGGCTGCAGCCGAGACCGCGGAACCGGCCCGCAGCGTGAAGAAGGCAGTGCGGACTGTACTGTGGCGCATCCTCATCTTCTACATCGGTGCCATCTTCGTGATCGCTGCGGTGGTCCCCGTGGGTTCGGCGGGGCTGAAGAGCCCGTTCGCTGCGGTGCTGGACGCCGCCGGCATGCCCGGTGCGGCCACCGCTATCACCCTGGTGGCCGTCGCCGCACTGCTGTCCGCCCTCAACGCCAACCTCTATGGTGCCTCCCGGATGGCGTTCTCCCTGGCCGAGCGGGGCGAAGCACCACGTCTGCTCGCTTCCGTGTCCAAGGCCCGGGTGCCGGTGGTCGCGGTCCTGGCGAGCGTCGCCTTCGGCGTAGTCACGGTGGTGCTGGAACTGGCCTTCCCGGAGAAGGTCCTCCCGGTCCTGCTGAACATCGTGGGTTCGACGTGCCTGCTGGTGTGGACGTCCGCGCTCCTGGCCCAGCTGGCGCTGCGGCTCCGTGCCGACCGCGAGGGAACGGAGCTTCCCCTGCGGATGCCCGGCTTCCCGTGGCTCACTTCCCTTGGCTTGGTTATCCTCGCGGCAATCTTCACGGTGGGCTTCATCGGCGAGGATTCCCGCCCGCAGCTCCTGAGCACGTTTGGGCTCGTGGCACTGCTGGCTGTGGCGAACTGGCTCCATCACCGTTCCGGCAAGGTTGCTGGCAGCGTTGAGGCACAGGAGCCCGCCAAGCCCCCGGTCCTTATCGACTGACTCAGGCAGAATGACATGCACGACGGCGGCGCCCCGGCTTTTGCGGGGGCGTCGCCTCCGTTTTACCCACCCAACTGCCCCGGAACCGCCCGGCATGGCGTTGCCTTGCCATTTCCCGCCGCCCGTCATTGCCCGTGGTGCAGCTCATGGCTGTCGCTCCATTGACAGCCCCAAAGGCCGGTGGGACGCTCGACACATGTCCCGTGGGAGAACGGCACGATTCCTGAACATCCAGCCTTTCGGGATCGAGAAGGCGGCGGCCGCTGCGGGCCATGATCCCGATGTCCTGCGGATGGAGAACTTGGATACGGACATCGCCCCGCCTCCTTCCGCCGTGGCCGTGACCAGGGAGGCCGTCGGCCGCCGGGATGCGAACAGCTGGCTGCCCTTCACCGGGCTCGGGCAGCTGCGCGAGGTAGTTGCCGATCAGCTCAGTGCGCGAACGGGCCGCGCCTATAACCCCGCCACGGAAGTCGCCATCACGGGCGGCGCGCTCGCCGGCCTTCTCAGCACCCTTCTGGCCACGGTGGATCACGGCGACGAAGTGGTGGTCACTGATCCGACGTACGCGGGGTTCATCAACCGGATCAGGCTTGCCGGCGCGTCGCCCGTCTTCGTTCCGCTCAACGTGGTCGACGGCCATTGGCGGCTGGATCTCGACAGGCTGGCTTCGGCCGTGACCAAAAAGACGCGCGCCCTGCTTCTGATGAGTCCGTCCATGCCGTCCGGGCATGTGTTCACCGACGCGGAATGGAACGCCGTCGGGGAAGCATGTTCGGCGGCCGATTGCTGGTTGTTGTAAGACGCGGCCATGGACAGGGTTCTCTTCGACGGCCTGCAGTCTCGCCATCCGGCGTCATTGGAGCCGTTGGCGGAGCGCACCATCACGCTGGGCGGAGTGTCCAAGAACTACAGGATGATTGGTTGGCGCGTCGGTTGGGCGGTTGGGCCGGCAGAGGTGATGCGGGACGTGGCGCTGGCGGCGACATACAACACCACCGTAGCCAGCGGCTTCGGACAACTTGGCGCGGCCGCCGCGCTCTCGGCTTCCAAGGACGGCGTCCCCGGCGACGGCATTGCTGCTGCCGTGGCGGACTGGCAGGCGCGCCGGGACCTGATTCTGCGTGAACTGGACGGGCTGCCGGTGGTCAAACCCGACGGCGGGTGGTCGCTCCTGGTAAACGCGACCGCCCTCGGAAAGAAGGCGCCCGAACTTTCGCAACGGCTGCTCCAGCACGGGCGCATTGCCGCCACCCCAATGACCCAGTGGGGGCAGCAGGTGGCGCCGGACTATGTCCGCCTGGTCTTTGCCACCGAGCCGATTGAGCGCTTGACGGGAATCGGGGACCGGTTCGGCGCAGCGCTGCACTGAGCCTGGCGGCGGCCCGCTACGGACCCGCACTTCGGGCGACGCTTCGCATCAGAATGGCAAGACCCACCGGACATCGACCGGGGTTGTCTCTGCGGGCAGAGGCGGGTCCGGATGTTCGGGACCCGCCTCCACTCGTCAGCGGCTGGCGCCCAGTGCCGCCCGCGCCTTGGTCCGGTGTTCAGCAAGATCCCGGCGGGCTTCCAGGGCATCAGCAAGGCTGACAGCCACAAACCGGGTTGCCGTCCCGGGGGCCGCCCTGGCAACCAGATCCATGTCGGCGCTGATCACGGTGCCCACCATGGCGTAGCCGCCGCCGGAGACGGCATCACGGTGCAGGATGATGGGCTGGGTCCCGCCGGGGATCTGGATGGACCCCACGGCGTACCCTGCGTCGACGATGTTGGAGGGATCCGAGCCGGCGCCGAAGGGCTGTTCCCGCTCTTTCCATTTCACGCCCGGGCCGGAGTAGCGCAGGCCCATCCGGTCAGCCACCGGAGTCACCTTCCACTCCTCATTCAGGAGATTGCCGAGGCCCTCGTCGGTGAGGCGGTGGTCGTACAACCCCAGCACGATCCGGACTTCCTGCTCTTTGGCGTAAACGGGCCGGAATTCCTCCGGAACAGTTTCGGCCTGGGGGAGTTTTCCACTGTTGAGGGGAGCGCCCACAGGGACGACGTCGCCTGCCTCGAGCTTCCGGCCCTTGAACCCGCCGATCCCGCCGAGGCTGTACGTGGACCGGCTTCCGAGCACCTCCGGGACGTCGATGCCGCCCTGGACTGCGATGTAGTAGCGGGTGCCGCCCTGGATGACGCCGAAGGAGAGCTGGTCCCCGGCCTTCAGCAGCAGCCGGCTCCATTGGGGCTGTGACTCCCCGTTGACCTTCACCTCCACGGGGGCGCCCGTGATGGCGATGACGGCGTCGGTGTCAGTGGTCAGCACAGGGCCGAGGTAGGTGCACTCAAGCACCGCTTCCCGTGCCGTGTTTCCCACCAGGGCATTCCCGAGCTCAGCGGAGTACTGGTCCATGGAACCGCTTTGCGGGATGCCCACGTTGTAGTGGCCCGTGCGTCCCTGGTCCTGGACGGTGGTGGCCAGGCCCGGGTTTCCAATTTCAAATGCCATTGAGGGCCTCCATGAGTTCACGGTTGTAGCCTTCGGGGTCGGCCAGTGCCCGGGACAGCTCGAAGGTTACCGGCGCTTGCCGGTAGCGGAAGGTGCCGCCCGAGATCTCGGCCTGGATTGCGTTGTATTCCGCCTCGGTAACCGGCTTGAACTTCACGATGTCGCCGGGGCGGAAGAACACCATGAAATCCTTGAAGTCCGCCAGGGCCTGGTCGGGATCAAAGATGGGGGCGGCGGCCACGCCGAACATCTGGTATCCACCGGCGCCGCGAACGGAATAGATGCAGCCGAAGCAGCCGCCGTGCCCCACGGTCAGTTTAGGGGTGTCGGTCCGCGGGCTCAGGTACTTGGGGACCTCCAGTTGCTTGTCGCGGTCCACCAGTTGGAACAGGAACGGCAGCCCGGCCACGAAGCCCACCATGGAAACCAGCCACGGCTGTTCGTGGTGCCGCTGGATGAACTCCGCGGCGTCCTTGAGGTGGTTGACCTTGGCCGCATAGTCGATGTCGCTGCCTTCAGGATCCTGGTGGAATCCTTCGCGGAACCGCTGTGCCACTTCCGCGGTGAAGGGATCCTCGTACCAAACCGGGACTTCAACGATCCGGGTTTCAAGCGCCCGCTCCTGGTGGTTCATCAGGTCGCGCTCGATGTCCCTCACTGCCGTTTCCAGCTGTTCCGGAGGCAGGACGTCAGGATCGAACCGCACCAGCAGGGACGCGTTGGCGGGGCAAATGTCCACGATTCCCGGGAGCCGGGCCTCGGAGAGCCTGCCGGCGATGGACATCACCTTGAAGTTCGCGGGCAGGCTCATAGCCTCGGAGACTTCCACGAACAGGAATTCGTCCCCGCCCCAGGTGTAGCGCGCACCGGGAAGGACGGCGGCTTCGCTGGTCATTTCGCCCCCCAGAGGTCGGTTGCGGTTTCGATGAACTTGGAGTGGTGGCTGACGCCGGCAAATTCAGGCCGTGCCAGCAGCGCCATGTGGACGGGGACGGTGGTCTTGATCCCTTCAACGTGCGTTTCCCCCAAAGCCGCCAGGGTGGCTGCGATTGCCGCGTCCCGGTCCGGGGCGTGGACAATCAGCTTTGCCAGGAGGGAGTCGTAGTAGGGGCTCACGACGGAGCCAGCTTCCACTCCGGTGTCCACCCGGATTCCATCGCCTGATGGCCATTCCAGGGACCGGATGACGCCCGGGCTGGGGAAGAAATGGTGGTTGGGGTCTTCTGCATTGATGCGGCATTCGATGGCGTGGCCGGTGAAGCGCACGTCGTCCTGTGAAATGGACATGGATCCGGTGGAGGCGATCAGCAGCTGCTCACGGACCAGGTCCACACCGGTGATCTGCTCGGTGATGGGGTGCTCCACCTGGATGCGCGTGTTCATCTCGATGAACGCCGCCTCGTGGTTGACGGGGTCGTACAGGAACTCCACCGTCCCCGCCCCGTGGTAGCCGCATTCGCGGGCAAGAGCCACGGAAGACTCCCGGATGGTGTTACGGACGGTCTCTGGAAGGTCGGGAGCCGGGGCTTCCTCCAACACCTTCTGGGAACGGCGCTGCATTGAACAATCACGGTCACCCAGGTGGATGAAGTTGGTCCCGTCACCGAGGACCTGCACCTCCACGTGGCGGGCATGCTCCACGAACCGTTCCAGGTAGACCGTGGCGTCACCGAAGACGGCACCGGCTTCGCCCCGGGCCATTTCGATGGTTTCCAGGAGCTGGCTTTCGTCGTGCACGAAGCGAATGCCCCTGCCACCGCCTCCGGCTGAAGCCTTCACCACCAGCGGGTAGCCGATGCCGCGCGCAATTTCCACGGCATCTGCCTGCGGGTCCAGGGGGCCGTCGGAGCCCCGGAGCACGGGGACCCCGGCCTTGGCTGCCGACTCCCGTGCCAGGGACTTGTTGCCCATCATGGCGATGGTGTCCGCGTTCGGGCCCACCCAGGTCAGCCCGGCGTCTGCCACCTTCCGGGCGAAGTCGGCATTCTCCGAGAGGAAACCGTAACCCGGGTGCACAGCGTCGCATCCCTGCTCCCGGGCCGCGGTGACCAGGGCGTCCTGGTTCAGGTAGCTGGCGGCTGCCTGGGCTGGACCAACCACCACGTAGTGGTCAGCTGACCGGGCGGCCAGTGACTCTGCATCGGGCTCGCTGACTCCCAAGACTGTTTCGATGCCCATTTCGCGGGCGGTCCTGGCGATCCGCACTGCGATCTCGCCACGGTTTGCGATGAACAGTTTCATGGGCTGCCTTTATCCTTCCCGGATGACGACGATGGAGTCGCCCGGGTTGACCATGTCGCCTTCGTTGACTTCAAAGGATTCAAGGGTCCCGGCGACGTCGGACTGGATCTCGGTGAACTGCTTCATGATTTCCACGATCCCGATGGTCTGCCCGACTTCGATGGTGTCGCCTTCATTGGCGAAGGGGGGTTTGCCCGGTCCGGGCTTCCGGTAGAAGACTCCGGGAAGGGGTGAAACGATCGTGGCCATGTGCTGCTCGCTTTCAGGAGTGGGTGGATCGGGATGAGTTGAGTGCGTTGCGTACGGCGGAGGCGACGGCGACCGCGTTGGGAGCATCGGAATGGACGCAGATGCTCTGGAACGTGATGTTCAATGGAGTGCCGTCGACGGCGGGCACGGGCTCGCCTGCCACTGCCCGGCTGACGCGTTCTGCCGCGGCGGCCGGGTCTGTGGGCGCGGGCCGGCGCTGGATGAGGAGTTCGCCGGCGGGGCCGTAGTTGAGGTCAACGTACAGTTCCGCAACGAAGTCCACGCCCATGGCACGGCATACCGATTCATGGGCAGTGCCTGCGAGGCCGTAGAACGGGACACCGAACTGCTTCGCTGTTCCCGCCGCCGCCTGCATCAGGTCTTCGTCCCCGGCGAGCATGCCATAGAGGGCGCCATGGGGTTTGATGTGGTTGAGGGACAGCCCGTTCTTCGCCAGGAAGGCGGTCAAGGCCCCCGTCTGGTACAGGATGATCGACTCAACCTCCTCGGGGGTAAGGACCATGCGGCGGCGGCCGAAACCCATGGGATCAGGAAGCCCGGGATGGGCTCCGACAGCCACGCCATGTTCAGCGGCAAGGGCCACCGTCCGGTTCATGACATCCGGGTCCCCGGCGTGGTAGCCGCAGGCGACGTTGGCGACGTCGATGATCTCCATCAGGGCAACGTCGTTTCCGAACTCGTGTAATCCGAAGCCTTCACCCATGTCCGAATTCAGGAGCACCTGGGCCGGCGTGGTTTCCGTCACGTTTTTTTGCATGTAGGCAACGCTACAGAGGTGATGATCGCGCGGGAATTGGGCAGATCGCCGAATCTGAGCAGGTGAATTATGATGCTTGCACAAGCCAGGAGGCCCTACCATGCGTGTTGCTGATCTCGTACCGGATCCCGAGCTGAAGATCCGCCTTGCCGTGCCCGGCAGCCCAGGGCGTCTTGCCCGCCCCATCGCCTGGTGTGCGCCCACCGAGCACATGGACCCCACGCCCTTCCTTAGCGTCAACGCGCTGCTGCTGACCAACGGGATGGGCCTCAACGTCAAGGACTACCGCATCTGGGATGCCTACGTGGAGCGCCTGATGTCCGTGCCCGTGTCAGGGCTGATTTTCGGCCTGGGTGCAGCGCACCGCGAACTGCCGGCAGGCCTGGTGCAGGCCTGCGAAGCCCATGGCCTTCCGTTGCTCGAGCTCCCTCCCGAGGTGCCGTTCGTCCTGGTGATGAGGCACGTGGACCAGCTCATCGCGGCCGAACGCTACGCCGAGCTACGCGCCGGCTGGGAGCTGGCGGATGAGTGCACCAGGCTGGCGGCGGGGGGCCATTCCCTGGCGCAGGTATTGGAGCGGGTGGCCACGGCCATCCGTGCACGGGTGGCGGTCCTTGACCACAACGGTTTTGAACTCATGTCCGCAGGAACAGCCGAGGGCGGAACGGCCCGGACCACACTGAGCCTGCCCAGCGGCGGAATCGTCCGGTTCAAGCTGGCCATCGAGGGAATTAAGAGCACCCTCGTGCTGCAGCCGCTGTTAGGCCCGGTGGCTGCGGTCATCGCCATGCAGCTGAGCTACACCCTTGGTTCCCGATCGCCACTGCATTCGCGGGAAGCCGCACGGTTCATGGAGGCGCTCTATGAGGCCAGGGGAACGCCGACGGCGGCCTTGGAACGCTACGCCGTGGAGGCCGGGTTCGAGCCGGGCGGAGAGTGGGGCGCGGTGCTGATCGGCGGCGCGGGGGAGGTTGCACCGGTTAAGCTGAGGACCATCGCCTGGCGTGTGCGGGTGGGCCTGCAGGCTGAATACAGGATCGTGCGGTTCATGGAGGGGGCCGGCCTCACAACCCTGCTGGTGCAGCGCGGGGAAGCGGCGATGGAGCTGATGGAAGCCGTCCGGAAGTCTTTCCAGGACGCGCCGGAACTGTCCGCCGTCGTCGCCGAGTGCGGGAACCTGGACGAACTGCCGCTGGTGCTGCAGCTGGCCCGCCGCCGGGTGGGTGAGCCGGGGCTCCATCAGGCGCCCGTGGCCGACCTTGCCGGCGTGGTGGAGGGCCTGCCCGGGCGGGGACTGGTGGCGATGTCCCGGCGCCTTCTGGCCCCGTTGATTTCCGACGGCGGAACGGCCTTGCGCGAAACGCTTGAGGCGTACCTGCGGCACAGCGGGAATACCCGCGAGACCTGCAAGGCGCTCTTCATCCACCGCAACACCCTGACGTACAGGCTGCGCAAGATCGAGGAGCTCCTGCGTGTTGACCTGAATGACGGCGAAGTCCGCGCCACTTGCCTGCTGGCATTGCGGGTCGTGGCCCTTGAGACCTAGTTGGCGTCGACTTCCGCCGGTGCCCTGGCAGCGCTGCTTTCCCGCACGCGCAGCGTGGGTTTTAGCTGTGCAGGTTCGGGCTTTTCGCCCTTGAGGACAGCCTGGATAAGTTGCACTGCCGTCCGTCCAATGTCCGCCATCGGGGAGTGGACCGAGGTCAGCGGAATCGGAAGTTCGGCCGCGAGGGAGGTGTCGTTGTAGCCCACCACGGCCACGTCCTGACCTACTGTGAGGCCGTGGGACCGCAAGGCTCCCATCGCTCCGATGGCGGCGAAATCGTTGACGGCGAAGATGGCGGTGGGCCGCGGCTTGCCACTTGCGAGGATCTTTTCCCCGGCCTCCCGGCCGCCTGCCGTATCGAACTTGGACCACACCACGTCATCGTCGGAGATGGTGCCGCCCAGCGAACGCCAGCAGTCCAGGAAGCCGGCAGTGCGATCGATAGCGGTGCTTGCGTATGGTTCGCCGGCAATCACCGCCACCTGCCGGTGGCCCATCTCCCAGAGGTGACTGGCCACGAGTTCACCACCGACGACGTCGTCGCAGGTAGCAGACGGGTAGCCGGGCACCCGGCGGTTCATCAGCACGAACGGGACCTTCCGGTCGGTCAGTTCCTGCAGGAGGCCCCCGTCAAGATGGGCGTCGCCAATGATCAGGCCGTCCACCCGGCGCGCCAGCATGAGGTCGATCTTCCGCCGTTGTTCTTCGGGATCATCGCGGGAGTTCATCACGAAGGCTGAGTAGCCCACCTCGGCTGAGGCTTCGTCGATGCCCTCGTACATGATGGCCAGGACCAGGTCCGAAAGCCGGGGGACGATGACGCCGAGCAATTTGGTCCGCCGGGTGCGAAGGCTGGCGGCCTGCGGGTCGGGGGAGTAGCCGAGCTTGCGGGCCAGTTCACGGACGCGTTCAGCGGTGGCAGCCGAGGCGGCCCCCTTGGCCACGTCAGAGCCGGAATGCAGGACCCTGGAGACTGTCGAAGGATGGACCCCCAACTCCCGCGCCAAATCCTTCAGCGTGACCGTTCCGCCGCCGTCGGCCTTCTCTTTCATGTCCCTCTCCTGCCCACCGGGGTCACTGTAGCCCAGCCTGCCACCCAGGTCCGCCAGGGGACTAAAGGGGTAGCCCTTGACGTGATCCGCTTCACATCCTATAGTCTTTCTTCATCGGTACCCAATCGTTTGGGTAGATGGGCCAAAAACCCTCCCGGCACCACCACCCCTGGTGCCGAACCCCTTTTCTTATCCGAACACCCTTTCCCGCGGAACGTTACCCAATCGATTGGGTTTCGGATCCCCAAGCGAACAACCGGAGCTGAAATGAGCGTTACCGACTCCCACGTCGTGCTGCTGGCCACTGGAGGCACCATTTCGTCGCGTTCTTCCCTCGGCGGGGGCGCAGTCGCCTCCGATACCGGCGAGCAGGTGTTCAACGCCCTCGGTTCGCGCGTGTCCCATCCCGTCCGTGTGCTGGACGTGTTCCAGAAGGGGTCCTACCTCCTGACCTTCGAAGACATGCTCAGGATCTGCACCACCATCAAAGAAGTGCTCAAGGACCCCAAGGTCCTGGGTGTGGTGGTGACCCACGGGACGGACACCATGGAGGAGACCGCCTACCTCGCCGACCTGACCCATAGCGACCAGCGGCCGGTTGTTTTTACCGGCTCGCAACGCGCCGCCGACTCCGAAACTCCCGACGGGCCGGACAACCTGGCCCGCGCCATCGCCGTCGCGGGTTCGAAAGACGGAAAGGGAAAAGGTGTCATGGTGCACTTTGCGGGCACCGTCTTCCCGGCCGCCGGCGTCCGGAAGAGCCAGACTCTTCGGCTCAATGCCTTTGCGAACCCCGATTTCGGGGTACTTGGCCAAGTATCAGCCCAGGGAGAAGTTGCAATGGCGGGCAGTGGCAGCAGGCCGGAGGCCCTGTCCTTGCCCCGGCCGGACAGCGGCTCCCTGCGGGTGGACCTCGTTGCCGCCTATCCCGGCGCCGATTCCACCTTGATGCACGCCGCCCTTGCAGCGGGAGCGGCCGGCATCGTCCTGCAAGGTACCGGAAGCGGCAATGCCAACCCCAGCCTCTGCTCCGAGGTCGCCGCCGCGGTGGCGTCCGGCGTCGTGGTGGTCACCAGCACCCGCGTGGACGCCGGACCCGTGGTCCCGATCTATGGGGCCGGAGGCGGCGGCGAGGACCTGCGCGCGGCCGGGGCCATCGGATCGGGCCATCTGCGGCCGTCACAGTCGCTGATCCTGCTCAACCTCCTGCTCAGGCTCAACCTCAACCGGGAGCAGATCACCGAGATCTTCGCCCAACGAGGGAGGCCTCCTGAACCTTCCACCTGACACCCAAGAACACCCCCGGTTATACGTAATTGAAAGGAAAATTTCATGGCTAAGGACATTCAAGTCGCCTTCGGCGTGGACGTTGACGCAGTGGCGGGCATGCTCGGCTCCTATGGAGGCGAGGACTCCCCCTGTGACATCTCCCGGGGCCTTTTCAGCGGCGAAGTCGGGGGACCCCGGCTGATCCGGTTGTTCCAGAAATACAACCTCCCGGCAACCTGGTTCGTACCGGGCCACTCGATCGAGACCTTCCCCGAACTGACGCAGATGATTGTGGATGCCGGACACGAAATCGGCGTCCACGGGTACTCGCACGAAAACCCGATCGCCATGACCCGGGAACAGGAGACCGCCATCCTGGACCGCTCGATCGAACTGATCGAGAAGGTTTCCGGGCGCAGGCCCACGGGTTATGTGGCGCCGTGGTGGGAATTCTCGCCTGTCACCAACGAAATCCTCCTTGAACGGGGCATCAAGTACGACCACTCCCTCATGCACCGGGATTTCGAACCGTACTACGTCCGGGTAGGCGACTCATGGAAAAAGATCGACTACACCAAGGACGCCGAAACATGGATGGAGCCGCTGGTGCGCGGGCAGGAAACGGACCTGGTGGAGATACCGGCCAACTGGTACCTCGATGACCTGCCTCCCATGATGTTCATCAAGGCAGCGCCGAACTCACACGGATTCGTCAATCCCCGCGACATCGAACAGATGTGGCGGGACCAGTTCGACTGGGTCTACCGCGAAATGGACCAGGCCGTCTTCACCATGACCATCCACCCGGACGTCTCGGGCCGCCCCCAGGTGCTGCTCATGCTCGAGCGCCTCATCGAACACATCAACTCCCACGAGGGTGTCAGCTGGCTGACTTTCGACGAGATCGCTGACTCCTTCCTTTCCCGCAGCCCCCGTAAGGACAACAAGTCATGACCGTACAAGAACCGGCTGTAGACCTGTCGCAGCCCCGCCCTGACGAGAAGCGCCGCTTCCCGGTCTTTTCCAAGCGCAACACCACCACCGCTACCGTCCTTGCCCTCCTGGCCTGGACCGTGGCCGTCTTCGACTACGGCTTGTTCGGCACCCTGCTGCCAGCCATGCAGGAGGAGTTCGGCTGGTCCGCCACGGAAGCGTACGCAATCAATACGTGGATCGCCGTCGGCACCGCCATCGTCTGCTTTGGCATCGGGCCCGTCATCGACAGGCTGGGCCGCCGCAAGGGCATGATGACCACCATTGGTGGAACCGCGATCGTTTCCGGCCTCACGGCGCTCATTCCCACGGGCATCCCGTTCTTAAGCAACGCCATGCTGGTGGTGGTCCGTTCCTTCGGCGGGCTCGGATTCTCCGAGCAGGCCGTGAACGCCACCTACATGAACGAGGTTTACCAGGTCACCGAAGTGGCCGACAAGCGTAAGCGCCCCGGCTTCCACTACTCCTTCATCCAGGGCGGATGGCCGCTGGGGTTCCTGCTGGCCAGCGCCCTCGCACTGGCCTTCCTGCCCTCCCTCGGCTGGCGCGCCCTGTACCTGATGGCCACCATTCCTGCCGCTGTCATCGTCTGGGTCATCGCCCGCAAGCTCAAGGAAACGCCCCAGTTCGAACTGCACCACAAGCTGACCGAGCTTGAAAAGAGCGGCAAGACGGCGGACGCGCACTCATTGGCCCACGCGTACGGCGTCGAGCACTCCTCGGCAGCACCGCTCAAGCGCATCTGGGAGCCACACCTGCGCCGGAACACCATCGTGTTCTCGTTCGCATGGATCGTGAACTTCTTCGGCATCACCATCTTCAGCGTCCTGGGCAGCTCGGTGCTGAAGAACGCCAAGGGCGTGGAACTCTCCGACGCCTTCTGGATGCTGATCATCATCAACCTGCTCGCGTACTTCGGCTACGTCTTCCACGGCTGGCTCGGTGACAAGATCGGCCGCAAGCGGACCATTATCGGCGGCTGGATTCTCTCCGGCATCTCCTTCGCGATCATGCTCAGCCCGATCGCTACCGACGCGTTCATGATCATCCTCACCTACGGTGCCGGACTGTTCTTCCTGGTTGGACCCTATGCTGCCATCCAGTACTTCATGGCCGAGTGCTACCCGGTGAGCTGCCGGGCAACCGGAACTGCTTTCATCGGTGCCATGAGCCAGCCGGGAACCATCCTCGGCGGCGCCATCTTCACGGCCATAGCTGCCGGGGCCGGTACCGGCGCCGCTGCCCTCTGGGTCGGTGCCCTCGGCACCTTGGTCTCCGGACTCCTGATGATCGCCGCCAAGCCCCCCGTTGAAGCCCTCCTGGAGGACCACCCCCATGACGTCCCGTAACAAAGTAGCCATCATCACCGGTGCCGCCAGCGGAATCGGCCGCGCCCTCGCAGTCCACTACGCCCGCCAGGGAGTGGTGTCAGTCATCGGCACCTTCCCCGGCGACCCCCACGACCCGGAGGAAACCCTCCGCCTGGTCAAGGAGGCCAGCGGTGAGGCGGTGATCCACGAAGTGGACGTCCGCACCACCGCGTCCGTGGACGCCCTGGCCCAGCGGGCCGTGGACGAGTACGGCCGGCTGGACTACGCCATCGCCAACGCCGGGATCCTCCGCAATTCCCCGCTGGGGGAGATGACGGACGAGCGCTGGCACGACATGCTCAACGTGGACCTCACCGGCGTGCTGCGCACGCTGCGCGCCGGGGCGGAGAGAATGACCGACGGCGGCGCGCTGGTTGCGGTCTCGTCCATCGCCGGCGGGGTGTACGGGTGGGAGGAACACGCCCACTATGCCGCCGCCAAGGCAGGCGTCCTGGGCCTGATCCGCAGCGTGGCCGTGGAACTCGGCCCGCGGCAGATCCGCGCCAACGCGGTGATCCCCGGCCTGATCGAAACCCCGCAGTCCCTGGATCCGGTGAATTCACTGGGGCCCGAGGGGCTGCAGCGGGCCGGGAAGGACATCCCCTGGGGCCGGGTGGGAACACCGGAGGAAGTGGCCAGCGTGATTGGGTTCCTCACTTCCGACGAGTCCCGCTACATCACGGGGCAGGCGCTGGTGGTCGACGGCGGCCTCACCGTGAAGATGCGCGCCTGACAGCGCGCCGAGAAGGAAAGGACACCATGAACACATCGACTCATGTTGCTGACCAGGCCTCCGGAAACGCTCAAGCCGGGAACGGCCGCGGGGTGGTTGTCACCGGCGGTTCCAGCGGGATCGGCAAAGCCATCGCCGATGCCTTCCTGGCCAACGGGGACCGGGTGGCTGTGCTGGACCGGGCCGGAGGGGACGGCGCCATCCGCGTGGATGTTGCAGATGAAGCCAGCGTGCGGGCGGCCTTCGCTGAAGCCCGGGACAGGCTGGGCGGCATCGACGTCCTCGTCAACAGCGCGGGCCTGCTGACGGAGTCTCCGCTGGAGGACATGTCCCTGGCCATGTGGAATGAGACCCTCACGGTGGACCTGACCGGTGTGTTCCTGTGCTGCCGGGAGGTGGTGGCGGAGATGCGGCAAAAGAAATGGGGCCGCATCATCAACATCGCCTCCCAGCTGGCCATAAAGGGCGGCATGGGGCTGACCCATTACAGTGCGGCCAAGGCCGGCGTGGTGGGGCTTTCCAAGGCTCTTGCCCTGGAAACGGCGGCGGACAATGTCCTGGTCAACTGCATCGCCCCGGGGCCGATTGAGACGCCCCTGGTGGAGGGCATCTCGGAAAGCTGGAAGGCCGCGAAACGTGCCGAGCTGCCGCTGCGGCGCTTTGGGACGCCGGCGGAAGTGGCCCCTGCCGCAGTGCTGCTGGCCAGCGACCCGGGCGGAAACCTGTTTGTGGGACAGACGTTGGGGCCCAACTCCGGCGACGTCATGCCGTAAGGAAGGGGACGACATGTGCGGGGCCTGTGGAAGGACTACCGTCGACGACCCTGCCCTGGGACCGGTGCGGACCTTGCGGCAACACCTGATCGTGGCAGGCACGGTCAACGCGGTCTGCACCGGCCTCCCGGGTGCCCCGAAGGTGACTGCACTCAAGGACGGCTGGATGATGACCGGCCCCGCGGGGTTCTCCGCGCAGTGCCAGACTCTCGAAGAACTGTGGGTTGCTGTGCTCGGGTGCTTCACCGACGCGTCGGTTTTGGACCGCCTGCGCAGACGCCGGCAGGCGTACGCGGCTGATCCAGCCAATGCGGGCCTGCCGGCGCGCGCGGCTGGGATGCCGCCGGACCCGGCGGCATCCAATTACTTCCAAGGAGACTTTGAATGACTGATTACACCCCGCTCTGGTCACCCATCCGGATTGGTTCCACGCAGCTGGACAACCGGGTAGCCCTGGCTCCCATGACAAGGATCAGCGCAACGGAGGACGGGCATGCCACGGAAAGAATGGCCTCCTACTACCGGACGTTCGCGCGCGGAGGTTTCGGGCTGCTGATCACGGAAGGCATCTATCCGGACACCGCCCACAGCCAGGGCTACCACTACCAGCCGGGCATCGCTACAGAGGAGCAGGCCCGGTCCTGGGCGAAAGTCGTCGACGGCGTCCACGCGGCGGGCTCTAAGATCTTCGCCCAGCTGATGCATGCGGGGGCGCAGAGCCAGGGGAACAGGTTTGTGACTTCCTCAGTGGGACCATCGGCGGTGGCACCGAAGGGGGAGCAGCTGGGGTTCTACCGCGGAGAAGGCCCGTATCCCGTTCCTTCGGAGATCACCGAGTCCCAAATGAGAGAGGTCCGGGATGGCTTCGTCACGGCCGCGCTGCACGCCCAGCAGGCCGGCTTCGACGGCGTCGAGATCCATGGTGCCAACGGGTACCTGCTGGACCAGTTCCTCACGGACTACCTGAACCAGCGCGACGACCACTACGGCGGCTCACCGGAAAACAGGGTGCGCTTCGCCGCTGAGATCTGCCGCGACGTCCGCGAGGCGGTTGGCCCGGGCATGACGGTGGGGATCCGTATCTCCCAGTCCAAGGTCAGCGACAATGACCACAAGTGGAGCGGAGGAGTGGAAGAAGCCGAAGTCATTTTCACCACCCTGGGCGCTACGGGAATTGATTTTGTCCACACCACCGAATACCGCGCCACCGAGCCCGCGTTCGCGGACGCTGAGGAAACCCTCGCTGCGCTGGCCAAGCAGTACTCGGGCGTGCCCGTGATCGCGAACGGCAAGCTCGACGATCCGGACACCGCCGTGTCCATGCTGGCGGAGGGCTCAGCGGACGTCGTTGCGCTGGGCAAAGCCGCGCTGGCCAACCGGAACTGGCCGCACCTTGTCCGCAACAATCTGGAATTCGACGAACTCGACCCTTCCGTTTTCGCTCCTTTTGCAGATGTCAAGGACTGGGAACTGGAGGATCCGGCCTAACCAGAGTTGCCATCACCCCGCCACCGCATTGGGCTGGTGGCGGGGTGGAAACCTCCGGGGAGCCGGGCAGGGCCTCCAACACGCTGGTTGCCTTTGGGCCCGACGGCGGCCCGCTGGCTGTCTACCGGAAGGTCCACCTTAGGTGGATCCGATGGGGGTTGTTGAGGCTGACCTTGGGCTGGAGCCCTGTGTGCGGACGGTGGAGGTGTCGCTGGAGACGGTGGACCGGGCGCGGGAGAAATGCGCTCGTTGGGCGGCTACGTGATGCTGGCGCCGAGGTAGGGGATGACGTAGCCCACCATATGTGCCTGACGTAAACGTGAGCCTTCCCACGTTATTTTGAGTGGCTCGGGATAAGCCGTAACCTTAGGTACAGGCCGGCGTAGCCCTTGAGTACCGCACCGGTGAACATACCCGGGCCAGCGGGGCAAGCGACGCGACGCCCAACCGCCCTCCTGCTTGAGCGGCACAAGAACCTGTATGGCCCTCATCCCGAAACCACGGAGAACCCATGACTTTGCTGACCGAACGCCCCGCAACCTCCTCATCCACCACCGAAACCACCCTCAAGAACGGTACCGGGATCACTCTCGCTGACACCGCGGTGCGCGGCGGCAGCTACGTGACTCTCCGCGCCGGCAGCGTCCCCGTCGGCGTCGAGGGCAGCTATGTCACCGTCGCTGGCGGCCGAAACCTGCCCCCCGTCACCCGTGGCAGCTATGTCACAGTAGACGGCACTCCCGTTGTTGCTGCCAGCGTCATCGAGGGCAGCTACGTAACACTTCCAACGGCGGCCTAGAGTCCCAGCGCCCTGCGTGGGATAGCACCACCACGGGCCTAAAAGGAGGCCGACGACGACACCGGGTGTCGTCATCGGCCTCCTTTTTTCGTGCCTTCAACGATACGAGCTCCGTCCCCCACCGACCACGAAGAGCCGCCTTAGGCCAGCGCAATCCCTCTCTCACTTCTCTCGAGAGAGTGAGAGAGCATCCTTAGGTTGGAAGCTGCAGCCTGGATTCTGGATTAGATGCCGGGGCGCTCAGCTAGTCAGAGCTTTGCGTCGTGCAGGGATCTGTGCCGCTGCGAACATGAGGATCTCCTGGCCGGCCATAATTCCTGAAGAAGAAGTCACGTCGAGATGCGGAAGGTGGAAGGCGGCCATGTCCAGTTCGCCATGACGGGGCCTGATTGCGGAATCGGCGAGATGCAGCATGCCGGCGTCCAGCAGTGAATCGCCGGCCGCCACCAACATGTCGACGGGGTGCCGGCGTCGAATTTCCGCCAGGGCCGCCTCTTTGCTGACCGGAGACGGCACGCAGTAAAGCTTTCTGCCCTGCAGAGAAGTGGTCCATCCGCGTTCCTGGCACCATCCCGATAGGTCCTCCAGATAGTTGGCTGACAGTTCGTCGCGGTTCACGATGGAGTACACGAAGACGTCCTCGGCAACTCGGCCCCGCAGGATCGCCGGGGGCCTGGTGGCGCCCAGGACGTAGTCGTGTACCTCCTGCAAGGGGGCGCAATTAGCATGGACGGAGGCTCGGATGAGATCGGTCCATGCAGGATCCGGGACTCCGTGGTGTAGGAGGACTGCCCCGTTCGTCGTTACCGCGTAGCCTCGGTCCCTCCCGGGTATATTCACGCGGCCAAATTGCTGCACTGTTCGCGTCGTGACCGGAACGAAGATGGCATCGTGTACGAGCCGTTCGAGCACATCCCAAGCTGTGCGCGTCATGAAAGATAACGGCGCTCCCTCATAAACTTCAGCTACGACCAGCGAAGGTGTAGAGCTGTCAGAAGACTGGAGAGCCATGGAATTGGACGAGTAGATGAGCGTTCGGTCAAGATCACATGCCACCATCATCGAGGACTTGCCGGTGGAGGACTGTGCGAGGTCAATTCCGTTGGCCAGTGTGGTCACAGTGCTGCCGCCTTCTTCTCAGTCCCGGCCGTTGGAGCCGTACCATGCAGGGGATGGATCAGACCCACACACGTATACGGGAGGTCTTCCACGTAGACAACCTCCACGCCCCTGAGTCTGGCCAGCAGGAGGACGTGCTGCACGTCTTCACTCGAGGCTGACCGCACCAGGATCTTCCAGGGGACGCGGCGCAGGAGCACGCGTGTGGTTTCGCCCACCCCCGGTTTCACGAGGTTTGTGTTGTTAAGCCCGAATTCCTTACTGATTCGCTCCACGGCCGCCAATCCTGACCAGTCCGCTGGCCGAGGGCCGGCATCTTCCCCTGAGGCTCTTGCCGCGGTCGTAAGAACGGAGTGTTGGACCTCGGTGAACCGCTCGGACACAATGTCGAGGAAGGCGCCGGAGACGTCCTTGGCTGCCAGCTGGCGGTAGTACTTTGCCCCATGGAAGTCATTGGGGAAGATGAGGTTTCGGTTGAAGACAGTGCGTGAGACAAGGCCGGATACAGTCGAGTTCAGGCAGGCCGACGGAATCAGGAAATCGTCCCGGGTGCCGAATATTTCCGTGCAGTGCCCAGGATCGGCGAGCACCGCAAGTTCCGGGCTGAAGCGTGCTCCGTCCGTGCGCGCAAAGGATTCGACGGCGGTCGCAAGCTCACGGGCGATCGCGCCTTTGCCGGTCCATCCGTCCACGAACATAACTTGTTCTGGCCGGTAGTGGCTGGCCAGGTAGCTCAGTGCCGTCTGGTCAATGCCAACACCCCGCACGATGCTCGCCGTGTAATGGGGGAGTTCGAGGCCGTGAATTTGCTTGGCCCAGCGCTTCATCAGAATTCCGACCGGTGTGCCCGCCCGTGCCAGGGATACGAGAACGGGAGTGCCATCCCGGAGCGCTATTACCTGTTCGGTTACGGTGCCGACGGCGTGCGCCACCCGTGCCGCTGACCTGGACAGGGCTTCCTTGTACAGTTCCTCGTACTCACGTGAGGGTTCATATTCCTCGGGCAGCGATTCTGCGTAATTGGCTCGGCCTGACTGGATGGCAGCCTCCCGTTCAGCGGTAGGGGCTTCCAGTTCGGCGAAGCTGAGGTCCTTGATCAGCCACTGCACTTCGCCTGCCTGGTACGAACCAAAGGAGGGCCCCTGACCTGGTGTCGGGAAAGGCCGCTCCGAGCTCAGGAGTACCACCTGCACGCTGGCGCCCGTTCTGGACGCAGCCTCTGCGATGCTCTCAGAGCCGATCAAGGCAGTTTCTGGCGTTCCTGGTTCGGCCATCACGACCACTTGGTCAAACCGCTGCCCGGGGTGATTGAAGTTGTAGGCAAAGCGCCTTCCGGGACCATCCGCGGTGACGTCGTGGCTGTTGAAGGTCACCACCGAGCGGACCGGATACCCTGGTCCGTCAATCACGGCGATGGGGGAGCGGGTGCTGGTGGAGTAGCGGACCGCCACCCCGGGCAGCCTGTCCTGCAGGGCGGCAGCCGTGGCCAACGGCAGGGCCATAAACTCCTCGGTGGCCAGCACCAGAAGGCTGCCGGCGGCCGGCGTCACCGCGGCCAGTTCCTCTGCAATGCGTTCGGCGACGGCGGCCGATTCGGGCCGCGAGTTGATTCCGAACCGGGCGCTCCGGACGGGGTTTACCCGGCGGGTGAGGTCCAGGACTGACACGTCCCCGCTGCTGGGCGCACCGACAGGCCCTACCCCCGACTGACTCACCAGCAGGGCTGCCTTGGCCGGCAGGTCGTCGGGCAAAGCAATGTCGCCGTTCGCAAGGCTCACAACGGTGATCCTGCAGTCCAGCTCGACAGCCAAGTCGTCCAGCCGGATCCGGTCGGCTGCTAATCGCAAATCGATTAGTGAAGCAACAACGTAATGCTGGTGCGGGGCTGCCTGATGGAGAGCGCAGATTGTATTGATAATGGTTGCACCGGTGGTGAGTTCGTCGTCGACCAGAACGATGGTGCCTGCGCCGCTGAGGGCTGCATGCCGGGTGGGGAAAAGCTGATGCGACGTGGCATGGGAGTGGGATTCCTCGAAGGCCACGTAGGGGCGCACCGAGTCGGCACCGTCCACCGCATGGCGGGTGGAGTGGATGTAGTAGGAACCCAGAGAATCGGCCACCAGCTGACCCAGCCCTGTGGCGGTCTCTGCGTAGCCCATGGTGGCAACGTCCGGAAGGGCCGGCTGGCCGCGAAGGTCCCGGCAGAGTTCAGCGATTGCCGCGCTCCGGCCAGCGCGTGCTGCTGTTGGTTCCCCCGCCAGAAGGTCTTCGAACCGGGACGCAGCGTCCTGAACGAGGGTATTCGTAAGCGGGCTAAGGGCGTCGCGCACCAGCAACCCCAGCAACAGGCCTGCTGCCGTTGCGATTCCCGGCTCTGTGGGTACGTGTTTTGCCAGAACCCGCGAGACCAACAGGTGGGCCCGCTTGGGGTTGCGGCGCAAGGCCAGGCCAACCAGCGACGTGACCGGCAAGAGACTGGGCACCGAGCCGGGGGAGACCGCCAATCCCCACTCAGCGAAGCTTCCGGCGGGATCGGGATAGAGGGATTCTGCGACTGTCATTTCATACTCGCTTCTAAGAGCTCCGCGAAACTGATTCCGGGGTTTGCCACCCCGAAGGCTCTGGCCCGCAGCAGGATCCGTTCAGCCCACGAACGGTGCGGCTTGTGTTCGTTCATTTTGTTTCGGTAGGAAGAGGCTTGGACCCCGCCGGAATGACCAGCAGCGATATCGGTCGCATCCAGGTATTCCTCATGGCTGACAACTGACATCGAGTGCACCACTGGGACATGGCTTGGATGGATTACGGTCTTGCCCAGCAACCCGTTGGCCTGATCGAGCTCGATCTCACGAATTAAGCCGTCGAGGTTAGCCAGCAGCAGGCGCTGGCGCAGGGCCTCCTCATCGAGGTTAATGAACGGCGTCGCCCGCAGGAGGGGGCGCAGGACCCGCTCCTTATTGGAGAAGTGCTCCCAGACGGGTCCGGTGATGACCCAGCTGTTCCCTGTCCGGCCGAAGACGTTCACGACGTCGCCGATGACGTTGGCCACTACATTGACGTGGTAGATGGTCAGGTCCCGTGAACGGCGGAGCCCAAAAGCGCCAGACATGTCCGTGGCTCCGATCCGGATGCACAGGACCAGGTCCTGGTTCGCGTTGATCACGGCCAGTGCGTTCTGCAGGGCTGCCGTCCGTGTCTCCACATAAGTGGTGACGGGGTCTTCGATGATAGGCATAGCCAAGAGTGGCGAAAGTCCGCCGTCCGCCTCGATTCGGCCGGCCTCGCGGTTCAGCCGGCGCAGCGCCTCGAAAAAAGACCGCCCCCGGCCTGTTTCGTCCTCAAATTTGGGCAGCACGAAACCCGCCACAACGCCGAGCGAGGACCCCGCCCGCCGGCCGACGTCGAGCAGTTGCTCCGGGGTCCGGCACCTGATGAACAGGAGCGGGAGTGCTGTGCTGTCTTGCTGGCTGGCAAGTTCAGCCAGCGCTTCGAGGAGGATTGTTTCAGCGCGGGCGACATCGTCATCAGCGACGGAGTCTTCCAGGCAGAGGACGAAGCTGATGCAGCCGTGTTCGGTCTGCTTGAGCACCCCCTTCGCCAGACCCGGCCGGTTCGCGGGAGAGTAGAGGGTGGCACCGAGGGCGACGGCGAGGAGGCCGGGGTCGGAATTGCGTGTCAGTTCTTCGGGTGGCGAGAGAAACAGCCGCCCGCGTTCGGACTGGCTCAAAGATTTGAAGTGTCGCATTCATCCCCAAAATTTGGCTCAAAAAATGTTAGCGGCGGCCAGTGTGCACGCTGGTGGGAGTGGTCATGGTGAAGCCGAAGGCAGCCCAGATGGCTTCGTCGTTTACGGCCTCGACGTACTCCGCACGAAGCTCAAGGAGGCTGTCAATGCGGGCGATGTACAACACCGCGCGTTTGCCGTCAGAGGCTTTGGGGGAAACCGCCAATGCCGATTCCCCAAAAAGGCTGACGACCAGAGGCTCCTCCTGTGCTATGAATATCGCGCGCCGGAGACGTTTGACGTGTCTGAGGGCGATCGCGGCGGAGCCGTCATGGAATGCCACCAGGTTTCTGTTTCCGACAGTGGGGCTGGCGACACCGGCCCTCTCACCCCGCGCATTTTCAGCGCCTGTCAGCTGGTCGATATCCTCCCAGGCGGTTGACCGCGGGCCGTGGACCAAGAGCGTCCCGATGCCGGACTGCCGTGCATTCAGGCGCACGACGGGAGCGCCCTCAGCCAGTTGGCGGCTCTCCGTGAAACTCGGTGCACTGAAAAGGCGTGCGGAGTCGCGGACAGGTGCCAGCAAGGGTGGGCGCGCCCCCCTCTCTGCGGAAGGTCCGCTGCCTGATCGGGGGCGTTCCAGGCTGAGGCCCGACGACGACGCAGCGCTGAGTGGGCGATCCGTGTGGTTTGCGAGGGGTGCTTCCTGAACGCGGTTCCGGGCCGTCACACTGTGGGTACTTGTCGGCCTGATACGGCGGGAAATGTAGGTGATATCGGGACGTGGGCGTCGCGCTTGATGGTCCATGTCAGAGCGCTAGCTTGTAGTCGGCAGCCACACCGGAAAGCCCGTTCTGGTAGCCCTGGCCAATGGCCCGGAACTTCCAGCCGCCGCTGTGTCGGTAGAGTTCCCCGAACAACATGGCCTTGACCTGCATCTGATTTCCCAACGGAATATCAAACCGAAGAAGTTCGCGGTTGGTTTCGTCCGCCAACCGCACGTAGGAGTTTTTCACGGGGCCGAAGTTCCCTGGACCACGAAGATCGGGATCCACATAGACGACAAAGGCTATTTTCCGCACAGCCTCAGGAACATTGGCCAGGTCCACGTCGATTTGTTCCTGGTCGTCAGCGCCGACGAATTCCATGCTCCCCTCGGGAGTCGCGAGCTGGTTGAAGAACACTAGATGGTCGTCGGAGAGGGCCAGCCCGTCTTGCCCGCACATGATGGCCATCGGGACAAGCTCGGCCTGGGGTCCGAGACTTTGCGTTATGGTCCACCCGAATGCCACCAGTACTTTGCGAAGACCAGGGTTCTCGCCTGTCAATGCAGCATTGCCGCCAGGGATCATTGACGCCACTACTGTCCTTCCAAATGGAGGCTGCCCAAATCGAACTTGTCCTGGAGGAATCTCCCGTGAATGGCCAGTTCGGTAGCTGCACCGCTGCGGACTTGCTGATTCAGATTGAGGACTGTGGAATGCAAAGTTGCCAGCTGCGCAAGCAGTGTAGTCGTCTCGCCTGAACCGCCCACGCGGGACGATTTGGGAAGCATCAGGTACGTCCTCAGTGACGTGGGCAGGTAATCGCTGATGATTGCACCCGCGAGAACCACCTGCTCCGTGGAGGCATCGGTCTGTTGCATGTGGGCCACCAAAGGCGCGAGAAGGTCATCGATTTGTCGGAACTGCGAGTAGATAAGAGTGGGCAGCTCGCCGCCTGCGCGCCGGATTTCGGTGCGGAGGGCGTCTAGTGAGGCTCGGTTGGTACCCAGATCTATGACGTTCTGGTCGAGCACGGGCGCGGGCCCCTGTTCAGCGTCGGAGTTGCGTGAAGCAGCGGCGCTGAACAGGGACCCTATGAACTTACCGACCATTTTTCTGCTGGATTTTTCGTGACAGCAACTTTAGTTGCCCTCTTGCTGGCGGACGCGCTCCAAGTAGGGTTTGGCGCGCTCAAGGCCGGACTCAAGGGCACGGACGGTGCCCTCCATGTTCTTGTTGGCCTGCGAGCGGAAGGTATCGATGGCATCCATGGTCTCGAAGACATTGTCGAACGCCTTCTGGAGCGTCTCAACACTCACCCCGGAGGTCGCAGCCTGTTGGTGAATCCGGCCGGTCTGATCCTTCAACATCTGACTGGTATTGAGAATCATGTTGTTGGTTGTGGTGTTGATGGCGTCGATCTGGTCGAGGACCATCTTTTGATTGGCCAACGCCTGTGCCACGATCACGGCGGTGCGCAGAGCCGAGATGGTGGTGGTCCTGGCCCGTTCCACGCCCTTGATGAGCTCGGTGTTGTTCTTGCGGATCATGTCGATGGCCAGGTACCCCTGAACCGACACGGCCAGCTGGGTCAGGATGTCTTGGTGGCGCTGGCGGATGGGGAACAGCACGTCAGAGTCGAGCTTGTTCGCTTCCTCGATCTGGCCGGCCATCTTCATGGAGCTGATTTTGTCGGAAGTGGCCGCGTCCAAAGCTTTGGCAAAAACGGCGTACTCGCTCAGGCCCTGCATCGTTTCCCAAAGATTGGTCTTCTCCTGGGCGAGGCTGGCGTTGTCCTTGAGAAGCTCGTCCTGCCCGGACATCAGGGACTTGATGATCTTGTTCAGCTGTGTTTGCGCCGACTCGTACTTTTGAAAGTACTTGGTTAGCTTGTTACCGCCGGGAATGATACCCAGGATTTTGCGGCCCACACTCAGGTCTGCACCATTGGGAGTGAGATCCTCGACAGTTGTACGCAACTCGCCCAGCGTGGAAGCCACCTGAATCTGTGCGTTGTTCCCCGATTTCTTGGCGCCGGCAAGTGACGTCGAGGATCGCTCAAGCAGGCGACTTGAGGTATTCGAGGACGCCACGAGCTGTTCGCCGGCCAGGCGGTTGATGCCGTCGATCTTGCTCGAGTACTCGGGGCTATGGGGATTCATCTCGGCGATCTCCGCGATGAAGGCTTTGGCCTGGGCGTTGATTTCGGTCTGGCGTTCGGCTGGAACCGGTACCATACCCGGAGCTGCGTCTTCGTTTACGATTTCCGGGGCATCCGGCGCCTTCAATAGCAAGGCTGAGTCGGAAGCGTCCGGCGGTGTCAGTTGAATACTCATGTGTGGATCCCTGTCGTCAAGCGTATTAGCTAAGCTGAACGCCGTAGTCAGCGGCAACACCGGCGAGGCCTGATGCGTATCCCTGTCCCACAGCCTTGAACTTCCACTCGCCATTGTGGCGGTACAACTCTGAGAAGATCATGCAGGTTTCCGGGGCGGCATCTTCGCTGAGGTCGTAGCGGGCCACTTCAACGTCGGTTTCCTGATTCACGATCCGGCAGTAGGCTGCCCGTACTTGGCCGAAATTCTGACGCCGTTCCTCTGCCTGGTCGATGGACACTACGAAGACAATTCGGGAAACGTCGGTTGCCAGAGTGGAAAGGTCGACGGCGACGGTCTCGTCGTCTCCGTCGCCGTCGCCGGAGCGGTTATCACCCTTGTGAACGACGGTGCCGTCCGGCGTTGAAGCCTGGTTGTAGAAGATAAAGTCCGCCGAAGAACGAACCTTTCCGTCCTCGCCTAGCAGCAGTGCAGATGCATCGAGGTCAAAAGCGTCACCTGTCGTCGTGCGGGGGTCCCAGCCGAGTCCGACATGTACTTTTGTCAGCCCCGGGGCTGCCTTTGTCAGCGACAGATTAGCGCCCTTGGTCAGGGTGAGTCCGGCCATTATCCTGCTCCTTCGAGTTGCTTATTGCTTAGAAGCGGTCCGCTGCAGCCTTGGCTGCAGCGGACCGCAATTATCTAGTCGAGAACGATGCCGTAGTCAGATGCAATGCCTTGGAGGCCTGTGGCGTAGCCCTGTCCCACGGCACGGAACTTCCAGTCTCCGTTGTGCCGATAGATTTCCGCGAAGATCATGCAGGTCTCCGAGGCAGCGTCTTCGGTGAGGTCATAGCGAACAATCTCGTTATCGGTGTCCTCGTTCACCACCCGGCAGAAGGCGTCCCGCACCTGGCCAAAATTCTGGCCTCGGGCTTCTGCCTGGTCGATGGAAACGACGATGACAACCTTCTCAATTTCGGGTGAAACCGAGGCCAGATCAATCAGCACCTGCTCGTCGTCGCCCTCGCCCTCACCTGTGCGGTTGTCGCCTTGGTGGACAACGGCGCCGTCTTTGGAGGCCAGTTGGTTATAGAAGATGAAGTCGTCATTCGAGCGGACTTTTCCGGCTGCGGTGAGAAGCAGTGCCGAAGCGTCCAGATCGAACTGTTGTCCCGCCGTCGTGCGCGGGTCCCAGCCGAGGCCGATCATGGCCTTCCGCAGTCCGGGGTCGGCTTTGCTCAGGGAGAGGTTGCTTCCCTTGCTGAGGGTCAGGCTTGCCAATTGATCTCCTTAGGTGTTTGTACTAGAGGGCGGAAGCTGCGGGCTGTACGACGTCGTGGACTGTTTTTCCGTTCGCCGGGGCACCGATGGCTTGGAAGGTCCAGCCGCTAGCCCCACGAGAGAGTTTCGCCATGATCATTGCGGTATGGCGGCCGGATTCGGTGAGCTGGTATTTAGCGACCTCCGGGGAAGTGGACAGGGACTCATCGATGACGCGGCAGAAGGCGTTTTCCACCATGTCGAAGGTCTGTTGGCTGTAACTGGTAATGACGAAGACGATGTGCGCCACGTTCGGGGCGACGGAGCCCAGATCGACGGTGATGGATTCGTCGTCGCCGTCGCCGGCTCCGGTGAGGTTGTCACCGGTGTGTTTGATGGAACTGTCCTTGCTCTTCAGGTTGCCGAAGAACACGGCATCCAGCAGTTGTTTGTTGCTGTCGAACAGGATGGCCGAGGCGTCGAGATCAATTTCAACCGCTTTCGACCCGCCGAAGAAGCCCCGTTTGACGGGAACCGCCGAGTCCCAGCCCAGTCCCAGCCGGATCTTCGTTAGCGACTCCCCGTTTTGCTTGGTCAGCGACAGCGACTGGCCCTTAGTAAGAGTTAACCCCATTGTCGTGCTCCTGTTCTTTATTTACTTGGCAACTGTGGAAAGTTCGGCCGGTTCTGTTCCCACCGCGAGTTTGGTCTTCTTCTTGTTGCGAATGACTGAACCCGCGAACGCTGCCCCAATGAAGACAACCCCGATTAGTCCGGTGATGACTTCATTGACTGGCACGGAAATGGTCACGAGAAGAATAATGGCGAGGGCGCCGATTGCCCAGTGGGCGCCATGATCGAGATATTCGAATTCGTCAAGCGTTCCTTCGCGGACGAGGTAAACCGTCAGCGAGCGGACAAACATTGCCCCAATAAGACCTAAACCAAGGGCAATGATGATCGGGTCTGACGTGATGGCGAACGCGCCGATGACGCCGTCGAAGGAGAAGGAGGCGTCAATGACTTCCAGGTACAGGAACAGCATGAAGGCAGCTTTTCCAGCGAGCTTTGCAGGGCCGCTCGGGCCAGAGTGGACGGCTGCAGCGGCGTCCTCGAAATCAACGTCCCCGTCTCCGTCTACATCGAATAGGTTTCCGAGCCCGTTGACCAGGAGGTAGGTAATCATCCCCATGAGACCCGACAACAGTACGATGCCCTGCTTTTCTCCGGACAGGAATCCTGCGACTGCGAGGACCACGAGGCCTACAACCATCGACGATCCTTCCAGCCTGCCGAACTTGGCGAGTGGAATCTCCAGGGCTTTAATCCATTTAATGTCTCGGTCCTCGAAAATGAAATCCAAGAAGAGCATCAGAAGGAAGAGTCCGCCGAAGGCGGCGATTTGTGGGTGGGCTTCATGCAGCAAATAGCCGTACGTTCCCGGTGTGTGTGGATCCCCCTTTTGGAGTGCCAGGTTAACGGCCTCGATTGGATTCAACTTGGCGGTCACACCGACAATCAGAAGCGGGAAAAGGATGCGCATTCCGAACACGGCGATCACGATGCCAACGGTGAGGAACATTTTTTGCCAGAACGGATTCATCCGCTCGAGGATGCGGGCGTTGACCACCGCATTATCGAAGCTGAGGCTAATTTCAAGGACGCCGAGAATGAGGCACAAGATGAGGGCTTGGGGTCCTCCGTATAGAAATGCAATCACCAACGCGGCAGCGGTGATGCCAAAGGACCACCCGAAAGTTTTTAAGAACACTGTGCATCCAACTCCTGTAAAGCGGGTTCGGCCACAAGTAAACGGCTTTACCTCAGCGTGCTACCAGGAGTAAGTCTCCCCCTGACTTGTTCGATCATCTTAGCCGCACCTCGTCATTTGAACAGTCCCCAGAAAGGCGGCTGAAGCCATACTTCGCAGAAACTCGCCTCATCTTGACCGAATCTTGAGGATGAACTCATTTACTCATTAGCAGTCAACATGGCCTTCGCCGTCTTTCGTTATCTGGGATGCCGCAATATGTGATCCCAGGACGCCCACTTATCACTGGGACCCGGACGGCGTGCCCGAGTTGCGCCAGGTACTGAAAACGTCACACGCAAACAGGGGGAATGAGATGCCGGAACTCGAACGGATGGTACAAGACACGGGTGACCTGATAAGGAGGAAAGCACGAAAATCGGCCCTGATTAACGGAGCCATCTTCGCGGCGGGGCTGGTAGTGACCTTTGGAACACTCTCTGCTGCAGCCAAGTCAGGCAGTAGTTACTTTGTATTTTGGGGCGCGATCGTATTCGGTCTGTACGGCTCCATCCGCGCGCTTATCCGCTATTCGAGGGCGGACAGCGAGGCTGGTGCGCTTATATACGCGCACGTCCGACGAGAGAGCCATAGCCCGAGGTCCCAGTAACTCGCGTCTAGTTGCCTAACTTAACCTAAGTGACGCAGAATTTGACAGCCGCGAATAGAACCAGTAATGGCGCCTTAGTGCCACGACAAGATCAGCACCCAGACGCCGGGTCTCCTCTCACTGGCAAAGACAGCATCCGAGGCCTTTTGACGTCGTTGTGATACTGGCATGTGAGCCCCTAGTATTAGCGCTAGCGGGCGAAATCGTTGCCCTGCTGCATCGACGTTGTCCGCAAAGTCGCGGCATGTTGAAGTTCTTCTGGTTGTGTTCGTCGATGGATTATTGGGGTGTAAGAATTTTGTCTAACGGCAGTAATCCATTTGATTTCAGCAAATACAACTCGTCGGGACCGGAGCCTGTATCTTCGCGTTCTCTGACAGAGGGGCAGCCGCAGTCTCCGGCCGCAGGCAACGCGGCAGATGTCTCATTCGCCTTCGGCAGTCACCAGGCTGTGGTGAATTTGGCTCCCCACCTGGATGCGCCAGCCAAGGCACCCGTGATCTGGCTGGCCAGTGCCATTGCCTGCGCAGTTGTGTCGCTATTAGTGGCCGCTGGCTTCGGTGCAACACCAGCGCTCGCAATCTCGGCATGGCTGGTGGGCGGCCCGGTCGCCATTGCGCTGATTGCCTTCTTCTCGCTTCGAGATACCCGTGCCCGGACTCATACGCTGTATTCCGCGGACGCGATGGTGCCTTGGATTTACCGGCTGGCACTTGTCTTGAGCCTCGCAGCGGTAGTGATGAGCGCCTTGAACATTGCCAACTGGGTAGGACGGCTCTGATGCGGCGATTAGTGGCAGTACTCGTCGGCCTCGCACTGAGCATCCCTCTGGCAGCCATTAGCGCCGGCGTAAGCGTCGCAGCCGAAACGCCGCTGACCCAAGTGGACGGTTTCCGGGCCTGCATTTCAGGCGGGGGCGTGACGGACATGTTGTTGCTGGTCGATGAGTCCTCCAGCCTAAACCGGACCGACCCGGACTTCGCGCGTGTCACTTCGGCGTCCTATCTGGTGACACAGCTCGGCGGCTTCGCCTCTGAATCCAGTGCCGAAGTCAACGTCGCCGTCAGCGTCTTCGCCAACAGCTATACACAGATCCAGCCCTGGACGCCGCTCAATGCCGGGACACTGCCGCAGCTGCAGTCCACTGTCAGTTCCCTCAAGGACCGAGTGAACGGCATGGAGACGGACTACTGGACAGCACTGGACGGTGCACGCAAGGACCTTGCGGCCAGGGCGGCGGCCAGGACGGAAAAGGAGAGCTGCCAGGCTCTCGTCTGGTTCACCGATGGCGGCATCAACTACACCATCCGGGCGAACGACGCCGACAAGGCCGCCTACGGTGCCGCCAAGCCGTTCGCCCCTGATACCGAGTTAACTAGCGCCGAGGCGGCGGAGAGTGTCCGAACAGCAGCCATGACGGACATCTGCCGCCCTGGCGGCGTGGCTGATCAGCTCCGCTCCTCGCAGGTGGCCCTTTTTGGCATCGGGTTGCAGGGCAATGCCGAGAGTTCCGGAGACTTCTTATTCATGGAATCCGTGGCCACCGGAGCAGCCCGCACCGACGCAGCACCCTGCGGCAAGTTAATTGATCCAGTGCCCGGCGAATTCCACCTCGCCACGGACATTGACAGCCTCCTGCTCGCATTCGACGGCATCTCCTCACCTGGCAGCCGTCCCATCACCCAGGACGCCGGCATCTGCCAGGTTTCGGTCTGCATCGACAAGGCCCACCGTTTCGTCCTGGATCAGTCGACGCCAGGTGTCCGGGTGCTTGCGACCGCCGACGGCACCAATCTCGCGGCATCCTTGCTGAATCCAGCCGGGCAAGTCATCAGTCTGCCCAAGAGCACCATCGGCAGCCCACAATCGCTGTTGTCTGATGACAACAAGCTGACGTACACGTGGCTGTCTGACAAATCGCTGACCGTTTCGATGACGGAGGGTTCGTCCAAGGCTGGCTGGAGCGGACTTTGGCAGCTCGCCTTTACAGATCCCATTGGCCAGTCCGGGGGAAGGACCTCAAAGTCCAGCATCCATATCGCCGGGAGCCTCAAGCCGGCATGGTTGAACCCCGCCGCAACATCCCTGCACGTGGGGGAGACGATTCCAGATGTACGCCTCGGTCTCGTGGATGCAGCGGGCAAGAATGTTGACGCAGCCTCCCTGCTCGGAGAGGTGCAGCTGTCTGCGACGCTCGTTAGCGGCCAAGGCAGGTCTTCCGTGGTCGCTGCCGCCTTGGGCAAGGATGCGGTTGCCAACCCCGTGTCACTGGACCTTGCCGGATATCCGGTGGGAGCCGCCGAATTGGTCCTGGAGCTTTCCATCACCACCGCAGCGACTACGACGGCGGACGGCACGCCCGTGCCAGGCACGCCTCTGGAGCCGGCACTGGTATCAGTGCCATTGGCGCTGCTGCCACCAGCCGAATTCCCTGTGCTGGCCAGCAAAGTCGATTTCGGTCAAAGCGAGGGTAACAAAGAGCTTTCCGCGTCACTGCCAGTCTCTGGCGTTGGCTGCGTTTGGCAGGTCGCTGACCAGCCGCCCGAGATCCTCGCCGGACCGGCCGATGTCGGTGCCATCGCAGTCACTTTGGGCACGGCGAACTCCGCCGAGAACTGTCTCCACGTGAAGGACCTCACCTCGCTTCCCTTGACGTTTAAAGCCGATCAGGCGGGGAACGGTTCAGTCAACGGTCGCGTCGCTCTGATGATCGCGCCTGACGGGGAGCCGGGCAAAGCAATGCCCGTAAATGTGGATTTCACCGCCAGCATGGCCAAGCCGCTCAATAGCGCCAATTTTCTTCTGGCGCTCCTGGTGGCACTGATCCTTGGACCGGGAATCCCGCTCCTGTTTCTTTACGCTGCCAAATGGTATGTGTCCAAGATCCCCGGTATTGCACTGTCTGCGGAACTTATCCCCGTCACAGTACTAAACGAGCAAGTGCAGCGGGACGGCCAGCTCTTTTCACTGCGGCCAACAGACCTCACCGACCTCGTGCCAATGAAGCCCTCGGGCACCCGCTCATTAATGATCAACGGGCTGGAACTCAAGGCGCGCTCCGGTTGGTCGCCATTCGGGAGCGGCTTTGTCAGCATCCTGGCGCCAGGCCGTTTTGCGGCGGGATCAGTGGCTCCCGGAACTGACAACAGCGGTGTCAACGCCCGGCTCCCGCTGGCCGTGCATAACCACTGGGCAGTGCTCCGCGACGTGGGAGGCGACCCGCGCAGCTGTTACGTCCTCGTGCTGGTTAGTGGAACGGCGGCGGCTGCCCAGAAAAGGGACATCGAAGGTGACATAAATCGACGACTGCCCGATGTACTGGCGCGTTTGAACGACAAGGCCTCGAAGCTGGAAGATGACCGGCGTGAACGTCCGGCCTCCGGTCAGCCGGCGCTGTCTCCCTCATCCACTTTTCCATCGCCATGGGAGCCCGCCGACGGCCGGATACAACCGGGGCGACCGGGCGAGGCCACGCACGCCCCTGCCGCAGGCGGAGAACCCAGCGGGTTCAGCCCCTGGGGGACTCCGCACTCGTGATATTGCCGGACACTCAACTCACCACAGCCACCACGACCAGAAGAGGCAGGCAGTAACAATGCGGAAATTCCTAGTAGTTGGCTGCGGTGGTTCCGGTGGTTCCACTCTCGCCTTCATGATGGATCAACTCAGTTCCGAGCTGTCAGCCCACGGGGTCAGCAGCATCCCGGCGGGGTGGCAGTTTGTTCACATCGACGTACCGATTGCACCCGATACGCGAATTGCCGGCGTCGGCAACGTCTCCCAACAGGGCGGCGGATACATTGCGACAGGCCCCTCCGGCGGAAGCTACACCGTTATGGACAATGCGCTGACCCAGACACTGGGCAATGCCAAGGCCTTGGGCCAAATCGGCACGTGGGCTCCGCGGGACCCGGCTCAGATCACCGTTCCCATTCATAGCGGAGCTGGTCAAATGCGGGCGGTCGGACGCATGATCACCCTCAGCAGGGCGGGTGAGGTCCGGCAAGGCTTGGAGCGCGCTTTCCAGAGGCTCAACATGGTGGAAACAAACAGCGAAATGGCTCAGCTGTCCGTCCCCGGACTAGGTAAGTTCAATGCCGCCGAACCGCCGATCATCCTGGTGGTCTCATCGATGGCCGGCGGCGCCGGAGCATCCATGGCCCTTGATGTTTGCCGGCTGCTGTCCTTGGTGCCAGGCGTTTCCCCTTCCTTGGTGGGTGTCTTCATGCTTGCCGCGGATGTCTTTGATGGATTGCCCTCCGACGCCCGCGGGGGAGTCCGCGCCAACGCGCTGGCAATGTTGGGCGAAATCGTGGCGGCCCAGACCAAAGCCGCCCAGGACCATGACCTGGCCACGCTCGCGGCGCTGGGACATGGGAACGGGGTGACGGGTGAAAAGCCCTTTGCACGCGTGTTCCCGGTGGGACGTTTCGCCGGCGTCAACCGGACGATGTTCGGTGACGGCACACAGGATGCCGTTTATCGGGGGCTCGGACGAGGCCTTGCCGCCCTGATGCTCAGCGGCAAGGCTGCTGCCGAATTCGTGTCCTTCGATCTGGGCAACAACTCGGGAGACAAGGCTGCTGTACGGGACTACTTCGGGTGGGGCGTCGAACCCAACGAACTCCCCTGGGGCGCGTTCGGCTTCGCCACCCTTAGCATGGGCCGTGACCGGTACCGTGAATACGCGGCACAGCGCCTTGCCCGGACTGCCGTGGACCGGCTGCGGACAGGACATATCCAAGCCGGCAACAGCGCCTCATCGGTGGCGCAGGTCACCGCCTTGGTGTCCAGCCAGTGGAGCAACATATCGACGGCGATGGGCCTGCCGGTAGCAGCCGACGGTCCGCTCACGCATCAGGAAGTCATGGCATGGTTCACGGGGACGGCTTTCAGCCGTGCAGACGTGGGCCAGCTAGCATCGGCCATCACAGACGAGCAGATCGTCCCCTTCATTCCTCCGCCCGCCGGAATCCAAGCGGCACAGTGGCTGCCTGCCCTCCGTCAGAGGCTCCTGGAACGCAAACCCGCCCTTACCAATGGGACCGTGGAATCGGCCTACCAGTGGGGCTACTCATACAAAGACGTCCTGCTGGCGCGCTTCACCAGGCTGATCGAGAACGCCGTGGAGCAGTTTGGTTTGCCCTACGCCCGGGCCGTCGTGGAGCGCCTCGAGGCCCTGCTGCGGGAACAGCTCATCGTGACGTTGAAGGGAATGGCCGCCCTGGCCCAGCCCAACGTCGGTGCTGTTCCCCAGAACTTCGAGGCCGAGATTGCCCGAATGAAGGTCATCGAGAATGGGCAGTCGATCGTGGACCGGCTGATGGGCGCACTCCGTGGCCAGACAACAGACCTGCTGTACTCGCAGGCCGCGGGATCCGCCGCAACAGTCCTGACCGCTTTCATTTCGGACGTATTGCGGCCGATGCGGGAAGCGCTCTCGGAAGGGCTTAACATCCTCGATCAGGCGGCGGCCGCCCGGCCGACTGCTGTGGGACTTGCCAATGTGGCCACGAACCAGTATTCAGCCTGGCCCTCCGACGAGAATCTCTCGGTTCCGCAACGTTTTGATGTAGCGGACAACGAAATCCTGATCACCGAATCCAAGACTTTTGCTGTCCAATACGAGTCGGACGTGGCGCAGACGGGCGGTGGAGCTCCGGGCATAAAGGGATTCAACGATGCACGGCAGCTTCTGGCTGGCCAGGTCATCCGCGGCCTGTGGCCCGTGGGAGGTGGGCACCAGGCGCCTGGAGGTCTCCTGGAAGTCACCGTCGGTTGGCAGCCGGGCGAGTTCAACCGGGATCCATACAGCCAGGCACCGCTGACCCCGTCGCGGGCACGCTTCATGCTTCACACCTCGCCGAAAGAGCTGCTTGGCCGCTCGCGTGCCTTTGTAGGACGGCCAGGCGAGGCATTCGACAAGTTCTGCTCCCTGTCGCTGCGCGATTACGTGCGCGGAGTGGATGCCAGCCAGTCCGACATACCGCAGCGGCAAGCGGATGTCATCGCAAAATTCACTGAAGCGGTCAACCGTGCTGTTCCCCTGATCAGCGTCAATCCGGATGTGGTCCAGCAGCTGCACGGGACGTCGGTAGCCTACAGATTCAAGTTCTCTTCCATCCCGTTCGGCGAACTCGACGACGTAAGTCAAGCGCTCCTGTCAGCAATTGAGGCAAATCCGAACATAGCCGCTGAAACCGCCGCCATCTTGCAGCGCTCCCTCACTGCAGATACCCGCGTGCAGCGAATCGACATCTTCGGGTCCTACCGCAACTACTCACCCCTGGTCTTCGATTCTGTCCTGTCACCCGTGGCGCAGCAGTGGGATGGAACGTCGCTGCCCGAGCGCAAGGGCTTCTGGAGCCAGCGGCGGTCACGCCCACTAACTGCTTCGTTGCCTATGGGGGAGGGTGAGCGCCGGGCGATGGTAGGAGGCTGGTTCGTTGGCCAGATCACCGGTCAGCTCCGCCTGCCGGAGCCGCCCTACGACGAAGCCGTGGAGATCTGGGACCCAACCGACACCCGTTGGATCCAGTTTCCCAACCCGCTGCTGACGCCGCCAAGGCAGTTCCTGGCCAAGTCCTTCGACTGGCTGCCGGCAGTTCTGGAGTCAATTCTCCTCGCAGTGGCACGGGCACATCAGGCACCCGTCCTTTCTTCGCTGCGCCCGTACCGCCTCCTCCGGGAACTCTACGACGCGAGCCCCGAAGAACCTGCGGCTGGCCTGTTCGAAGTGACGGCACTTCAGACCCTGACGCGATGGCTCGGCTCCGGGCAGACCGGGTCCGGGAGTCCCAGCCGGGTGCCGGGCGTCGTTGCAGGCAGCACCATGACTGAACGCCATGAGCTCACCAAGGAGTGGCTCAAAACCATCAAATTACTTGCCAGCGAGCATTTCATGCCGCCGGGACGCCTCAAGGCGGCCGGCGGTGGGTCCTTTTCGCAGATCAACACCCGTCGGGCGGCAAGTGCGACGCCTCTCTTTAGGGATGTAGCCGAGGACATTTACGTGGTGCTGGGCGACTTGCTGGCCCACTTGGAGACCGCCCACCAGCGGGCGCTCCAACCTGGAAAGCATTCTGCTCCCGCGCCGGAGCCGGATGACGATGACGACCCGTTGGCCCTCCCTGCGATGGGAGCCTTCTGAGATGGCAGCGTTGACAGTCTTTGTGGCCCCTCGCGGAATAACCGCAGGTGTTCGCGAGGCTCTCACCGATTGGTCCGGGCTGGGTCTGGTTGGCAGCTTTATCTGGATTGAGCCGGGCATGGTTTCTCCTGGCAGCGTCAATGGTCTCCTCGTGGCGGACGGAAACCTCCAGGCCATCAGCCTCCAAAGCCTGGCAGGGACCGGCAGTTTCGACGTGCTCCGGCTATGCGTGCTCGTGCCCGGGATTGCCGGGCACGAGCAGGTCGACTCGGCTGTCAGCCAGCGCATTGCCGAGATGCTGGAATCCTCGTTCGGTGGCCGCCCAGTGGTCAGGGTTCGTGCCGTTGTGGCGCGAAGCGGTGAAACGGCCGTTCTGGACGGGCTGGCCCAAGGAGGCTGGCACAACCTCGTGCTGGGTCCTGAGGAAGCTGCTGGCCCGGGGCTGGGCCACCATCAGCTTCACGCCACGAAGGATCCCATTGAATGGGGTCTACATGCTGCCGCCACCTGCGCCGGGATCCTCGGTCTCTGGGCCGGCAGCACTGGATCATTGCTGGATGGGGAGGCCGCGCTGCCCGGCGAGAGTGCCAGGCTAGTCCGCGCCTTTTACCGGACCTTGGATGCAACGACGGTTGGGACCGCGCTTCGCAACGACGTGCTCTCGCTCGATAACGGCGTGCCGTTGCCCACGTACTTCGGCACGTCAGCCATCTACATCGAAGACTCCGGACTGGCCGCAAGAGTCATGGCGGACCAGTTGTGGGAAAAACACGGACGCGCACTGCTCGGAGATCGGGAACACTCGGCCCCGCAACCGGTCACCGCCATCGGTCCCTGGGCTGCTTTTACGATGATGTTCGGGTTTATTTGGGCAGCGTTGAAAAACGCGCCCCGTAGTTGGGCTCAGCGCGTGGCTACCCGGGTGAAGTCGGAAGCTGCGGCCGCTGTCCATGGACTTGTCTTCGGCTCCGCACCTTCGCAGTATTCCGTGATTGTGGACGGCGTCGGCCGGGATGGCTTGCCGGTCTCCTGGTTGGACGTCCGGGACGCTGCTGCCACTCTTGACAAACTACTGGACGACGCCGGGATGGCTCGGGAGCATCGTGCCCCTGCCGATCTGGCCTCGTTCTGGCAGGATTTTGCGGACGGCGCGCTGACGCTCGTCGATGCCGGTGAACGTGTCACCGCACTGCCACCGGTTCAGGTTGGGACCCAGCGTGCAGTACTCCGGCACGCCAGTGCTTCCGTTCCGGGGCCCGGATCCGGATTCTCGGAAATCCCCTCGACCCTTTCGGCCGTCATCGAGCTCGATTCGGTGGAGCCATACGATGTTTTGGGCATTCTCAGTATGGAGGAGCGCCTGCAGCGCGCAGCGGGCGATCCCAACCTGGGGATACCCGCCAGCACGGCACTGGATGCACTGCGACGCTGGAAGCGTGTCGCAGAGGAAAGCTATGCGGTTCGGGTGGGAACCCAGATTGGCCAGAGCCTGAACTCCGTCAGAGGCGAGGTTCAGCAACTGCTTAACCAGATCCGAAGGGCCGCCAGTGCCGACGACATGCTTGCCGGCGTGTTAACGCGCCAGAAGAAATTGGCCTTGTGGATGAAGATTCTGCTGGGCGGGCTGCTGCTCGGGCTCCTGATCACCGGGGTATTGGTGGCCCGGGAGGATTTGCAACCTTTGGATGGCCTCGGCATCTGGGCAGGCCTCGCCGTGGTCTGGTTGATTGTCACGCTGGTGGTTTTCATGAACGGGCAGCGGGAACTCTTCCAACTGATGAATGCACGAAGCCAGCTACTCAGTGATGACGAGATTTCGCGCAGGAATCTTCGGCACGCACTGCGTGACCTGCACAGGCTGAGCAGCGCCTACAGCCAGTTCCTGGCTTGGTCCCGCATCATTGGCACCCTCCTGGCTGAGCCATTCGGCCGGAGCGATGATGAAGCCCAGGCCAAGGCAAAGTTCGTCCAGGGCCTGCCACTGAACGTCAAAGTTGGTACGGCATTGGTGCAGCCCCCGGCCGTCGCCGCCGCCGCCGCCCAACTGCGGCACGAAATCTTCGCCGTAGGATGGCTGACCAGACCGTGGGAACGTGCAAAGGCCACGGCCGGAGGCCTCATTGGGCCGCGCGGGTATGAGCTGACGGCCCACCCCGAGGCAATCTACCGCCAGTCCGGGGATGGTGAGCTGTCACTGCTGCGCCTCTGGAGTGACGCGCTTGACGCGGCCGGCACCGATTCCTCCCCGGGCAGGGAAATCTGGGCAGGAGTCCTCAAGGACATCACAGGTCCACGGTCCGGCATATCCTCAGGTTTAGTGTCGACTGTGAGTGAGGTTCGCGATTCGGCGGTCGTGCAGACGTCATTGGAGGCTTTCATGTCCGGTGTGGACCGCGCTCCTGACACGGGACGGCTGGATCATTTTGATGGCGCTGTGCTGACCGACGTTGCCCGGAATGCAGGACGTGCCGTCGTGGAGTACAGCGTGCCCTTCGGCTCTCATTCCGGATTGGCCCGGCACGCCGGGCTGATCCAGCTCAGCGGCGGGATCCCGCAGCACGAGTTTCTGGTTGCCCGCCCGGACGATCGGAATTCGTGGCTGGGGCTCGAACCTCCGGCCGCGGAAGGTGATAGCCGCGACAGCTTCATAATGCCCGAGGGCCCCACGTTCTGATACCCGGGGCAAAGCCGCATGCCCTTCCTTGGCCGAACGCCGGGGTCGGATCGTAAGTCAAAGACAGTGAACGAAGAGGCAAAGATGAGAGACCAGAAGTACCAGACCCGGCTCTCGGCGTTGAAGCTGTGGGCGGACATGGTGTCCGCCAGGGGGTATGTTCCGCCGGCAGAGGAGGATCTGTCCCTCATCGCGGAGCACAAGAAAACCGACACCGCGGGCCTCGACCAGGCCTTGGTGGGCCCATGGCGGGACGCACTCAAGGAACTTCTCAAGCAGCTTGCTTTCAATATTGCCGATCCCCATTTACAACTGGGCCCGGAATTCGATGAACCCGGACCGGGTGCCATCAGGGTTGCGGCGGCAAGGACCGCGAATCAGGGGCCGGTGACGGGCGGTCCGGCCCTCCCGCCAGGGTCTCCTGCAGCGGATCCCGCCTTCCTGGCTTTGAAAACCTGGCGCAACAAAGCCATCGCAGAGAAGCGTCTGTCTCCCAGCAACCTCAAGGAAGCCCAGCTTCGTTTGTTGGTCAATTCAGGGCAGACGACGGAGGTGGAGATCCGGTCCGCCTTCCCGCCCGCCGTCGCGAAGTATGCAGGCGAGATGGCCGAAGTCCTGACCGCGCTTCACTCCTCCGGTGAGGCGGTCGAAACCGCAGGTTCGCCGAAGCCCACTCCCGGGAATCCCGCCCCAAGCGCCCCACCACGAGCCGCATCAGTGCCACCGGCCGGAGCTCAAACAGCACCGTTGCGAGCCGCCCCGCCAGTGCCAACCAAAGCCCCGGTTGCTGACAAAGCCCCCAGCCCTGCCCCACCTGCCGCCGTGGAACTTGATCCGGCCGGCTTCGCGGCTTACGACTATGCCCCCCAGGCACCGGCTCAGGTCAGCGTGGAGGCGCGTAAGGATTCGCAAGGCCACCGGAAGTACTCGTGGACGCCGGCGCAGTCAACCAGCCTGGTGACGATCTATCGGCTGGTCGCCGGCGACGAGCATGAGCCCTATGCGCCGGATCAGGCGGACCTGGTGGCGGCAACAACCGATGCTGAGGCTATTGACGATCGCTCATTTACCACTGCGACGCGCTACCTGCAGGTGTGGCTGAACCATGGGCCGAGCATAGCCGAGGCCATGGCAGCCCAGCCGACGTTGTACGCCGCAGGCGGTTACGTGGGGGAACTCGGGAATGTCGAAATCCGCGAGGATGAGGGTCGCGTCGTTGGCAGGTGGACTGCCCTGCCGGGAACGCAGAAAGTCCAGATTTTCCGGATCCCGATCGAACGCGCTGCCACCGGTGGTGGCGATCAGCGATACCGGATACTGCAGGACTCAGCGAACCTCGGTGGCTTTGTCGATGCCAATGCAGAGCGGGGCAAGGCCTATCTCTACCAGGTGTGTGCAGAAGCTGCCCTGGGTGGTGACGTCCGGCTTTCCAGCCCCACGGCTTGCACCGTCCGGGTAAGCGCAGTGCTGGAACCAGTCAGCGACATGCGCATTGAGATGACAGGGGACAATGGATCCTCCCTCTTCGACCTGCGCTGGAGCAGTCCAGCCGGGGGCAGCGTAGTGGTCTACCGCACCGAGCAGCCTCCACAGGCCGGCCTGGAGCTGGAACCGCTCTCTGAGGATTCGCTGCGGATCAGCGGGCTGATGCCTGAATCCCGGCTGCCCAACCCTGTGGAGGTCGTCGACGGAACCGCGACCATGCTCAGCGTCCCGTGGCCTTCCGGCTGGACGCGTGCCTACTTCACTCCGGTGACGCTGCTGGAGGGAATGGCGCATGTGGGGACTGCCATTTTCAAGTCCCGTAATGACAAGGTCCGGAACCCGAGGATCGTGGAGCGGGTCAATAGCCAGACCCTCAGTTTTGAGTGGCCCGACGGCGCGGATTCCGTCATGGTTTATATGGGCCCTGCCGGCCAGGACCCGGAGCTGTCACTCAACAGCCAGGGGATGGAAATTTCTCAACCCGACTACCGGCGCCGCGGTGGACTTCAATTCACGCAGCCGCTGCCCTCCACTGGGTGTGACCTGCATCTGGTGCCGGTGAGTTTTGAAGCTGGCGCGAGGGTGTCCGGAGCAATCACTACCGTCAATTACCCGCATATTCTTCGGCTGACCTACCAGGTCGTGGAAGCAAAGAGCTTCCTAGGCAAGGTGACGGGTGTGTCCGTCATTGTGCAGACGTCGGAAGCAGTTCAGTCCATGCCGGCCTTCGTTCTGGTTTACAACCCCGACCGGCTGCCGCTGACCAGCCGGGACGGGAGGGCGCTGAATATGGTGCCGGCCATTGATGTGGCCGCGGCTCCTGCGCGCCGGTTCACCCCCGGCGGTTCCGGACCCGACGGGCCTGTTCCGTGGAAGACCGACCCCGGGTCCTGGGCATCGGAGGTCAATCCTGAAGGTGGGTTCCTACGTCTGTTTGCCGATCTTCCAGTGGAAGTATTGCGGCATGTGGCGCTTCTTGACCCGCCGGTCGCATCCCTTCGCTTCTCCGGTACGCCGAGTATGGGTGCGAGGTTCTTTGGTGGCCGATAATTGGGCAAGTCCGCCAGAGGGCGCGCTCCGGTGGGGTCAACTGACCTATGCATCCTTTGATCCGGACAACGGGGCAGGCGGTTGGCAGGTAACCAGCACGGCCGGAGGCCTCAGCGACGGCGAGATCGAGGCGCTGCGGCAGCGGATAGTCACGAGGTTCGACTCGGACATTCAGCTGGGTGCATTTCCCAATGCGGTTGAGCTTCAGGCCATGCCCCGCCGGCTAACGTACATCAATGATGGCCAAGGCTGTGGCGCCTACTGGCACAGCACGATGGCGGGGCGGGACTCCACAGGAAGGCCCGGCAACGTCTTTAGCCACGTTCTCCTGGATCGGTCCACGGCGCAGCTGACGCCGGCCATCCGGCCGATCGAAATCTGGCGTTCCCCCGGTTTGCTGTGTCCCTTTGGACCGGAGCAAGTGCGCGAGGCGGTGCTGAGCGACGACACCAGTCCAACGTTCGGGGCAGGCTTGGGCCGGGAGGACGTTCTCGACTTCCTCTTCGACCAGAGCGAATGGCGGGTGGGCTTACTCAGTGCCCTGCTGGACGCAGTGTCTGCCGCGATGAACGGCGGCCCCGGCGTCGTATTGGTTACGGACTCCGCGGAGAACGCCGCCCTGTGGATCGCGGCCGTCAGCAGGTTGGCGCCCGCTGACTGGGTCCGGCGTATGAATTTTTCAGTCTATGAGCGGGCTGCAGGGCTCGACACCGTTTTCGACCGGGGCGTGCACCTGGTCGGTGTCCCACGTGCCGACGCAGGCGCCCTCCGACAGCAGTCAGTGTTCACCGTTCTGGACGAACACGAAGTACCGGACCTTGGCGAAGTGGGCGGCCGGCAACATCGAACCCAATCAGGTTCCCTTATTACGCCGACCCACTGGTCAGCGCTCGCCCAAGCGGCGTTGGTGGACCGGGCAACTTTTTCTGCAGCCACCTCCATGATGGACGACGTCGCGGACCGTGTCGGCGATACGGGCCCGGAGCCCAGTTGGGCTCTGGCGATGGTTGCCCTGCGGCTGCCGGACATCTTCGGAGACTACGATGCCGAGGCAGCGGCAGTCGTCGCGCGCCACTCACCAGATTCCTTGGGCGGCGATGAAGAGCTGATGCAGCTTGCCCGGAACACCATGCAGCGGGGCAACGGCGGCTCCGCCGGTGAAACATGGGCGGAGCTTGATCAGGACAGTGCGTCCAGACTGATGCGGCAGGTCTTAATGCAGGCCTATCTGCAGCGCTCGCTTGAGGACGATGAGTGGTTGGCGCAAACGGGGGCGATTCCGCTACCGCCAGATTACCGCGTGGAGTACAGCACACCGGAAGCGCGGCAGGCGGCACGGTCGGCGATCCTGACGCTGCAGCGGAAGTTCACCGATGACGATTCCCCAAAGCTCCCCACTACGGCCATCAGGACATTGGATTTCATCCATCGCGCCGGACTCGTTGACGCGGAGGACCGTTCCGGCGAATCCCTCGAAGATTCCATCGCAGAAATCCTCGAGCGAATTCTCTTCGATGTTGTCGATGATGATGACAGGGCAAAAGCACTTGTGTCCGACACGGGGGCTCTTGTGGACGACTCGCTGCGACGGAAAGTCCTGGCGGCCGTCGAAAACTGTGTGAGGTTCCGTACTCAGCCGGCCGGTAACCGGGTTCCCCCGGCTTTTTGTGACTGGTTGTTTGGTGCACTCCCGGCCTCGGGGATCCCCAATGTACCCTCGGACCGCAATGCCGTAGTACCTCCTATGGCTGTGGAGCACGCAATCTGGCTCTGCCGAAACGGCCGGGGCCAGATTGGTGGAGCCCGGGCTGTGGCAGCGGCCGGAGTCATGGAACCAGGACAAATCGAGGTCGTGGCCGATTCGGTTCTGACCCAGATATTCGTGACCGAACCGCCGTGGCGTGCGTCGGAACTGCTATTTCTGGAACAGAGATTCCCCGGCGAGCTGCTTCCCCGATTCTTCTCCAAGGCATTGTTGAAGGAGGAATGGTCCGAGTCGCTGGCTGAGCTGATCGGTGCTGTCTTGGACCGCAAAATCACTGCCCCGGACTGCCCGGACTCCCCGGATCTGCCATTTGCCAGACTGCGGCTCATGGCCAGGCAACCGTGGGCAGTGGGTCATCCTGGCGAGGTACAGGTCCAAGCCGACTGGATCCTGAACACGGCCGTGCATGCTGTGACGGCCGTGCAAGGCCGCCTGGAACAGGTGGAACTGACCGCGCTGGTGCTCGAAGCTGCAGTGATCGCCGTCGCCAACCCGCGGAACCGCCTCGAGCTGCCCCGTGAAGTGCGGAACCTGGTCGCCGGCCATGTTGCCGTTCAGGAAGATGGGGTTTCAGATTTTCTTCACGCCTGCGTGGATTCCCGAGTGCTGGGCCAAGCGGAAATTGAGGAATTGACTCGCTTGGCGATCGTGACGACGCCCGGCTATCCGGGCCGGGAGGACGTCCTGGGCGACTTCCTGTCCGACGTGATGGTACTTGCAGGGTCCGAGCGCGTCCGGCTGCTGGAAGTGCCCATCCGCCATGCCGTCAGAACGGGCCGGACAGATCCGCAATCAATGTGCGACTCGATCCTAACGAAAAACTGGAACCAGACCTTCAATACTGCCTCCGAACGCCTTGTGGAAAAGGTTTACGAGGAGCGCCAGAAATTCTCCCGGGAATGGTGGAAAAAGCTCCGCCAGGAAGCGGGATTCACTGATCTGGATCCTGCGAAACCGGCACGTTTCGGCGGGTTTATGTCCGCAATTAGAAAGGATCGATGATGCCCACATACATCTTGGAGGGCACGAGCGAAGTTCAGCTTCGCGTCCGTCCGCTTCGTGTGACCTTGCTTGTTGAGGGTGGATCGTCCCAAGCACGGCTTGAAGTTTCCCTGAAGGGCCGCCTGCAGGAATCAGTGGTCCGTCCGCCGGACGGGGTCATCCTGCCGGCGGTTGAGGAGCTGACGGTGGTTTCAGTGGTCCCCGTGGGCCAGAACCGGTTTCCGTCACCCACCGTCCTGCATTTGGCCGTGTCCGTAGAGGAGAGGGCGTCCTTGGACCCTCAGCGAGCCGTGCTGGTGCCGATTGATGTGTCCGGGCTGGACCGGAAAGACTTGATCTCCGTGGAACGCATCGGGGAGAGCCTAAGCCTCCGGGTGGCACATCACCAGGAGGACGCGGATCTGGGTCAGCTCGGCAATGCCGCGCGCGTGGCAACGCGCGAAGTTCTGGGGCTCCAGTGGTTGGATGACGCCGCTGCCTTCAACATGCTGTTGGCCGTGGATGGATCAGGATCCGCAGTGAACCTTGTGCAGGAAGGTACCGTGAGCGCCATGGCGCAAGTGCTGACCGGGATAGCTCAAGTGATAGCGGGCGGCAATCCGATGCGCGCCGCCGTCGTCAGCAGCTCCGTCAACCCTGTCCCGACGCGCGATTTGGCGTCCCTTCCCGCGGATATCGTCGCCACACATCAGGTGTTGCTCCCTTCCAGCAGTTTCCGTTCCACCTTTCGCCGGCCTGAGGACCTCCGCCCTGGGGCGCCCACCATCGTGTATCTGCTGACGGACTCCATGCCCGCAGACATCCTTGATCTGGAAAGGCTGGTGGAGCCGGGTGAAGTGCGGCATATCATTTCGGTGATGCCGAAGGCGGCCTGGCAGCTTCTCGGCGGTACCTCGGTTTCACATACGGTAGTGGAACCGGTTCTTGGGGGAAATGGTCTTGAAAGCCGCCTGTTGGGCGACCCGCACGCCTTGCGTGCTCTGGTGAATTCGTTGCTCCAGCCTTGCCTCAGCACGCGCTCAGAGCTCTTGGAAGGAGTTACGCCGTGACTACCCGTTGCCCTGGTTGTTTCCAGCATCTGCCGGAGGATGGCTACCTGTGGATCTGCCGGTCCGGACGGTGCCCCACCCAGCCGGATGATGTTGCGGGGCGCTATGCCGGTAAAAATGTTGAAAACGGACCGCTGATTTACCAGCTTCGGCCTGCCAACGCTGGCAAAAACTGGATACCCGAAGTACCCACGGGCTGCCCCGAGTGTAAGCAAGCGGCGGTCCAGGAGGCATGTGTACGGTGCCATCACGGGTTGCTTCCGGGCTGGCGGGACGGTCATGCCACCTGTGTGGCAATGAACGGGTCCCGTGCCACCGGCAAGTCCCTCTATATTGCCGTCCTGGTCAAGCAGCTGGATCAGCTAATGGCCAAGCTGAGCAGCACCGTTCAATTCGCGGACGCCCGCACGCGCGAGAACTACACGGAGATTTACGAGAAACCCCTATACGAGTCGCGCGGCCTTATGCCCCCGACGCCGAGTGCCATCACTGACAGTTCGTATCAGCGGGAACCTTTGATCTTCAGTCTAGGCATCATCAATGGGGTTCGCAGGTTTCTTGTGATCCGTGATGTCGCTGGCGAAGACATGGAGAGACCCCCGGCGGATACAGCACCTTTGAATTTCCTGGCCAACGCCGACGCCGTCTTTTTCATGTTTGACCCGATGGCGGTTCCTGAGATCCGGGCCAAGTTGCAGGACCTGGTTCCCACCCAGAGCCAATTGGGCGGTGATCCGCATGCGGTTTTGGACAACCTGATGAACATCATTGGCGGTGCCACACCTCGGTTGGCGGTCATCCTTTCCAAATTCGATGCCATGCAGGAGCTGCGGAAAGTCGAGGACATCGACTGGCAGTCCATCATGTCCAACTCCGGCGCTGCCTTCCTCCGGGACCCAAGCCTTGACAGTGCCCAGTATCAGGAAGACGACGGCGAGCTCCTGCACGAGGAAGTCCGGAGCCTGCTGCACAAGCTCAACGCGGGCCGACTCGTCCGTAGCCTTGAGAATCCCCACAGCGGCAAGCCGATCCCTTACCGTTTCTTCGCCGTCTCCGCACTCGGGGAAGCCCCTCGTGGAGAATCCGTCCACCCGCGCGGGATTGCCCCATTCCGCTCCTTGGATCCCGCCAAATGGGTCTTGAGCCTCACGGGAGCAATCTGAATTTCCTGAGGCGCCACGAAGAAGACATGGCAGGGTCATCTTTTGCCCGTCAGCCCATGACACCACAAATCAACGACAAGGACTCGCAATGGGACTTTCTCTAGACAAGATCAGCGCTCAAGCGCCGGGGCTTCTCTCACTGGCCAAGACCGCAATTGAGGTCATTGACCTCTCCGGGCTAAACGGCCAGAAGGCCAAGGTCGCCGTAGCCCTGGACTACTCCGGGTCTATGCAGGACGTCTACAGGGCCGGTGCCATGCAGCGCCTGGTCGAAAAGGTTCTCGCCCTGGCGACGCAGTTCGATGACGACGGGTCCATCGATTTCTTCGTCTTCGACTCCACAGCCGCCTATCTGGGCGAAATCAGCATCAACGACTTTGCCGGTTCCGTGGATCGACTGACCAAGGGACGACGGATGGGCAGCACCAACTACTCCGATGCCTTTCTGACCATTCGGAACTATTTCGGGTTCGCGCCGCCGGTCCCGCCAGTGCCGCCCAAAAAGGGATTCTTCGGACTCCGCAAAGCACAGCCTGCCCAGGGTGGGTCAGAGGCGTCCAAGCCTGCGGAGATGCCCGTTTACGCCCTGTTCCTTACTGATGGCAGTCCGGACAACAAGAAGGCTGCCATTCAGGCCCTGACCGAGGTATCCACCGCCCCCATTTTTTGGAAGTTCCTTTCCATCGGCAAGCAGCCGATGGAATTTCTTGAGCAACTGGACACCCTCGAGGAGCGTTTCGTGGATAACGCCAACTACGAGCCCATCGGCGACGTGGACGCAATTGGCGACTCGGCGCTCTTCGAGAAAATGCTGCAGGAATTCCCAGACTGGATAACCCAGGTCCGCTCCTTGGGCCTCATCAAATAGCGCGATACGAGAGAGAGCTACGTGAAAACCAGAGACATTGCCAAGAAATATCAACTCGACCCGCCGCTTTTGATGTGTGGTTAAAGCAGTCCGGTTTGCAGTACAAGCCTGGGTTTGCTGGCCTGAGCGTCGACGACGGTGTCAACGTGGACGAGATGGTCGGCCATTACAACCAGTACCGAGCCCAGGAGAAAGCACGGACAGCTGAAGAGCAAGAACGTCTCGCGTTGGAGCAGGCTAACGCGCAGCAAGCTGAGCTAGCGAAGCAGCAAGCCGTGGCGAGCATGCTCATCACCTCCGGCTTCAACTTTGACGGCTACAGCATCACCAAGTACTGCGACTATATCTCTGGCGACAGCGCGGTATCGATGGACCGCCCAACCCACGGCTGGTTTAACGGCGGGAGCAAGGATGTCGGCGCAGATCTACTGTCAGGGCTGTCGCAAATCAGGCGAAACGCTCTAACGGAGTTAAAAGAAGCAGCCTACGCACTCGGATGCAACGCCGTGATCGGCGTGGATTTCGACTACCTGACCATGGATCCCGAGACAGCGAGTAGTTCGGGTGGGACGCTCTATCTGCCATTCCTGTTTGCAGTAACGGCGAATGGCAACGCTGTCGTGATCGAGAAGAACGAACCCGCTGGGTTGGCGTAGCTGCTGTTTCTCGCACACAAGGTCAGTGGGAGCGGATTAGACCGTTATGCGCAAATCGCATGAACAGTATCTAAAGGCGGTGGGACAATCTTTTCGTCATGATTGCCGGGCACCCCGAAGTCGGAGGAGCGGCTGGTGGAATGCTGCGCGCGCCATGGAAGCAGCGTTAAGTGGTGGGAGCGTGAAGCGCAAGCGGTTTCGGCGGGAGAATGTGCTGGCGGGCCTTTAAGGGACGGATGAAACTGACTTCGGACTCGAAGCGCTGTCCTGGCTACGGGCAATTCCTCCGGAGACGGTGGCTCGGGTGTGTCTGTAGTGGCAGCCGAAAGAGGGGGCGTTTTCGGCATGAAAAATAAATCTCGCGTAGCATTTGCCAGATTACCCAGTCTGGCACTACTGTCACACCTAGTTGGGGGAATTGCGTCATTCGGACTGATCTGGGGATAACCCGCGTCGTTGTTTAGAGGCAAAAACTTCAGCTCGCACCCAAGAGCAGCTCTAGACAGGATCCGCAAGTGACCGAGAATAGTACACAAACTGACGTTAAGGGCAACGCCAAAGCCCAAGCAGCGGCTGACAAGGCCTACCGCAAGGCATCACGTCCTTGGTTCAAGAAGAAGCGCTTCCTTCTCCCCCTGATTATCGTGATCGTTATTATTATTACGACCGCCGCCAACTCGGGGAAAAAGGACACTGCAGCTACGAGCGCTCCGGCAACGACGACGGCGGCTAGTGCCGAAGCCGTCGCCCCAGCCGCTCCTGCTGCCGCTGCCACATGGACAAAGGTCGCTGAGCTATCTGGCTCAGCCGACATGGCAAGTCAGTCATTCCAATTGTCAGGCAAGGAAACCCGTCTTGTTTACTCGTTCACGGGCGGAAAGATGCTCAACGGACAGTCTGCGGCTATCGGCGCGATCTACCTGATGGAAGACGGCAAAGATAAAGCGAAGGACGGCGCCATACCGCTCAAGATGCTTAACAAGGATGAGTCGAGTGAAACGGCAATCCACAAGTCGGCAGGTAAATACTACCTCGACGTGACTGCAGGCAACTTCGAGGCTTGGACCATCACAATCGAAGAGAAGCAGTAGTCCTAGTTAATTTGGGAAGCAAGTTCCCGTGAGTTCTAGGTGGATCACCTTTAAATTTGGTGCTTAGCATTAATAATGAAAGACGCTCGGCCTGGGCATTGGCCGAGCGTCTTTCATTGTCGGGCATTGAGTCTCAGCTCCAGTTAGTCAAAAGCCATACGGGTGGGAGGCCTCTGCGAACCGTCATCCGCGCGTCAGGTCGCCGGTGCCGTCCACCAAGCCCTCGCGACGACGAAGCACGGAGACAGGGTGGGACTGGTCAATCGTCTACTCGGGGAACTTAACAGTTCAGATCGAATCGCCCCTGGCCCCATCGCCGCCTACTCCTTCCTGGGGTTCGACGCCGTCACCACCCTCAGCGGTGTCCTACGTGACCCAGCTGGTCCACCCCTGCGGCGTGTTTGAAGACTCGGCGTCCGCGGCCAGCTCCATCGCCCTGCAGATCGGCGGGCAGCTGTTCGGCGCCGTGTTCCTGGCCGGCCTGGTGGTGGCGCAGTTCGCCTCCGGCCTCGCCGCGCAGGCCAGCGCGTCCCGGCTGATGTACGCCATGGGCCGCGACTCCGTGCTGCCTAAGGCGGTCTTCGGCCGGCTCAGCGAGAAGTTCCACACCCCGGTGGTGAACCTGGTGATCACCGGCATCATCGGCCTGATCGCGATCTTCCTGGACGTGGCCACGTCGACGTCGTTCATCAACTTCGGTGCCTTCACCGCCTTCACGCTGGTGAACGCCTCGGTGGTGTTCCACTATGTGCGCCAGCGCCGGGCCAGGCAGCAGCTGAACCCGGTGTCCTACGTGGTGGTCCCGGTAATCGGCGCCATCATCTGCGCCTACCTGCTCTCCCAGCTGGACAGCAACGCCATTACGCTGGGAGTGTCCTGGCTGGTGCTGGGCGTCGTGGTCCTGGCCCTGATCACGCGGGGCTTCAAGGCGGCGCCCCCGGAGATGACGGCCACCGAGAAGGCGACGGTCGAGGCGGCCGCCTGAGTTCTGGGCAGTTTGCAGTTGGGCCCGTTGGGCCGAGGGAAGGAACTCTGATGAGGATTGCGCTGGGGCAGCTGGAGTCGGGCGCCGACATCCGGGCCAACCTCGCCGTGATCGAACGGTTCGCCGCCGAGGCAGCGCGCGACGGCGCCGTACTGGTCGCCTTCCCGGAGTACGCCACCTACGAGAAGAAGAAGGTGGACGCGACGTTCCCCGAGGTGGCTGAGCCGCTGGACGGTCCCGTCTGCCGGGAGCTCGCCACTATCGCCCGCCGCCACCGCATCGCGCTGGTGGCGGGCGTGGTGGAGACCTCGGACGAGCCGGGCCGGGCGTACAACACGCTGGTGGCTTTCTGGCCCGACGGCGGCCAGCTGGCTTCCTACCGGAAGATCCACCTTTTTGACGCGCAGGGCTTCGGGGAGTCGACGTTCATCAAGCCGGGGCCGTCCACCGCGCCGGTGGCGTTCGAGCATGGGGGAGTGCGGTTCGGACTGATGACCTGCTACGACCTGCGGTTTCCGGAGCTGGCAAGGTCGCCGGCCGACGCCGGCGCCCAGGTCCTGCTGGTCTGCTCGTCCTGGGTGCCAGGGAAGCATAAGACGGAGCAGTGGCGGGCGCTGAACGCGGCCCGGGCGATCGAGAACAGCGTCTACGTGGCGGGGGTGTGCCAGGCGCCGCCGGTGTCCGTGGGGCCGAGCGTGCTGGTGGACCCGATGGGGTTGTCGAGGCCGACCTTGGGCTGGAGCCTGGGGTTCGGACGGTGGACGTGTCGCTGGAGACTGTGGACCGGGTGCGGGAGTCGTTTCCCATGTTCCGACAGCGGCGGTTATAGGAGCGGGAATAGGCAGTTTCGTAAGTTACAACTGTTGAACCCTTAGTTCAGACGTGTTTACGCGCCCACAAACCAATTTCCAATCCTGGCGTGTTACAGCCGGCCCAGTAGCTCTGCCTTCTTTGCGTTGAACTCCACTTCGGTGAGAATGCCCGCGTCCCGCAGCGAAGCGAGCTTGGAAAGTACCTCCGTGACGTCTGGTGTGGTGATTGATGCGGGATCCGCAGGAGGAGTCTTGGCTGGGGCAGGGAGTCGATCCTTGATGATTCCCGAAACGAGCGAGAATGCCTGCTCCGTTACAGTCTGGTTCTCTACGGCACGAGGAATGGCCTCACCCGGCAATGCTTCCGCTGCGAGCGCACGCTGATTCTCAAGTACGAGTTCAAAATGCTTGAACATCCCGTCAGGCAACTTGATCAGCGAGCGCTTGCCGTCCGCCCAATCAACGCGAACGGTATGCGAAGATCCCATGGCATCGAACGTCGCGGCCACGGCCGCTGAAGCTGCCTTTCCAAGCCGCCCGGGAAGTATGGCTCCCGCTACTGCCTTGCTTACGTCGCCTACGGGGTTTTTCTTTCCGTCGGTGATGACTTCGTCCCACTCGGTCACGTTCTCAGGAGTTAACTTTCGGAACCTGAGCCCTGCCTGCACAACGAGTGTGCTGCCCATTGGGGTGGACACAATTGCACCCTTGTAATCTCCACCTACGACGCTCCCGTTAGCCACCATGGCCGTAGTCTAACTACAGCCGGAGATAAGAGGCCGCATTTGATGCGCAAGTGTAGACAGGGTGGCGCGTAGGGGGCGCGCTGGAGCCGTGCAAACTAAGCAGGATGCAAATTGCGCGATATGTGACTGCAAACTCCACCGCTGCCTCAAGAGTGGGGCTGTCGCCACCACCCGTTAGTCAGGCTTCGCCGCGTCTTCCTCGATAGGCCTAGGTCTGCGGATACGAGACCCACCCGGGTCTATTGCTCCTAGCTAACGCAGCTTGGCGATGTAGTCTCCGACGGTACTCATGTGCACCTCAACTTGCGCAGCAATCTGAGCCCGCGTCCACCTTTGCTCGTAAAGCGTCTTCGTTAACGCCAGTCGCTCGTCAATGGTGTTTATCTGTGAAGTTGCGGGCAAAGCGCGTGCCAGACTGCGACCATCTGTCACCTCGGTGAGGGAGCGATCCTTGCGCGAGCCTCGTGCTCCTAACGCCTTCTTTTGCATCTCAGCCGCAGTGGCACTGGTGTGCCGCTGCTCTGGGGTTAGACCATCACGGTTTAGCGGCGGCTTCAGCGCTGTGCGTAGATTCTTTTCAGTGGTTTCCACTAGTGAAGCCGGAACAACTGTCAAAGGACATCGCAAGGTTATTCGTCATCCAGCTCGATAACTGCAGCTCGTGTTCCCGGATTAGGCCAGGATGCGCGGAATTCCCCCGCCACTCAGCTTGGAGTCCCATCAGTGACGCAAGCGCTCGCCGGAGTGTTGACTGGGATGAGGGGAGTCTATGATGCTTGGCGCGAGTACGTAGGGATTTCGCCCGTCCGATGTAGATCAGGCCACCCTGTCGAATAGGAGCCAGCGCAGGAGGCCAATTGAAATCCTTTGGGAGATCTCCTTGGAGGAACCATTTATACACTCCGGATGACGTTTGGGTGGCGGCCCAGGCCTTTTCACATGACTCGATGTCCGTCCACTTGTGACCGCCCGGTGATGCCTCCATTGTCGAATGTTAGCCAAAGCTGCAAGAGATCTGAATGACGGCTCTGAGGCGGCGTCAATGGAGGCGACGGCTTGCGGCGGTCAACCTTCGCCGATGTTCCCTGGCCCACCTGCTGTACTTCGGCCTGCCGCTACGCAGGTCACCGCCGAGCGTCCGCAGCCATCGGACCTGAGCCCCATCCCGGAACGACATGCGCGGTTCTTGCCTGCGGCCTCGCAGTAAAGGGTCGAGGCCAAATCCATTCTGGGAAAACCTCCAAGTGGTGCCCCACGTCGCCGGCCGCAAAAACATGATGCGCGTTCGCTCGCTAAGTTCGATCGTCCGCTATTCGGCGTAGGCCGATTCGGCCAGTTCCTCCTCGATGCTCGCGCGAAGAGTTGGCTCACTGGTATCAGTATGCGCATCCGCAATGCCGGGGGTCGCTCTTGAGGTTCCTCCCAAGACTGCGGCGATCCGCCGCCCGAGGGCTGAACGACGTTCAGCGAAAAAGGCAGCGAACTCCGTCACGTCCTTTGGCAGCCACGGGAGATCGTTGCGGCCGAGGTATGCCTCGTAGGCATCGGGTGTCTTGAAGGCTGCGGACGCCCACAGTGCCGGAGGTGTATCTGACTTTGCAATGTTTTCCGGGCCTTCGATCAATTGGAGGTTGGCAAGCTGGTCTCGCTTGGACTGAAGATCGTCGGCGGCGCCACGATCGAAACCCGCCTGTTTCAGCTTCGACCGAGACAGCAATGCTTGTGGGAACACATGGTCGACGTGGTGGATATTGCGCGTGTTGACATGCGGGAACAGAATCGCCAGCACGGCAAAGGTGCGGGCCGCACCGTACGACAGGTTAAGGATGTCTTCAACCTGCTCGGCGCTGATGGCCAGAGATTTGCCCCGCGCAGCCATCCGTCGCTCGATCTCGGCGATCGGGAACCCATCCGCACCGTGGTCGTCAATCGCCTGGCGCAGGTCGCGCAGCAGCGAATCGAGGCCGGAGCCCCAGACGCCTTGAACGATCAGTGAGCGCAGCGTCCACGAGCGCAACACTTCACGGTCGGCGCTGGCAGCGACCGACTCCCGGTACTTCTGGGTAAGACCGCGCCGGTGGACGTAGTGAGCGATCGGGATGAGCACGCTGCCCGCGGTGAGCGTGCCGTTCGACAGGCCAAAGTCGCTCAGCAAGCCGGCGGCGACTTTGAGCGAGTCGCTAATCGCATCCCAGTTGCGGTCCAGGGTGGCCATGTTCTCCGCAGTGAAATTCTTGACCTTAAAACCGATGTCTCCGATGCCCGCGAGCACGAGCCCCGATTTCAGCACGACGTCCTGGGTGAAACCGAATCCTTGCCCGGTGGAGTTGAGTGCATCCACTAGTCCGTGGATAGCGTACCGGGCGTCGCGATCCTTCCACTGTGCGGTGGCGATCGACAGTAGCAAGTCGCTGTAGGAGAGTATGGTTCCCGCAGAGTTCACACGGATGAAGATGTCCAGCACTCGCTCGACATCCTGCTCAGTCTCTTCGTAGAAGTGGACTCCCGGGGCACTGTGAATTGCCTTCCACAATTGGCTGAGCGTGTTGCGTGCGGATCGATCATTGGCGAGACCTGCTTCCCCGGCGAGGTCCCACAGGTCGCCAAGGTCATCGGTCTCGTATACGCGGTGCACGGGGAACCAGTAGCGCGATTCCTCCGGGTCCGCCGCGGCGAGCTGACCGTCAGTGAGGAAGCGAAAGTCATAGCGCAGGCCGGCCTCGTTCTGTTCGGCCTCGCCGAGCGCGTTCAAGTAGAGCCTACGTAGGGGATAGTTTTCTGGGTTGTTGGCCCAAGCATGCTTGTTCTTGTAGGCATAAGAGCCGCGGAGACCGATGTTCAGCGAGGTCAATCGTTGCTGGCCATCGAGCATCGCAGTCACGGCCTGGCCAGGCGCGATGTCGAGCATGGGGTTATGGCGTGCGTTGAACTGGTGGTAATCCTTAAGAAACCCGTAGAAACGGAACTTCTTGACCGTCTCGGGATCAACCTTCCAAGACAAGAAACTGCCGATCGGGTACCCTCGCATGATCGAGTCGAACAGGCCAATAACCTGGGAAGGCCTCCAAACGTACTCCCGCTGGATTGCGGGCAGAATCAGTTCGCCCTTCTGAATGCTTCGCAGCGCGTCTGCGATCGTAGTCGGTGGCAGGTATCCCATACGTGAAGACATTACTATCGTGTTGCGGGCGCCCCAGCTTACGACGCTCCGGGACATCCCGACCGAAAGGGACTTCCGCTGGCGTTCCTCATCCGGTCCGACTGTCCATAAACGGGCGAGGACTTACTTAGTTCCACAACGTTTTACAGAACCTGTCGGTGGACTTTGCTCAATGCGCCGGAGGGCCACGACCTCGACGCCATGGCCGCCGCCGTCACCCACCGCACCAAAGTTATCCTGCTCTGCACCCCAACAACCCCACCGGCGTCCCGATCAGCCACCACCGCCTCGAGGCCTTCCTGCAGTCCGTCCGCCCCGACGTCCTGGTGGTGATCGACGAGGCCTACGTGGAGTACGCCGACGCCGGCAGCGGCCCCGATTCCCTGGCGCTCTACCGACGGCACCCGAACGTCTGCATCCTGCGCACCTTTTCCAAGGCCTACGGCCTGCCGGCCTGCGGGTCGGGTACGCCATTACGACGGCGGCCATCGCCGAAGGATTGCGGCGCACCGCCCTGCCGTTCGCCGTGAGCGCGCTGGCGCAGAAGGCGGCCATCGCGTCGCTGGACGCGGGGGAGGAGATGGAAGCGCGGGTCTCCGCTGTGAAGCAGGAGCGCGCCCGGATGGCCGCGGAGCTGGAGGCCCAGGGCTGGAAACTGCAGCCGAGCCAGGGCAACTTCCTGTGGATCCGCGCCGACGCCCGGCTTCTGGCCTTGCTCGTGGATGGGTTCGATGCCGCTGGGATCCTGGTCCGCGCGTACCAGGGTGACGGCGTGCGGATCACCGTTGCCGATCCCGCCGCCAACGACCGCGTGCTCCGGCTCCTCGCAGCCTACGCGCCCCTGACAACTTCCTGACCTTTTCTCCTTCCGTTCCACCTAACAAGTAAGAGGAATCCCCATGGAACACGAGACAACGACGTCTTTCCGCGCCCTCGGCGCGACCCTCAAACCCCGGCAGCTCACCATGATGGGCCTGGGCAGCGCCATCGGCGCAGGCCTGTTCATCGGCTCCGGAGCAGGCATCCAGGCCGCCGGCCCCGCGGTGCTGATCTCCTACCTCGTGGCCGGCACGCTCATCATCCTGGTGATGTGGGCCCTCGGTGAAATGGCTGCCGCGAACCCGAACAGCGGCGCCTTCTCCGTCTACACGGCCAAGGCCTACGGGCCGGTGGCCGGCGCCACGGTGGGTTGGCTCTGGTGGCTGCAGCTCGTGGTGGTGATCGCGGCCGAGGCGCTCGGCGCGGCGGGCCTACTGGCCACCATCTTCCCCGCCCTGCCGGTGTGGCTGATGGCCTTTGTGTTCATCGTGGTGCTCACCGCCGTGAACCTGACCAGCGTGAAGAACTTCGGTGAATTCGAGTTCTGGTTCGCCCTGCTCAAGGTGGCGGCGATCGTCGGGTTCCTCCTGGTGGGCGCCGCCCTGCTCTTCGGCTGGCTGCCGGGCGTCCAGTCGCCGGGCCTGTCTAACTTCACCGGTTCCGGCTTCGCGCCCAGTGGCTTCGCCGGGATTGCTACGGCGCTGTTCGTGGTGGCGTTCGCGTTCGGCGGCACCGAGATTGTCTCCGTGGCCGCAGCCGAGACGGCCGAACCGGCCCGCAGCGTGAAGAAAGCCGTCCGGACCGTGCTGTGGCGCATCCTGGTGTTCTACATCGGCGCGATCTTCGTGATCGCCGCAGTGGTTCCCGTGGGGTCGGCGGGGCTGAAGAGCCCGTTCGCCGCGGTCCTGGACGCCGCCGGCATGCCCGGCGCGGCCACCGCCATCACCTTGGTGGCCGTCGCGGCACTGCTGTCCGCCCTTAACGCCAACCTGTATGGTGCCTCCCGGATGGCGTTCTCCCTGGCCGAGCGCGGTGAAGCGCCGCGCCTGCTCGCTTCCGTGTCCAAGGCCCGCGTTCCGGTGGTTGCGGTCCTGGCCAGCGTTGCCTTCGGCGTTGTCAACAAGTCCGCCCGGATCACCTGTGCAAAGTGTTAGAAGTGCGGCAGCCCGTTCGTAGCGGTTGCGGACGCCGCCGGGCCGCCGGGAGCTGCTACCCCAATTTTCCCGGTGGCCGTGGCGGCGCTGCTGTCGGCGCTCGACGCCAAGCTGCAAGGTGCTTCCTGGATGGCGTTGTCCCGGTCGAACGCCGTGAAGCACCGCGCCTGCTTACTTCGGTGTCCATTGCGATTCGGGATGGGTGAACTTACTTAAAGGGAATCGTTGAGGTGTTCTTCGCCATATTATGCCGAGGTGCGCGCTGGGCGTCATAGGCGCCCGGGCCTGCAGTGAGCACAGGTAGCAACACTAGTAACTCCTACCGTGCGCTCGCGGCTACCAGAGGCTTCAACGTGCCGGACGATGGTGGTACTACTGCAGGTCAGCGGCCGACCTCGAACGTCGGATGCAGGTTAGGTCGTGTAACTGAGCCTCGAGCGCTTTGATCAGTGGGTGGGCTCGGCAAGTTCTACTGCGTACGGTAAGTGCCGCAAGCCCATGACGGTGGCTTAGCTGATTTCAGGGGACCGGCGCGCCCGATCGACCAGCAGGAACGTAGTGTTCCTGGAAAATGTCAGGGCAGTAAGGCAGAATGTCTTCGTGATGAAATACGTAGATCTGTTTGCTGGCTGCGGTGGGCTGTCCCTCGGTATAGAAAGGGCAGGCGGTGAGCTGGTTGTTGCAGTTGAGAAGTCAGACATGGCAGCACGCACGTTCTACCACAATCTCGTTGACGACGCGTCTGATCCCCGGCAGTGGAACAAGTACGTAGAGTCGCCTGTCGAAGTGCAAGTAGCGGGTAAGGTTCTCGTCCGGGAACTTTCCGTACTTCTGAAAGACGAACTGGCCATGGAGAAGCTGGCAGGCGCGTCTCTTGATCTGGTCGTTGGTGGGCCGCCCTGTCAGGGGTTTTCTCTTGCAGGACTAAGAAACCCGGACGATATCCGCAACAAACTTCCGTGGGAATACCTGCAGTTCGTTGCGCGCACTCGCCCTAGAGCCGTTGTCATAGAAAATGTCGTGGGCATGAATCAACGCTTCAGCTCACAGGAGGAGTCGTCTTTCTCGCAACTTCAACAAGCTTTGGCGGAAACGGAACCTGGTTATGTCGTTCAAGGAGTCCGTGTAAACGCCATGCACTATGGTGCACCACAACATCGTCCGCGATTGATGATTTTGGCTGTGAGAGCTGATGTTGCCAAAACGCGAGGCATAAACGCCACCGACATGCTTTGGAAGTCAGACTTTAGTGACAAGGTGTCTCACCCCTTACCAGATCTAGTGCCAGTTCCTACCGTTTCGAGCGATCAAGTGCTCACGGTCGCCCATGCTGTCGCTGACTTGTCTCCGCATGCTCCGAGTAGCAGCCGCGTCGCCAGCGCCGGATATGTTAGGCAGATGCAGAGTAAAGAATGGAAGCTTCGAACCAGGCCGGGGAAACATGAACACAACCATGTTCCCCGTAACCATGCTCAGCGAACGAAACAGCGCTTTCGGCTTTATCAGTTTCTTTCCGTCGCGGGCTTGGACCAACGCCTAGTTAGTCGCGCAGCAGGAATGCCGGAGTCTGATGCCCTGCTCTATCTGAAGACCCAACTCGAAGACGCACCCCTGCCAGCGCTGGCGCCGGACGGAACTGAGCTGGCCTCCAATCTGGATGAGTTGTGCGACTTGGTTATGAGACTTGCCACTAAAAAGCACTCTCAGCGTGTCCTGGGGTGGAAAGAGCCTGCCCGGACCGTCGTTACGCTCCCGGATGACTACGTGCATCCTGCTGAGCCTCGGATCTTTACCGTTAGGGAAATGGCGCGTTTTCAAGGGTTCCCAAGCGGATTCGAGTTTTTGGGAAAGGAGACGACTGGCGCCCATCGACGACGGGTCGAGGTTCCTCAGTACTCGCAGGTAGGTAATGCAGTTTCGCCATGGTTATCCTTGGCAGTAGGAAATCGACTCGCCGAGATTCTTGGAGATGCATGCTGTGAGGAAACTGAATCCCCTCGAAGTTGAGAATATCGCCTTCCTCACACGCTACGATCTAGATTTCGGTCTACTCGAGCCTACCGAAAATGGGCTTCGAAAAGGCATCCTGGATGCTACAAATGAATACCGCAAGTTCTTGTTGCGTAACGCCATCCACAACTACAGTTCGCAGGAGCAGGGACAAGACCACAAACTATATGTTCCAGCTCACTTTCTGCTTCCGACTGGAGAAGTAGTATCGGCAAGGGCGTCCCTCTATCGTCCGGATACTAAAATGGGAGACGCTCGAGTTTGGTTTTCCCGGATGCGAAATTACTGTCAGCCCCATGACATCTTGGTGAGTCTTTGGTCTAAAGAAGGCCTGTGGATTCTCAATGCAACGAGGGTACGATTTGCCACATCGGCGTCCCTAAGCGAGCATTATCGAAAGCTGCTTCATGCATTCACTGAGGGCCGTGAATCTATTTTCGAGGAGCTTCTGGAAAAGCTGCGTGAGCTTTCGGCCCGCGGGCCAATCCCCGTCTACAAGCAGGCAGATGCAGGTGGCGGCCATCTCTTGGAAACTGAGTTGGGCATTCGTCAGAACTCAAGTGAAAATCCTGATTATAAAGGAATTGAACTCAAATCAACACGTGCACCTAGATTGGCAAGGTCGAACCTATTCGTTAAAGTTCCTGACTGGGAGCTAAGCCAGGTGATCGATGCGCAGGACATGCTTCGTGAGTTCGGCTACCGCCGAGGGCGGGAGCGCAAGCTCAACTGCACCATTTCTGCAGCGGCTTGGAACGCCCAGGGCCTCAAATTCGAAGTGGACGAGGAAAGCGATCTGTTGCATGTCGTTTCTCAGAGGATTGATATCCCCAAGCCAGAGACCTGGAGGCTGCAGGGGCTTCGTGACAAGCTGACAGCAAAACACGCTGATACTTTTTGGGTCACCGGAGAGTCACATTTCGTTGGGCCAGTTGAATACATCCATTTTCAATCCGCAACGCAGACGTCAAAACCGATAGTTCAGCAGCTCTCACCCATGCTTCGGTCTGGCGCTATTACCATGGACCACATGCTTACTTCGAGTGGGGATAAAGGTCCAGAATTTAAGGTTCACAAGAAGCATATTAACGAGCTCTTTCCCGCACCAATCTTCCACGATCTCACTGTTCATTGATCACGATCTCACTGTTCATTGATATCGCCTGATCACACTCGCCGCGTGCCTAGAAACCGCGTCACTTCCTCTATAAAATCTCCCGATTCCGTAATTTCGCATTCCCAGAGAGTAAATACGTCCCAGCCTAAGTTGTTCAGCTCTTCCTTTTGTCGTCGGTCGCGATCTTGATTTTTCTGGCGCTTCTCCGCCCAGAAGTCTCTATTCGTCTTGGGTAGGCGCGTACCAATAGGGCAAGCGTGACCATGCCAGAAGCAACCGTGAACGAATATCACTTTCTTCCGACTTGGAAAGACCAAGTCGGGCCGACCAGGGAGTCGACGGTCGTGGAGACGGTACCTATAGCCAGCTGCATGTAAGACCTGCCGGAGCTTTAGTTCGGGCTTCGTGTCTTTCGATCGGATCTTCGACATGTGAGCGCTGCGCTGCTCAGGAGTCATGAAGTCAGCCATGCGGGCGATTCTACTTCGACAGTTGTCCCTCAATCTGGTTGGGCCCCGACCGGCCTCCCGACCGTTAGGTCAACATGCCGCCGCTTAGCGCAACTGTCGACTTGGTGGGCCAGAAGTTTCAAGCTGCAGCCGGTGGGCTGCGGCAAAGCTGCCACTGCGAGCACGTCTTGCCTCCAACAGCCTTCGACCATTCCGGTCAGCCAAACACGCCGGGCATTGACCAGGACCTTCCGGCCCGCGTCGTAGCGACGATGTGGGGTGAGTTGATGAAACCCGGCCACGCAGAAATTTGCATTTCTTCAGACGGTTGACGCTTGGGGCTTTTATATGTATTCTCCAGTAAGAATCCTTTCAGGGTCCTGATCGCGGGGTTAACCCGGTTCATGCGTGTTCTGTTTGATCCAAAGTTAGTTGTGACTTTCGCTCATTGCAGACCATAGAGTACCTAACGCGAGTACCGACACTGTCAGCCATTCACCCCTTATAGCTTCCAGATGAAGCTCGGGGGCATAATGGGTGGACTCGCCTCTGGTGGGCTACCCGCATCTTCGTATCAAAGTGATGCGATTGGAGCCTTGGAGGCGAATTTTTTTGTCTAAAAACTATGACGCAGCTGTATCGCGTGCTCTGGAAGACCTTCGTGTCGATGACGAGGAGGCCACATACGTCACGCCGTATGGGCCAATAGTCGAGAACCTCAGAACACAAAACTCTCGTGCGAGAAGCGCGGCTGCAGAACTAGTAACGGAAGCTTTTGGGCTTCACACCTTTGATGCGCTTACGATAGCGCGATCAGCCGCCGATCTTACACAGCTTAAAGAAGCAATTCGGAACCCTCGCCAGCGCCGATATGGCAAGTACATCGTGCGCTATATAGAGTTTGACGTTGTGACGTGGAGGATTCTGCCGTCGATCGAAAACATCAGATTTGAAGGGGAACGAGCATGGTCCCCAGGGAAAGCCGCTAGGTATGGAGCTCTTTCGACTGGTGATCCTGTCCTGACTCTCGATTATGATGATGTTGAGGCACTTACAACGGCTCTCAAGAAGCAGACACGCGTGATCTGGGCAAAGAATTCTCACTCGAAGTCCATTCCCCTGCGAGGGATTGAAAATTCAGGTTTGCTTTCTGTTTCCCGCCTATCGCTCGGTGACAACCAGCTGATAGGCATACTCGACGCAACTGATGGGTTCAGCCGGACCGTTGGTGCGCACAAAGGTTCTGGCGTAGACATAGACGATGTCCTTTTTGCGCTCCAGGACGAGGCCATGGAAAACCGTCTTAGGTTGGATCTGATTGCTCTTCGGGACAATTTCACCGGTGACCTTAAGTCTCCGGAGGGTGAAAGGGCAGCCGCTCGTCTTCGCTCGAGCATAATGCCACGCGCCCAAGTGATTGTCGGGTACGGAACTGTCGACCCCGCCGAATCGAACCAGCTTCCGCCCTTCGATTCTGTCAGGCGATCCATTGTCGGTCATATCCACCTTGAACCTCCGTTGAAATTTGAAGACACCACAGAGTTTGCTCTGAAGGCCAGAATCGCATTGGCGGAGGTAGCAGCCAAAGGTATGTTGGCCGCCGTTGACGGTTTTTCCACCGACCAGCTGCTGCGGATCCTTCTCGCCGAATCGGAGCAAGGCTCCGAGTTCTCGCCGGACTTGAAAGGCGTTCAGGATATGTTTCCGGACGAGGTATTGGCGGTGGCCTATGAAAATCTGGACTCCTTTAAGAACCCGCCCCGTGGTCGGGTTGTAATTTCCTCCATTTATGCGCTGACGGGGAAGAAGCCATCGCGTCTTGACCGTGCCGCCTTGGCTGCCGACACTGCCTTGCGGGTCAACCGTATTGCAGCGGGAAGGCCTGAAGACGCGGGCTTCAAGGGTCGACGATCAACTATTCAACGTGTACTCGCTGCTGCTCCTCTTAAAGGGGCTCAACTTAGTCGCAAACCAATATGCGATTTGGTGGAAGCAGCAGTTGAAAAACTGGCACTCCAGCGCCGGGACATGTCGGAAACTAGTCGGACGATATCGCCGGAAGCAGCTGAACTCGGGGTCCTTGCTCTGTATTGTCTTGTAGAGGGCGCAAGCCAACCCTTGCTCGTTAGGTCTGGCGAGCGGGTCGACGGAGTCTATCGGGCCGAGCCACCTCAGATAATGGAGAAGCTGGTCACCACTACAAACGGGGTGAAGCAGTTAGGGCAAATTATCTTGGACGTGCGTGCTGGGCGTGAGCCCAGACTCCTCAACCCTGGGGAAGACGCAGAGGATAGGTATAGGCCCGATGCCAGCCCACTCAGCAAAGAGCACCTGTATGCGTATGTCGAACAGGCTAGTCGTAGTACTGCGGTACAGACAGATGACCCCGAGACCGCGCGGCAAGTCTACGAGAACAAGATCCGTGATTGCGTCAAAGAACTTGAGACTCTCGTCGCGGGAGTTCGACGAGTCAAGGATGATGGTGGTGACATCTTGGTCGAAAAAGTTGGGCTTTCGATCAGCGAGGAAATGGTCACGCTAAACCGTTCGTCAAGCCATTTGACATTCTGGAATGGAATAGCAGAGCGGCGAAACCCCCTCCTTTTTGATGACAGTGAAGACGATGACTTGGATGATGATTTAGGTCAGTCGGCGTAGGGGAACTGCGAGCGAACCATGTGAGGCAATGAGTCGCCAATTCAGGCTGCCTCGCTGCGTCGTCCTAGCTGGTGGGGCAGGAGCATCAGTCGTGCCCCACCAGCTTCACAGCCTGCTGGTTTAGTCCTACAGCGAGCGATTCTGGAATGGACTTTCCAGCAGGGAGGTGCCGACGAACTGCGACACTGGCATCGACGACGCCCTCGCCCTGGCCTACCTGCTCGCCTCGCCTCTTCCTTCCGTGGTGGGGATTGGGACGGTGAGCGGGAATGTGAGTGCCGCTGTTGGGGTCCGGAATACCCTCGACCTGCTTTCGTTGGCCGGGGCCGCTTCTGTGCCGGTGGCTGTTGGCGCCCATAACCCCCTTGTTGGGTCCTTTGGCGGCGGGTCGCCCTGGGTGCACGGGGAGAACGGTGTTGGCGAAGTTGTGTTGGCTCCTTCTGCTGCTTCTGGCCCTGCTCAGCCATGCACGACCCTCTGGCGGCGGCGCTCGCCGTTGGTGCCGTTAAGCCTGCGCTGGCACCCGTGGTGCGTGCCGTCGTCGACACCTCCTCCGGGCCCGGCCGCGGCCAAACTGTATGTGACATGCGCGGGCTGTATGCGGGGTACCCTCCGGTGTCCGGCGCGCGCTGCCGCGTGGTGCTCTCGCTGGAGGAGGACTTCGCCCCGCACCTGATGAAGACGCTGCTGGCCCCGTCCCCGGCGGTTGAGCCCGTGCCCGCACCTGTTGGATAAGTCCAAAACTGCCAGTTCCGCCGGGACCGCGCCAGGGCCATGATTGGAAGTACAGAGCGCTGCGATTTGGATCGGAGGCTGCCATGATCCAGGCCCTGCTGTGCAAGCTGAACATGCGGCACGAATGGCATCTTGAACATGCCGAGGACGGAAGCGTCTATAGACGCTGTCGCCGGTGTGGCAAGGACGACGACCAGCCCGGCGAAGGAAGAAGGGGCGACTTCAGCGCCTGGGTCGGGCCGACAGGCGGGTGACCTGACCAGACACAGAAAACGCGGGACGACAGCACCGGAGTGCTGTCGTCCCGCCGCTTCCGTTCCTGAGGGCCTCTAGTTTTGCGAGCCGATCACCGAGTATGCGATCACGGCGTCGAGATCAATTTTGCCGGGCCACGCTCACCCGCAGAGCGCAGAGGAAGCGCGGAACGCCGAATACCGGGGATCATCACGTCCCACCAGCTGTCCCAGGGCTTTCACACCCTCCGCGTCCGCGCACCCCATATCCGTGGACAACCATCGGACCAGGAGGTTGGCATCCCCGCTCGACCTCACCGCCGAGCCAACCGCCAGCTCCAGCTGGTCCCGCAGCAGCTGCACGGCCAGGACGCCGGAGCGGCTGAGCAGGGGAGCGGTGTACGCCTCGAGCACCTCGGCCACGCGGCCTTCACGCAGCAGCCGCAGCACCCGCCCCGAGTCAGAGCACCCGGCCAAGCCTGCTGCCAGCCGGTAGGGGTTCGACTCCACGGCGTCGCCCAGCATGGAGCGGACCCGGAACATCTCGGTCCGGATGGCCTGCGGCGTGCCCGCATCCCCGTGCAGCTCATAGGCCAGCTCGTCGGCGCTCCATCCCTGCGACCGGGAGTCCAGCAGCGCCAGGATCTCCGCCCGGCGCAGCGTCAGCGGCACCCTGCTCCCGTCCGCGAACACCGCGGCGGGCCGGTCGCCGAGCAGCTCCAACGAGGAGACCGCAACACCAAGCGGGCGGACACTCCGCCTGGACGCACCCACGGAAGAAGACGCACTCAAGGAGGCGCCGCCGTCGGACGTTCCCAGCAGCGACTCCGCCACCCGCACCGCGCACCGCACCATTCGTAGCGTGTCCGCGCTGATGGTGTCCAGCGGTCCCGAAACATCGAGCACGCCCAGCAGCTTGCCGGTGGCCGGGTCCGTGATGGGCGCCGCGGTGCAGGCCCACTCGTGGTGGGTGCGGACCAGGTGCTCGGCGGAGAACAGCTGCACCGGCCCACCGGTGACCAGCGCCTCGCTGATGGCGTTGGTGCCGATCCCGGCCTCGGACCAGTCCGCTCCCTCGGAGAACTCCAGCCGGTCGGCCCGCCGCAGCACCTCCCGGCTGCCCACCCGCCACAGAATCTCGCCGTTGGCGTCGGTGAGCACCAGAAGGTGCCGGCCGGAATTGGAATCGTCGGCCAGCAGGTCCTGCAGCGCCGGCATTACCCGCTGCAGCCGGTGCTCGCGCCGCAGCTGCAGCACATCGGACGGATCGTGCAGGTGCCGCGGGCTGTGCTGGTCCGGGCTGACGCCCAGCGCCATGGACCGGCGCCACGACTCCGCCAGACCGGTGGGGATCTCCGGGCGCGGAACACCGGAGATGACCAGCTCGTGCGCGCGGCGCAGGGCACGCGAGTACTTCGCCGGGTCCGAAAACCTCAGGCCGTAGTCCAAAACAGAGTCCTCCTCACCGCCGGCGTCCTTGCCGGCAGTGCCCGTGTAACGCCCTTGTTACCCCCACGGGGTTCCAATAGTGATGCAGCTCACGCCCGCCCCAGCATACCGCAGGGACCCCCGCGGGACGGAGCCGCCCGGACCACCTGAGGGACCGCACACAAAGGAGTGGAGATGATCGAAACACCCACCGCTGACGCGCAGGCCTGGCTCGCCAGGCTGGACAGCGCGCTGCAGCGGCGCGACGTGGACGCCGCGCTGGACCTCTTCGAGGACGACAGCTACTGGCGGGACTTCGTGGCGTTCACCTGGAACCTGAAAACGCTGGAAGGCAAGGCGGACATCCACGGGATGCTCCAGGCCACACTGGACCACGTGCAGCCCACAAACTGGGCGCTCGCGGAGGACGCCACCGGCAGCGCCGCCGCAGACGGAACTGTGGAAGCGTGGATCACGTTCGAGACCGGCGCCGCCCGCGGCTACGGCCACCTCCGGCTGCGGAACGGCAAATGCTGGACGCTGCTCACCACCATGCAGGAGCTGAAAGGCTTCGAGGAGAAGAAGGGCGTGCGCCGCGAGAAGAGCGTGGCGCACGAGATCATCAAGGGCCGGCGCTCCTGGCTGGAACAGAAGGAGGAGCGCGAGGCGCGGCTCGGCTACGAGGAGCAGCCCTACACGGTGATCATCGGCGGCGGGCAGGGCGGCATCGGCCTCGCGGCCCGGCTGCGGCGCCTGGGCGTCCCCACCCTCGTGATCGAGAAGAATGAGAAGCCGGGCGACTCCTGGCGGAACCGCTACAAGTCCCTGCACCTGCACGACCCCGTCTGGTACGACCACCTGCCCTACCTGAAGTTCCCGGACGACTGGCCCGTCTTCGCCGCCAAGGACAAGATCGGCGACTGGCTGGAGCACTACACCCGGATCATGGAGCTGAACTACTGGGGCGGCACCGAGTGCGTGGGAGCAGAGTACGACGACGGCACGCAGGAATGGGCGGTCAACGTGCTCCGCAACGGCGAACCGGTGACCCTCCGGCCCAAGCAGCTCGTCTTCGCTTTGGGCGTCTCCGGCTACCCCAACATCCCCGCGTTCGACGGCGCGCAGTCCTTCCTGGGGGAGCAGCGGCACTCCTCCCAGCACCCCGGCGGCGGGGACTGGACCGGGAAGAAGGCCGTGGTGATCGGCTCCAACAACTCCGCGCACGATATCTGCGCCGACCTCTGGGAGCACGGCGCCGACGTCACCATGGTGCAGCGCTCCTCCACCCACATCGCCCGCAGCGAGTCGCTGATGGACCTGGCGCTGGGGGACCTGTACTCGGAGAAGGCGCTGGCCAACGGCGTCACCACGGAGAAGGCCGACCTGCTCTTCGCGTCCCTGCCGTACCGGATCCTGCCTGAGGCGCAGGTGCCCGTGTACCAGGAGATGGCGAAGCGGGACGCCGAGTTTTACTCGCAGCTGGAGGCCGCCGGGTTCGAGCTGGACTTCGGCGTGGACGGGTCCGGATTGTTCCTGAAGTACCTGCGGCGCGGCTCCGGCTACTACATCGACGTCGGCGCGTCCCAGCTGATTATCGACGGCCGGGTGAAGCTGAAGTCCGGGCAGGTCGCCAAGATCACCGGCAACGCCGTGGTGATGGACGACGGCAGCGAGCTGGAGGCCGACCTGATTGTCTACGCCACCGGGTACGGGTCCATGAACGGGTGGCTTGCGGACCTGGTGTCTCCCGAAATCGCGGACCGCGTGGGCAAGTGCTGGGGCTACGGCTCAGACACGCCAAAAGACCCTGGCCCGTGGGAGGGGGAGCTGCGCAATATGTGGAAACCAACCAACGTCCCCAACCTCTGGATCCATGGCGGCAACCTGCACCAGAGCCGGCACTACTCCTCCTACCTGGCGCTGCAGCTCAAGGCCCGGATGGAGGGGCTGGAGACGCCGGTGTACGAACTGCAGCCCAGCCACTACACCCGCTGAGCCTGGTGGTTGAGCCTGTCGGAGCCCGCGAACCACGGTGGTTGAGCCTGCCGGAACCCGACGGGCTCAACCGCCGGCAGGCCGCCGTCGTCCCTTCCGACGCTCTCTCAGTTAATGCGCCTTTTCCTCAGACGCTCTCTCACTTTCCTGCCCCATTCCTTCAGCTGGCGCTTGGGGCAGGAAGGGCTGCAAGCCTGCGGCCGCCGCCTGACAGCATGAAGTAGCCCGCCGTCACCATGGCGAGCCCAAAGGGCATGGCCAGCAGGACTGCGGGGGTTTGCTCATTGGCGGCCAGTAAGGCGACAGCGCTGACCACGAAGAAGATCCCGAGCCAACGCGGAAAAATGCCCGAACGGAGAATAAGGAGTCCGATCATCAGGAAGCCTGCGATGACGCCCAGCAGTCCGGGAATGACGAAGAAGGGCATCCCGGGGAAGTCGCCGGCGAAGAATCCGCTTTGGATGATCTCGCCGGCAAACAGCAGGATGAAGCCGGCCGCGGCTGTGATCAGGCCGGCGTTCGCGAGCTTCCGGTGTTGGCCGGACCGCCTTGCAAGCAGCGTCATTCCGGCGATACCTACCAGTGTGAGGAGGGAAGCGGCAGAGCCAGCCACAGGCACGATACCGATGGCTGAACGCAGCGCCGCCGTCGGGCAGTCCATGCCGATACAGCCAATGGGCTGCAGGTTATGCAGGAAGGAAGCGAAGGCACCAAGCGCTCCGCCGAGCATGGCTGCCGCGCCGGCCCACTTGGGGAACTGCCCTGTCCAGAACGCGTGGTCGAAACTTTCCTGGGCCATCACGGACTCCTAACTCTCGGGAGACCGCCGGTAAGTCCTCTCATGCTGGACCTGGCCCGCGTGGCGGTCAAGAGTTGGCTTGTATGACCGGAGTCCTAGCGTCCGGTGGTCAAAAGTCCCTACCGGACGTACGGGTCCGGTGCGAGGATGCTCGCGTGCGGCCGGGTGGAGCGTGGAGACCCGGGACTTGGCAAAACATCACGTACACAGAAAGGAAGAATCCATCATGAAGGCAGCACGTTTCCACGCCCGCAAGGACATCCGCATCGATGACATCCCGGAGCCGGAACTCCGTGCCGGGGCGGTGAAGATAGACGTCGCGTGGTGCGGCATCTGCGGCACGGACCTGCACGAGTACCTGGAAGGGCCCATCTTCTGCCCCGCACCGGGCCATCCGCACCCGCTCTCGCACGAGGAATCCCCGGTGACCCTGGGGCACGAATTCTCCGGGACTGTGTCTGAAGTGGGCGAAGGGGTGGCAGGCCTGGCGAAGGGGGACAACGTCGTCGTCGAACCCTATTTTGTGGACGGCGACTGCGACATGTGCCAGGCGGGCAGCTACCACCTGTGCCGGCAGATGGGCTTCATCGGGCTGTCCGGCGGCGGGGGAGGGCTGAGCGAGAAGATCGTGGTGGACGCGCGGTGGGTGCATCCCATCGGGGACATTCCGCTGGATGAGGCGGCGCTGATCGAGCCGCTGTCCGTGGCGCACCACGCGGTGGCGCGCAGCGGCGTGAAGGCGGGCGACACGGCGCTGGTGGGCGGGTCCGGACCGATCGGGCTGCTCACCGCCGCGGTCCTCAAGGGGATGGGGGTGACCACGATCATCAGCGAGCTCACCCAGGCGCGGAAGGAGAAGGCCACCTCGAGCGGTGTGGCGGACCATGTGCTGGACCCGAGCAAGGAGGATGTCCCTGCGCGGGTGCGGGAACTCACCGGCGGGACGGGGGCCGACGTTGCGTTCGAATGCGCCGGCGTGAATGCGGTGCTGGACACCATGCTCGACGCCGTCCGGCCCGGCGCCGTGGTGGTTAACGTGTCCATCTGGGGCGCCCCGGCCACCGTGGACATGCAGAAGCTGGTGCTCAAGGAGATCGACCTGCGCGGCACCATCGCCTACGTCCGCGACCACCCCGCCGTGATCAAAATGGTGCAGGAGGGCAAGGTGGACCTGAAGCCGTTCATCACCGGCCGGATCGCGCTGGAGGACCTGGTGGAGCAGGGCTTCGACACCCTCATCAACCACAAGGACACGGCGGTGAAGGTGCTGGTGCACCCGTAGGGGATGGAGGCCAGCCGCAGGTCATGGAAGCGGGGGTTCAGTCGCTGCAATCTGCAGAAGTATATTCATTTTTGCCGGCTTTATCTGAAGCTAATAAAGCTCCCTAAAGCTTGTAAGAGTTGAGCATAAGACTTTGCGTCCCCCGCCAGTTCTGGGGCTTTTCAAGTTCCCAAAAATCAGTTCGCTGGACGAGGCAGACGCAAGAAAGGCGCTCGCCGAGCCAGCTCATCTTGAGGGCGTAAAGTTCAACGATGATGCGCTGGACCGGGCTTTCGAGCTGACCGAAGGCTACCCATATTTCGTGCAAGAGCTTGGGTACCAGGTGTGGGCAGTGGCCGAGGGCGAGGTCATCACGCTTGAGGACGTAGACGATGCAAAAGACGCTTACGAGGCGAAGCTCGACTCGTCCTTCTTCCGGGTCCGTTTGGACAGGGCCACACAGTTACAGATTGCATGCATGCGCGCCATGGCACAGCTTGGTCCGGAGTCACAAAAAGCCGCGGATGTGGCCGCTGTCATGGGGCGCGAGTCCACGCAGTTGGCTCCTACCAGGTCCGAGCTCATCAACATGGGGCTGCTTTACACGCCCTCCCATGGCTACGCGGGATTCACAGTGCCTCACTTTGACCGCTTCATGCTCCGAGCGGTACCCGAATTAGACGTACCTCCTGTCCAGAAGAGGCGCTCACGGGGTAAGACGTATGAGGCAACGGGTGGCCGGCAACAAAAGCAGACCACTCGCCGTCGTCATGGGGTCAGTGTGCAGCTCAACGTCCCGGCAGGTGCTGGAACTCACTGGCGGTACCGGGGCGGAGCCCAACGGCGGGAGGCAAGTTCCGCCGTCGTCCTTCCCTTCCTTCGTGCTGGAGCGCCGTTGTAGTGTCATGGCGTGATCGTCCCCGATATTCCCCAGAACGCCGTGGCGGTTGCGGATCACTATGACGAGCTCGATCCGATTTATCGTCGGGTGTGGGGCGAGCATGTCCATCACGGGCTCTGGGCGACGGGCCGCGAGACACCCGCCGAGGCCGTCGAGGCGCTGGTGGACATGGTGGGCGATCGGCTGGGCCTGATGCCCGGCGAGGCGTGCGTCGACGTTGGCTGCGGCTACGGCTCCACCGCAAGGCGGCTCGCGGTGACGTGCAGCGTCAGCGTCACCGGCTTCACGCTTTCCGCCGAGCAGGCCCACTACGCCGCCGCGCATCCCGTACCCGACGTGGACATCCATGTCCGCGACTGGCTCGCCAACGGGCTGCCCGATGCCTCGGCCAATGCGGCATGGGCGATCGAGTCCAGCGAGCACATGGTCGATAAGCCCAGGTTCTTCGTCGAGGCGCATCGCGTGCTGTCGCCCGGCGGCCGATTCGTCGTCTGTGCGTGGCTCGCCGAGACCGATGCCAGCGGTTGGAAGGTTCGCCACCTGCTCGAGCCGATCTGCCGCGAAGGGCGCCTGCCCTCGATGGGCACGCGCGAGGAGTATGAGGCGATGGCCATGGCGGCGGGCTTTGCGATCACCGGCTATGAGGATGTCAGCCGCCGCGTCGCCCGCACCTGGCCGATCTGCGCCGGCCGGCTCGTGAAGGCCTTGCTCGTCGATCCCGAGACGCGTCGCCTCGCCCTTGGTGGACGCAATCGCATCTCCGTTCTCAGCATTCCCCGCCTGATCCTGGCCTACCGCACCGGTGCGATGCGCTACGGGATATTCACGCTGTCGAAGGCCGGGGAGAACGGGGAGCTACGCGAGTCCGGCAAACCAGCGCAGCAGAAGCCGGCCTGATCGCAGGCACCGCTCAAACGCCTTAGGCTTGCCGGAGCAACGGTCCGGCCGCAAGGCACATCCGGCGGCGGCGCACTGCCCTCAGGGGAGCGGCTGCCGTTCGCCCACGCTGAGGGAGGACGACGGCGGCAGGTAGTCACGCCGTCGTCGTTCCATCCGGCGCTGCTGGCCCGGTGACGGGACCCTGGCCCGCTTGGCACGGTTGCACCCGGCGCAGGCCGCCACGAAGTTCTGCAGACTGGTGGACCCGCCCTTGGACCATGGATAAAAGTGGTCGCCGTGTTCGGCGGGGCGGCCGCAGCGCCGGCCGAATCCGGCTTCCAACTCGCACCGGCCGCCGGCCCGGGCCATCCCTTCGCGGCGCTGCTGGCGGGTGAAACGGCGCAACGGGTCCCTGCGCCGGACGTCCAGGCTGGTGACGACGGCGGCGGCAATGCCCAGCACGGCGGCGGCCACGCCGGGGAGCGCAACCGCGGCGAAGACGCCCTCGACCATCCCGCGCAGAACCTCCGCGGCGGAGGATGGCCGCACTCCGGCACCCGGTGTTGCGTTAGCGATGAGCGCCGACATCAGCGCAACGGCGAGCCACACCATCACCGTCGAGTACGCGAGGCGAAGGCCCTGTCGTGTCCAATAGATGCGGCTGAGTTCCGGCATTGATTCCCCCCCAAATTTCCGTTCGCCGGAAGGCCGTCGCCCCGGATCCCTAGGGAATCGTATAGGCCGGACGCCGGCCGGTGTCCCAGGTTTAGCTCAGTTTTTGCTGAGCTTCCGCGTCCCACGGGTGGCCGGATGTGGCGCACGCGGCTCCGGACATGAGGATCAGCCCGTGCGACAATGGCGCCATGACCTACGAGCAGCATTCCTCCGCCGCGCCGGAACTGGACCGCACCTCCCACCCCGCATTCGAAGCCGCCCATCGGGCCGCCCAAAAGAGCCTGGCCGAAGGCGGCGTCCCCATCGGCGCAGCGCTCGCCCGGGACGGCGTGGTCATTGCCAGCGGGCATAACGAACGGGTCCAGAACGCCGATCCGATCGCGCATGGGGAAATGTCCGCGCTCCGCGCCGCCGGCCGGCAGAAGAGTTACCGGGACACCACGCTCTACACCACCCTGGCCCCGTGCGCGATGTGCGCCGGAACCATCATCCAGTTCAAAATCCCCCGCGTGGTGGTGGGGGAAGCACATACGTTCGACGGCGAGTTGGAGCTTCTGCGGTCACGTGGGGTAGAGGTCCTGGTCCTGGATGATCAGCGCTGCGTGGACATGATGCGCACGTTCCAGTCTGACAACCCGGAGCTGTGGGCGGAGGACATCGCCGAGTAGGCCCGAATGATTTCCGGGCCTGCAACCAGCTGCGCCTTCACTGCATAACGATCGGTGGGGGAGCCTTCTACTTGGATTGCTTGTCCACGGATAGACCTTCTTTGAGCCATAGTGTGTCGTCCTGGACCCGGTCCAGTTCATCCGACGCAAAGTAGGCGTGACCCGTCAACAGGCCGGACCTGTCCACTTTCACATAACCGATCCGCAGCAACCTCTCCGCGGTATGGTGGGGCAATTTTGAGGTGGCAGCAAAAGCGTCAATCCCGGTGTTAACGAGGCCCCCTGTTTCCGGGTCGGTCTGCCCTTCCGCGGTAACGGCCTCCGGGTCACCCATTTTCAGGTCCTCGACCTTGCCGACCTTTTTCCCATTGGACGCTACGACGTGCATTCCTTCACGCACCTGTTCGATGACCGCCATGGCTTCTCCTTCATGCCGCAACCACTGAGGTTCACAGTGTAGGACTGCGGGGCCGCCAGTAATAGAGGGGGAACTGGGTTGGTACAGGGGCCTATCGTTGCTCCCGGCTGACCTCAGCCTGAACCCCCGCGTCCCGGAACCTCTGCACCTGCTCGGGGTCGGCGCCGTAGTCCGTCACGAGGGCCCACGGCAGGGCCAGACGCGCCCAGGCGTGGAAGGGCCGCAGCCCGAGTTTCGACGAATCCGCCAGCACATACACGTCGCGGCCCCGGCGGGCGATGAGTTCCTTGAGGCGCGTCTGGGCGTGGTCCTCGGTGGTGACGGCGTCGAGCGGGATGCTCTCCCCGGGCACGATCACTGACGCCCGCCGCCCAACGGGCGACGTGCTTCTGCTCAAACGCCTCGCCGGTGCGCGCCCAGCTCAAGCATCGAAGGCAAGCTCAAGCAGCGAGGGCAGCGGCCAGTGCCGAGGCTAATTGGCTCAAGACTTTTGAGTCGGGATCACCAGGCGCTGAGACCGATGTGACGGCCAGAACGCCAGCCGATCAGTCCGCGCGGAACATCGCCCTCGCGGTACGGCCGATAACGCTGGTCATGGTCGCGTCCACCGCGCCGCCGACCACTCCACCGACAAGAGGTATACCTTTGGCCAAGACAACGAGCCCACGCTTCGTGCCGTACTTGGCCAGCAGCATGAAACCGACCTTCTTGTTGATCTCACGAATCAGCGCGATCGGGACCTTCTTGATCGCCTCCATGGCCACCTTCTGGCCAACCTTGATGCCGATTGTCTTCGCAATTTGCTGTGCATTGGAGCCCACCGCGATGAGTGTGACCACCGTCCGGACGTGCGGATCCTTGGGATCGTACCCGCGCAAATAGGCGATGGCCGCGGCAAGACGTGCATTGATGACAAGTGCGCCAGCCATGTTCGCGGGAACGGTTAGTGGCATGGCGATGAACCCACCGAGCCCGGTCACGAAACCGTTAACGCTGGCCGCTTCGACCGACTCGAGGATCAGCCTTGAGATCGCCTTCTCGATATCGTCACCCTCGTCCGGCCTGGCTTTCCGTGTCTGGTCACCGTTGGGCTCGTACCGGCTTCCTTGGACTCGGGCCAAACGATCCTCCGCCCAGGCAATCGATCCTGTCAGCGGACCGACACCGGTGTCCACTACTGTGGCCACCAACTTCTGGAGCTGGTGGGCCGCCTTCTCAGCGGTCGTCGTCGGCGTCTCGTCGGGTTCGGGCACGGTAGCTGTTGGCGTCTCGTCGGCCTCGGGCGCGGTAGCAGACGGGGTCTCGTCGGGATCGAGGACGGTTGCAGTCTCCGTCTCCTCGGGCTCGATCGCGGTCGTGTTGGTCATCGTGGTTCCTCTCTAAGCTTTTGCGTGAGTGTACCGAGGGTGGGAAGAAGCGTGCGACAGGACAGCTCGGTGGCTCGGCGTGTCCGCGCCGAAGGACCTCCCGAGCGCGACGTCCAAAATGCCAGTTCTAACTGTGCTGTCCGCTTTTCCCAACACGGCGACTGCGACATGTGCCGGACGAGGCGGCGCTGATCGAGGCGCTGTCCGTGGCGCATCACGCGGTGGCGCGCAGGAGCTCATTCAGGCGCGGAAGGAATAGGCCACCTCCAGCGGCGTGGCCGACCACGTTCTGGACCCAGCCAGGAGGACGTCCCCCGCGCGGGTGCTGGAGTGAACGTGGTCCTGGACACCATGCTGCAGGCTGTCCGGCCCGGTGGAGTGATGGTCAATATGCTTATTTGCGAAGGGCCAGAAATCAGCAGGCAGCCCTGGAAGTCTTCGATTCTGCGTTTGGCCCCGCCGGCCCTGGGTTTGGGCCGGCACGGTCAGGCAGGGCGGGGCTGAAGGGTTAGAACGGAGGGGCTCGCGGCGGAGGCTTGCACGGTTCTAGTCCGAGAAAGCTAGTCCGCTTCCTCGAGGCCTTCTTCCTTGGCGACTGTTGCCCGTGCCGCCGCGAAACCCGGTGCGCTGGCCTCAATATCGAACTTCACTTCGTTGGGTGAAGTCCGGTAGATGCTGAACTTGTTCTCCGGGTAGTGGCCTTCTCCCGATTCGTTGTCGAAATAGACCGTTGCTTCCTTGCTGGGGGCGATGGCCAGGCCCTCGAGCTTCTGGTAGTAAGACTCCGTCTTTCCGGTCGGCGTCTCGGTCATCGTGTAGTAGACCTCCACCCCGGTGATCTGTTCAGCAGAGGAGTTCTTGATGGTGAACTGCAGCCTGTCGCTGACCTCCTTGCCTGACGCTTTGTCCACATTGTTCTCCACCATGGTCTCCCTGATGGCCAGGCCCGTTTTTGTGCCGGTATTGGTGATCGGGTTCTTCGTGACGGGCAGAACAGCCGGGCCGGATGTGGAGCCGGCGGCGGGAGAGTTCGTCCGCGGCGCGCTGCCGGTGCCGGTGCCCTGCGACGCCTCACAGGCTACGAGGCCGATGAGTGCTGCCGCAGCGATGAATACCAGGGCAAGGAGCTTTTTCATATCAGGGGAGCTTTCTCAGTAGGGTCTCGCGGGTGGTGGCAAGGAAAGCTGCGGCCACCGTAAAGACGGAGGTGGCCAACAGCCAGAGGCTGTTGTGGGAGGTGGCGTCCCAGACGGCGCCGAGAGGCACTTGGTTGTACTGGGTTTTGACTCCCAGGTAGGCAAAGACGGCACGCTCGTACTGCTTGGTGGTGGACGTCTGCTCCACGAAATCGCGCCCGGTTTCATAGCTGGCAAAGTGGGTGAGGAGTGCCTTCTCGTTGGTCCTGTCGATGTGCAGGCTGGCGAAGAGGCCGCCGGGGATCTGGTTGTCCGGGTCCATGGTGTCACCGATCTGCGGGATGACCAGGACGATAACGAGCCAGAGCACGAGGGCAAGGACAAGCCCGCTGGCTGGCTGCCGGGTGAGCGAAGCCAGGGTAAGGGCCAAAAGCGACCACATGATGAAGTAGACGCAGGTGTGTGCCGCGGCGATGGCCAGGCGGAGGAAGTCCTGGCCCCCCAGCTGTGCCTGGCCGGCCAGCAGGACTGCCAGTGCGATCACGGCAAACAGCGCCACCACTACCACCAGCCAGACAATGGCTACCGCGAGAATCTTCCCTCCCGCAAAGGCATGCCTGCCAAGCGGCCGGGTAAAGAGCAGCTGGAGCGTGTTGCTGCCTTTTTCCTTTGCCACGAGCCCGTAGCCGAGGATTACAGCGAAAAGGCTGCCAACGATTTCCAGATATTCAATGCCTCCCCGAAGCATCTGCAGGGGGAAGAGGTTGGGGGGAGGGGTGGGAGAGCCACCTGCGGCCTTCAGCGCGTCAGCATAGGCGGTGTACTCCGCCAGTTTCACGCGGTAGTCCGCGGCCGCGACCAGCACGGAGAGGAGGATGACCGCGCTCAGGAAAACGAGGAGCATCGCAATTGCCCTGCTGCGGGAAAGGTCCTTCAGTTCCTTCCGGCAAAGGACTCCGACCTCAGCCATGGAGTTCCCTCCTCATGTGGCTCGGACCCGCCATCAGCAGGGCAAGGCAGGCTGCGAAGAAAAAACCGAGAATGACCAGCAAACCGCCTTCCGCAGTGCCCGCTGCATGGGGATCTTCGAGGATCAGCGCTGTGGTGCTCTTGAACTGTTCGCCCAGGGACAACGGCCCGGTCAGTGCACTGGTCAGCTCGAAAAAACCGGACTCCGCGGGCGCAGTTTTGGATATCGGGTTCAGCAGCGAGACGGGATGGGCCGCGGTGCCCAGCAGGGGCAGGATAAAGATGACGATGCTCCAGACCACGATCGGGACCAGGAGCCCGGAGGTTGCGGTCGCGCAGCGGATGCCGTTGAGCATTCCAAGCGTGACGAAGGGAATCAGGAACAGCCACGCGACCCCGAACAGGGCCAGGATGCGAGCGCCTTGGGCTGGCGTGGGAAAGGAGCCCGTGGCGACTGCAATGCAGGCAACGGTCACAAGGGCGGCAACGGCAAGGATGAACAGGAGCAGCAAGCCGGTTCCGGCCAGCTTGGCCGCAAGGTATTTGGCGGGGTGCACGTCCCGGGACAGCACCAGGTCCATGGTGCGTGCCCGCCGGTCGCGCAGGGTGGACTGGGCGCCCATGACGATGGCCAGCAGGGCAGCGATCAGGATGATGTAGATCACCGTGTTCCTGGCGTAGTACAACGGCGAGATTGTTGTGAAGGGATTCGGAGCCGACGTCAGCCCCTCCCTCACGGCCTCCTGGTACACCTCTGTGACAGTGCCTTTCGCTGCGGAACTGATGAATGCCGACGCGGCGACCATCGCCATGAAAACCACCAGCAGGAACTGGGGAAGCCGTTCCCGCCTGGCCGCGACGGTCTCCTGCCTGATGGTGGCAACCCAGACGCTCATGATGGGGTTCCGGCTGCAATCCAGAGGTAGATCTCCTCCAGGGAGTCCTGCCCAGGGAAGGAATTCAGGGTCGCGGCGATGGAGTCCTGGTAAATGAGCTGGCCTGCACTAAGGATGCCGATGCTCGTGCAGGTGCGCGTGACTTCCCCCAGGAGATGGGTGTTCATGAAGACTGTCATCCCCAGTTCCCGGTTGAGCCGGATGATGATGTTCCTAAGTGTGGCCACGCCCTGGGGGTCCAGGCCGGAAGTCGGTTCATCGAGGAACAGGACCTCCGGTTCATGCAGGATGGCCTGGGCTATGCCGGCCCGCTGGCGCATGCCTTTGCTGAAGGTGCCCATGCGCTCACGTTCGTGGCCGGGGAAATCGACGATGTCCAGCACCAGGCGGATCCTGGCGGCTGGATGCTGCACACCGGAAAGCTGGGCGAAGAACATCAAATTCTCATCCAGCGTGAGGTTGTCATAGAACTGGACGTTTTCCGGAAGGTATCCGATGACCCGGCGGACCTCTGCGGGCTGCGCCCGAATGTCCCGCCCGGCCACCGATGCCGTTCCCGACGTCGGGGGCAGCAGCGTGGTCAGGACGTTCACCGCCGTCGTTTTGCCTGCCCCGTTGTGTCCGAGCAGCCCGAAGATTTCACCCCGGGGGACGGAGAGCGTGAGGTGGTCGAGTGCTGTTTTCTCACCGTACTTCTTGACCAGGCCTGTGGTTTGAATCGCCATGTCCGTCATGAAGAGGACGGTACGCCATGCTGGATAAGAGGAAGCTGAGAATTCACCTCCGCGAAACCGGGCTTTCTCCGCAGCCTACAGAAGGGGTTTGTCCCTCGCCCCCGAACGGACCATCCTTAAGGCATGGATCCCCAAAGCACGGGTCCCCGCCGCCTTGCGGCGCGCTTCCGTCCCGGCAGGACACGCTGGGGCGTCCGCAAGCGTGCCACGGCCAGCGCGGTGGTGGTGGTGGCAGGTGCGCTCCTCGTCGCCGGGTCCGTCCTGCTGATCCTGTTGCAGACATATCTCAGCGCATCCACTGAGACCGCAGCCCGGCGCAAGGCTGACGACGTGATTGCCCAGATGGCAGATCATGACGTGGAAGAAGCCGCCGAATACATCATGAACACCGCTCATGCCGGCCAATACGTGCAGATCCTGACGCCTGCCGGAACTGTTTTCGCGTCCTCTGATTCCGCCGGAGCTGCACAGCCCTTGACTGCCTTGCGGCCATCAGCCGGAGAGATCCTGACACAGAAAGCGTCCGGACTGCCCGAGGTGGGCGACATCGATGATTTCCTTGTAGTCGCCAAGGGGGTCCCGGTACGCGGGGAGACCTACACGGTGGCGGTTGCGTCCACAGTTCAGGTCCAGGCGGATGCCGTCTCAACCGTCGCATGGCTCATGCTGGGTTTGGCGCCGGTGCTGCTGCTGGCTGTTGGCCTGCTGGTGTGGGAGCTGGTGGGGCGTTCCCTGCGCCAGGTGCAGCGGATCCGGCGGCAGGTATCGGGTATCAACGTTCATAGGCTGGGCGGACGGGTGGACGTGCCGCCGACTGCTGACGAGATCACTGCCCTGGCCTTGACGATGAACAGCATGCTGGACAGGCTCCAGGCTTCCGAACAGGAACAGCGGCGGTTCGTCTCCGATGCCAGCCATGAGCTCCGGAGCCCGCTGGCAACCCTCAGTGCTGCGGTTGAGGTGGCTTCCGCGGACCCCACCGGCGCAACATGGAACGAGTTGAAGGATGTCCTCGCCGGTGAAACAGCCCGGATGCGTTATCTCGTCGAAAACCTGCTGACCCTGGCCAAATCCGACGACGGCGGGCTACGCATCGACATGACCGACGTGGACTTGGACCATGTGGTGCAGGATGAGATCCGCCGCCTGCGCGCCACGAGCCCGCACCGCATTGAAGCGGACCTCCGGCCCGTGCGGATCACGGGTGACCCGATGCGGCTGGGGCAGGTGCTGCGCAACGTGCTGGACAACGCGGACAAGCATGCCCGCTCCCGCATCAGGATCACCCTGGACACGCGCCCCGGCGAGGCCGTCCTCGCCGTCGACAACGACGGCGACCCCGTGCCTGAAGGCGACCGTCTCCGGATTTTCGGCCGCTTTGTCCGGCTGGATGAAAGCCGGACGCGGGGAAGCGGGGGCAGCGGCCTGGGCCTGGCCATCGCGGAAAGCATTGTGGCAGCGCATCACGGCACCATCAGTGCTGCCGAAAGCCCGGCCGGCGAGTGCCGGTTCGAGCTCGTCTTCCCGTGCGCCGGTCCGGTCGAGCTTCCGGACCATAATCGCGGTGACCGGCTGCTGTCTCCGTTCCCAAAGCTAAGTCCGCCGTGAAGCTGCGTCCGCGGAGAGGACGTAGCCCATTCCCCGAACAGTAGTCAGGGTATGGAGATTGAACGGAATGTCGATCTTCCTCCGGAGGTAGCCGATGTACACCTCCACCACGTTGTCGCCGCCTTCGAAAGCGGGATCCCACACGTTGTCCAGGATCTCCGCCTTGGACACCACCTGGTCATGGCGCCGCATCAGGTATTGCAGCAGTCCGTATTCACGTGCGGTCAGAACGATCGCGCGGTCACCCCGGCAGACCGTACGCCGGGCAGGGTCCAGGACCAGCGTCCCCAGCGACAGCACAACAGGCCGTTCGGGGGCGCCGCGGCGAACCAGGGCGCGGATGCGGGCAATCAGGATCAGGAAACTGAACGGCTTGGTAAGGTAGTCATCGGCCCCGAGGTTGAAGGCATCGGCCTGGTCGTATTCCCCGTCCTTCGCCGTCAGCATCAGCACCGGCGTCCAGATTCTCCGTTCCCGGATTTCCTTCAAGACTTCATAGCCGTTCTTCAGCGGCAGCATGACGTCCAGGAGGATGACGTCATAGATGTTCTCGGTCGCCGCCCACAACCCGCTGACGCCGTCATGGGTGACCTCCACGACGAATCCCTCATTGGACAGGCCTCGGCGCACGGTTTCACCCAGCATCCGTTCATCCTCGACCATCAGCACCCGCATGGGCCCCGCCTTCTTCATTGGAGACGAAATACACGCTATCTACAGGGTAGGCCCGCACCCCTGCAAAAACCTTGGGGTCCCGGGTTGTGGATTCTGCTGGCTGCGGATGGCGCTGTTGGATTGGGCTGCGAAGTGGGAGGCGGGATCTGGCGGGGGACCCTCTCCGCCAGGGCTTCTGTTGGGGTTACTTGCCTCAACCACCGACCTTCGCCACCTCAACCGCAACCCCCGCCTCGCGAAACTTAGCCACCTGCGCCGGGTCGGCGCCGTCGTCCGTCACCAGCGTCCAAGGCAAAGCCAACCGGGCCCACGCATGGAACGGCCGCAGTCCGAGCTTGGATGAATCGGCCAGCACGTACACCTCCCGGCCGCGGCGGGCCATGAGCTCCTTGAGCCGGGTCTGGGCGTGGTCGGCCTCGCAGATGCCGTCCTCGGCCGTGACGGCGTCGGCGCCGAGGAAGACCCGGTCGAAGCTCATCCGCTCCAGCGCCGCCTCGGCCAGCGGTCCCACAAAACTCTGCGAAACGTTGCGCAGCCGGCCGCCCAGGCAATCCACCTCGATGCCCTCGGACTCGGCCAGCTCCTGCAGGGTGTTGATGCCCGGCGTGGTCACGGACAGCTTCTCGAACCCCCGCAGTTCGTGGGCCAGGGCACCTGCGGTGGAGCCGGCGTCGAGCAGGATGTTCTCCCCGGGCCGGATAACGGATGCGGCCCACCGGGCGATGGCGTGCTTCTGCTCGAACGCTTCCCCGGTGCGCTGCCGCAGCGACGCCTCCGGGTGGGCGCCCAGGGCCATGGCACCGCCGTAAGTGCGGGCCAGCCGGCCCTGCCCGTTCAGGAGCGCCAGGTCACGGCGGATGGTGGACGCAGTCACCTCGAACCGGGCGGACAGTTCCTCCACGGACGCCAGGCCGGTGGTCACGGCAAGGTGGTAGATCTCCTCGCGCCGCGCGTTTGCGCTGAGCATTCCCGGCCTCCTTCCCGTGGCAGTGGTACCCATGCTAGTTCCGGCCTCGGGTTTCGCTAGGCTCAACCACCGGGGGACCGCTCAACCACCGGGAGATCAGGCTCAACCACCGGGGGACCGCTCAACCACCGACGACGGACGGCCGGGTGGCCATCTCCGCCGCCTGGTGCAGCGCCTCCACCATGGACCGCGGATCCGCGATCGCCTTGCCGGCGATGTCGAAGGCGGTGCCGTGGTCCACGGACGTGCGGATCACCGGCAGGCCCACCGTGATGTTCACGCCGGCCTCGATGCCCAGCACCTTCACCGGCCCGTGCCCCTGGTCGTGGTACATGGCCACCACCAGGTCGTAATCACCCCGGCCGGCCAGGAAGAACAGCGTGTCCGCGGGCAGCGGGCCCACCGCGTTGATCCCTGCAGCCTGCGCGGCCTTCACGCCCGGCTCGATCTTTTCCGCTTCCTCGCCCTGGCCGAACAAGCCGTTCTCGCCGGCGTGCGGGTTGATGGCGCAGACGCCGATCTTCGGGTTCGGGATGCCCGCGCGGACCAGCGCCTCGTGGCCCCGGCGGATGGTGCGCTCCACCAGATCCGGGTTGATCTTGCGGATCGCATCCATCAGCCCGATGTGAGTGGTCACGTGGATCACCCGGATCTTGGGCGTGGAGAGCATCATGGACACTTCCTCGGTGCCGGTCAGGTGGGCCAGCAGCTCGGTGTGCCCGGGGAAGATGTGCCCGGCGGCATGCAGCGCCTCTTTGTTCAGCGGCGCGGTGCAGATCGCCTGCACCTTCCCGGCCATCGCCAGTTCGCTGGCCACCCGGATGTACTCGTACGCGGCGTGGCCGGCCACGGGGGAGAGCTGCCCCCACGGCAGGTCCTCGGGCAGCAGCGCCAGGTCGATCACGTTCACCCGGCCCGGGGTGAACACGGCATCCTCAACGTTCTCAATGCTCTGGATGTCCGCCTCGATACCCAGGACGTCCGCGGCCTGGCGCAGCCGCAGTGCGTCGCCGACCACCACCGGCCGGCATTCGGCATTGCTCTGCGGATCCAGCACGGCGGCCACCACTACCTCCGGCCCCACGCCGGCGCCGTCGCCCATGGTGACGGCCACGTTGGGGAGTTGCGCGCGATCAGTGTTGTTCATGGAGGGTCCTTTTCGGGGCAGGAACGGCTGGGGCGCCGTCGGGAGGGTGTACGGCGGGGAGGATTCCGCTGCAAGGGAGTATGGGTAGCCGGAGAGTGCGGCCACGATGGTGCGGAGGCTGTCCGGGCCGCCGAAGCTTCCGGGGCGGGTCACCACCGGCATTCCGGCCGGTGTGAGGGCCAGGACGGCCCCGTGCTCAATCTCGCCCAGCACGTCCAGCCGCTGCACGCCCAGGGCATCCAGCACCGAACGGGCCGTTTCCCCGCCCGTAAGCATCAGCGGGCGGTCCTCCGCCAGGGGAGCCACTGCCCTGGCCAGCGCGGCGGCAATACGGGACGACGACGCCGAATCCACCGTGGAAGCATCCACCGTCACCGCCGCAGGACCTGCTTGAAGTGCCTCTTCGAGCGGCGCGAGGTCCGGGGTTCCGGCCAGCAGGTCGGCCGGCAGGAGCGTGATCACGGGAACGGCGTCGCCGGCCAGGTTGTGCAGCTGATCCCGCGCCGCCCCGGATGCGGAGCCCACCACAAGGAGGGGAAAGTTTCCCGGCTTCCGGGCGCCCAGGGAACGCACGACGGCGGGACTGGCCTTGGGTGCCTGGCCGGCGGTCCGTGCCAGCGCGGCTCCGAGGGCGGAAGCGCCTGCGAACCGGAGGCCCGGGATGCTGCGGCCTGAGCACGCGATGGCGTCCAGATCCTCTGGGGTTTCGGCGTCGCAGATGACCACCGGGACGGGACGCGTGGCGAAGGCCGCCGTGAGTGCCGCAGTGAGCGTCTCCATCCCGGAGCGGACGGTGGCCAGGTCAACCACCACCGTGGCCAGCGGATGCAGCGCCTCGGCGATCGTCTCCGGGGGAGGGGACGATTCGGCGTTCCACAGAGCGGTTTGATGCAGCGGAATACCCTGGTGATGAATGGTGCCGTTGACCGTGCTCCGGCCCAGCGGCGGCAGGGCCGGGGCCAGGATGACGGGACCTCCCTCCGCCAGGACCGAGAGCTGTGATGCCACCGGTCCGCGGAGCAGGGAATCGATCTTGAGGAACACAACGGCCGGGCCATCGGCCGGGGGCTGCGCGTCCAGGACCTGGCGCAGCCGTGCGGCCGCCGCTTCGGCGGGGAACCTCCGGTTGTCCGTGTCCAGGACCAGGAGGGCCGCGTCCGGCGGAAGGTGCCGCAGGTCTGACGCCAGCTCCTCCGGAAGGTGCGGCAGGAGCCGGACCTGCGGGCCGCCATCGTCCGCTGTGAACTGTCCGGGACGCCCGCCTTGCGCACTCTGTGCACAAGGGTTAATCAAGATTTGCGCAGGTGCCAGGAGGCCGGCAGCCGTCTCAGCCGCGCCGGAAAGATCATCAGCAATAGCGATAATCCGCTGCATTGCTGCCTCCTTTGGCGAGTGGCTGGATCCGGTGCTTGACCCATGAGAACTTGGGGTTGCACAAAACACGCTAAACCACTTGCGCACTATGCGCAATGGTGGCATTGTGATCGGAGTAACAGCAGCGGGGCGCGTATCAGCAGGATGCAAACGCCTCGGCCGGCAGGTGCCGGCCCTTACTTGGAGGTCAAAGATGACTCGTTCCAACAGCGTTGACGGCGGCAGCAATTTCCTCGGCGAGGTAGCGCAGCGTTCGCTGTCCCGGCGTTCAATCCTGCGGTGGGGCGCCCTGGCCGGAGCCGGCGCAGTGCTGGCCCCCGCCGTCACCGCATGCGTGGGCCCCAGCGCTCCGAACGGCGGAGGCGGAGCCACCGGCACCAGCACGCTCACCTTGGGACTCAACCGCTCGCTGGTCAGCCTGGACAACAAGCTCAACCAGTTCGACGCCGCCGTCACCGTCCAGCGCGCGGTCCGTCAGGCACTGACGGAAATCGGTGACGACCTCAAGCCCCGCAACGTCCTGGCCGAAAGCTTCGAACTCACCAGCCCCACCCAGTGGACCGTGAAGCTCCGCAACGACATCAAGTACTCGGACGGCACCCAGGTGGCCGTGGAGGACGTGGCCAAGGCGCTGGAAATGTACAGCCAGGTCAACGGCTCCTTCCTGGCCCCGCAGTTCCCGGAATGGCCCAAGGTCACCAAGAAGGACGAACTGACCTTCACCCTGGACACCAAGGCCCCGCTGCCCGTGCTCAACACCCTGATGTCCAACATCCTCATCACCCCCGCCGCCGCCAACAAGCCGGAGGAACTGCAGGAGGGCGTGGGCACCGGCCCCTACAAGGTGGCCTCCGCGGACCGCGGCACCGGCACCTACAAGCTGGTGGTCAACGAGAACTACTGGGGAGACAAGCCCAAAGTGGCCGAGGTGAATGTCCGCTTCATGTCCGAGGAATCCAGCCGCGTGGTGGCCCTCCGGTCCGGCGAGGTGGACGTCATCGACTCCATCACCCCGGACTCCGTGGCCCAGCTGAAGTCCGTGGACGGCATCACGGTCGAGTCCGTCACCGGCACCCGCTACAACCAGCTCTTCTACAACTTCCGCAAGCCCGCGGACAGCCCCATGTCCGATCCCAAGGTCCGCGAGGCGCTCTCCTACGGGTTCGACAGCAAGTCCGTGGTGGACGGCATCCTCGGCGGCACCGTCACCTCCGCCAAGGGCGTTGTCCCGCAGACCCTGGCCGGCGCCGTGGAAACCGGCGAGTACAAGTACGATCCCGCCAAGGCCAAGTCCATGCTCGCGGACCTGGGCGTCTCCAACCTCAAGGTCAAAGTCATCTGGGAAACCGGCGAATTCGCCGGCGACGTGTCCATCATGGAAGCCCTGGTGGAAATGATGAAGCAGATCGGCGTGACCGCCGAGCTGCAGCAGTTCCAGCCCGGCGGGGACATCTCCACCTGGCGCCAGGGCAAGGCAGGGGACTGGGACATCCTGGGCAACGGCTACGGCAACCAGACAGGCCTGGCCCTGACCAACCTGCAGGGCATGTACGCCGGCACCGCCGAAAAGGAAGCCACCCGCGACACGTACCACGGCTTCGTTTTCCCCGAGATCAGCAGCCAGATCATCACCGCCACCTCCGAGACGGACCAGGCCAAGAGCACCCAGCTGCTCACCCAGGTCCAGAAGGACATCTGGGCCAAATGGCCCTGCATGTGGGCGTTCATCCCCAACGCCGTCCTGGCCCGCCGCACCCGGGTGGAAGGCATCAAGCTGCGGCCCATCAACTCCTACCAGCTCTCAAACGTCTCGGTGAACGGCTAGCCCATGCTTCCATATGTCGCCAAGCGCTTGGGCCAGAGCCTGCTCACGATCTTCCTGACCGTGTCCACAGTCTTTGTCCTGATCCGCATGGCACCCGGCGACCCGGCCTACGCCCTGGCCGGGCCGCTGGCCACCACCGGGGACCTCGAAAAAATCCGCACCTCCATGGGGCTCAGCGAACCCCTGATCACCCAGTACGGCATCTTCCTCAAGGAGCTCGGCGCCGGAAACATCGGCAAGTCCTACTCGTTCCAGGCCCCGGCCCTGGAAGTGGTGCTGTCCCGGCTCCCGAACACCATTTTCCTGGCGGTGCTCGCGATCCTGCTGGCCATCGTGGTAGCCATCCCGCTGGGGGTCTGGATGGCCAAGCGCGCGGACACCAAGCGCGAACTTGGCGTCAACGTCCTCACCATCGCCGGGCAGTCCATGCCGGACTTCTGGATCGGCATCATGCTGCTGACCCTGTTCGCCGTGGTGTTCCCCATCTTCCCGTCCTCCGGTTTCACCAGCTGGTCCGGGGTGGTCCTGCCGGTCACCACGGTGGCCATCCTGCAGATCGCCCTGGTGTCCCGGATGGTCCGCCGGGAGGTGGGCACCAACATGGCAGCCCCGTACCTCACGGTGGCCAGGGCCCGCGGCACCGGCGAGCAGAAGCTCACCTGGGCCTACGCCATGCGCAACTCCTCCATCCCCATCCTCACGGCCCTGGGGACCAGGTTCGCCGGCATGCTCAACGGCGTGGTGGTGGTGGAAGTGGTGTTCAACTGGCCAGGCCTCGGCTCGCTGGTGGTCCGGGCGCTGGAAACCCGCGACTACCCCCTGATCCAGGCCACGGTACTGGTGACCTCGGTCCTCGCCGTCGGCGTCCAGCTGCTGATCGATCTGTGCTACCCGCTGCTGGACCCCCGCGTCCGGCTTGGAAAGGTGTCCGTGGCATGAGTACCGTCAACGAAATCCCGCTCGCCGCCCAGGCCATGAAACGGCCGACGGCGGTCACCAGGCAGCTGCTCCGGCGTTCCTCCGCGGCGCGGCGGGAGCGCTCGGCCAAGGTGAAGATGGTGCTGGGAGGCTTCCTCACCGCCGTCGTGGTCCTGCCCATCATCCTGGCGCAGGTCCTGCCGCTGCCCGACGTCGATGCCCAGGCCATCACCTCCCGCTTCCTGCCGCCGCTGAGCGGTGGCCACCTGTTCGGCACCGACCAGCTGGGCCGGGACATCCTCTCCCGCGTGCTGCACGGCGGCCAGGTGTCGCTGACCATCGGGGTGCTCGCCGTCGTCATTTCCGGCATCGTGGGCGTGGTGCTCGGCGCGCTGGCCGGGTTCTTCGGCGGCTGGGTGGACGCGGTGGTCTCCCGCCTGATCGAGGCCCAGCTCTCGCTGCCCCTGCTGATGATGCTCCTGCTGGTGGTGGCGCTGTTCGGCCCCTCCGTCCCCGTGATCACGTTCGTCATCGCCATCGCCCAATGGCCGGAACCGGCCCGCCTCACCCGCTCGCTGGTGCTGGTGGAACGCGAAAAGCCCTACGTGCAGGCCGCGAAAGTCCTGGGCCTGCCGCAGATCACCACGCTGGTGAAGCACATCATCCCCAACGTCATCAACCAGGTCATTGTGGTGGTCCTGCTGCTCCTGGCCACGGCCGTGCTGATGGAAAGCGCGCTGAGCTTCCTCGGCGCCGGCCCGCAGCGGCCCTTCGCCACGTGGGGCCGGATCATCTCCGACGGGCAGGACTTCATCACCACCTCCTGGTGGATCGTCACCCTCCCCGGTGCCGTGATCGCCACCCTGGTGGTGGGGGTCAACCTGCTGGCCGACGGCCTGCGGGACCGCGTGCGCCGCCGGAAGGGAGCAACCGCATGAGCGTGCTGGAGGTCAGGGACCTTTCCGTTGAACTGATGACCACCGCCGGCGTGATCCGCGCCGTGGACGGCATCTCCTTCTCCATCGACGCCGGGCAGACCGTCACCATCATCGGTGAGTCAGGTTCCGGCAAGAGTACGACGGCGATGGGCCTCCTGAGGCTCCTGCCGGACGACCTCGCCGTCATCTCCGGCCACGCCGTGCTGGACGGGGTGGACGTGGTGACCGAGCCGAAGAAGTTCGCGAAGCTGCGCGGCCGGTCCGTGGCGCTTATCCCGCAGGACGCCATGACGGCGCTGTCCCCGGTGCACACCATCGGCAAGCAGTTGGGGCAGGCGATCCTGCGGAAAGGCCCCGCGTCCAAGGCCGACCTGAACCGCCGCTCCGTGGAGCTGCTGGGGCAGGTGCGCATCCCGCAACCGGAGGCTCAGCTGAAGAAGTACCCGCACCAGCTCTCCGGCGGCATGCTCCAGCGCGTCCTCATTGCCATGGCGCTCGCCGTCGACCCCGTGCTGCTGGTGGCCGACGAACCCACCAGTGCCCTGGACGTCACCGTGCAGGCCGGCATCCTGGACCTGTTGATGGAACTGCAGGAACGGACGCACGTGGCCATCCTGATGATCACGCACGATTTGGGCGTGGCCCGGCTGGTCTCTGACCGGATCCACGTGATGAAGGATGGCAGGTTCGTGGAAAGCGGCGAGGTGGAGCAGATCGTGGAGCACCCGCAGACCGAATACACCAAAAAACTCCTGGCCGCGGTGCCCAAACTGGGCCACTGGGACGGCGAACCGCACCCCGGGGTTGAGTCAAGCCCCGCAAGCCTGGATGGAGCACGATCATGAGTTCCCAGTTGAATACGCCTGCGGCTGCCGGGACGGACCTGGTGCTGTCGGTTCGGAACCTCACGGTGGACTACGCCGTGCACCGCACCAGCTTCCGGGCCGTCGAGGATGTCAGCTTCGACGTTCCACGCGGCAGCACCGTGGCCATCGTGGGGGAGTCCGGCTGCGGCAAGTCCACCATCGCCAAGGCGATCGTCCGCCTGCTCACGCCCACTTCGGGGGAGATCCTGGTCAACGGCCAGGACATCGCGCGGATGCCGGCACGGCAGCTGCGGCCGCTCCGGGCCAAGGTGCAGATGGTCTTCCAGGATCCCTACGGGTCGCTGGACCCGCACCTGACGGCCGAGGACATCGTGGCCGAGCCGCTGACCCTGCGCGGAATCCGGTCCGGCAAGGAACGCCGGGCGGAAGCGGCCAAGCTCATCGACCAGGTGGGATTGCCCGCGTCCGCCTTGGGCCGGCGGCCGGCCGAGTTTTCCGGCGGGCAGCGGCAGCGCATCGGCATCGCCCGGGCCCTGGCCTCAAAGCCGGAACTGCTGGTGTGTGATGAGGCCACCAGCGCGCTGGACGTTTCGGTCCAGGCGCAGGTGCTGGAACTCCTCGCGGACATCCAGCGGGACAGCGGGCTCACGTACCTGATGATCAGCCACAACCTGGGCGTGGTGCGGGAAAGCAGCAGCCATGTGCTGGTGATGTCCAAGGGGAAGATCGTGGAGCAGGGGCCCACCGAACAGGTCCTCACCCGCCCGCAGGATCCCTACACGCGGGCGCTGCGGGCAGCGGCTTTGGATCCGCTGACCATGACGGGACGCAAGCCCCGTGAAGTGGTATCAAGGCTGAACAAGGTAGCGCTGCAGGGCGAACCCGTACTGATGGAGGAAGCAAGCTGATGCAGGGAACCACGGTGGCAGGCCTGGAGCTTCCCATCTCTCAACTGGCGCTGGGTACCATGACCTTCGGCGACACCGCATCGGAGGAGGTGGCGGCGGGCATGCTGGCCGCCGCGCTCGAGGCCGGGATTACGGTGGTGGATACCGCCAACGGCTACGCGGGCGGAGCCAGCGAGGAAATCCTGGCGAAGCTCCTCCCGGCGCACCGGGACGCCGTCGTGCTGGCTTCCAAAGCCGGGATGCCGCACCCGGACGCGGGGGACAACTCGCCGCTGTCAGCCGAGGGGATCCGCCGCTCCGTCGATGGCAGCCTCCGCCGGCTCGCCACGGACCGGCTGGACCTTTTCTACCTCCACCAGCCGGACCGGAAGGCGCCGCTGGAAGAAACGCTCGACGCCGTCGGGCAGCTGATCCGCGACGGCAAGGTGGGCGCGTGGGGCGTGTCCAACTTCGCCGCCTGGCAGATCAGCGAGCTGAACACCGCCGCCGACGCCGCCGGGGTGCCGCGGCCGGTGGTGGCCCAGCAGCTGTACAACCTGCTGGCCACGCGCATCGAGGACGAGTACCTGGAGTTCGCCCAACACAGCGGGCTGCTGACCATGGTCTACAACCCGCTGGGCGGCGGACTCCTCACCGGCAAGCACTCGTTCACGGAGTCGCCCGCCGAAGGCCGGTTCGGCACCTCGCGGCTGGCCGAGATGTACAAGCAGCGGTACTGGGACCCCCGGCTTTTTGACGCCGTGCGCCAGCTCGCCGAGATCGCGGACGGCGCAGGCCTGCCGCTGCCGGAGCTGTCCTTCCGCTGGCTGCTGAGCAAGCCCGGCGTGGGCTCCGTCCTGCTGGGCGGCTCCAAGCTGGAACAGCTGCAGGCGAACATCGCCGCGGCCGCGAAGGGCCCGCTGCCGGAGGACGTGGTGGCGGCGTGCGATGCCGTGGCCGCAGAAATCCGCGGGCCCATGCCCAAGTACAACCGCTGACCTTTGCCTGCCTTTACTGCCCGGCTGAACTTTCGTTACCAACTCTCGTTACCGACTGAAGAGGAAACTGCCATGACTGCCGCATCGTTCGCAGCCAAAGCCCGAGCCAATGAGCCCGTCATCGGATACTGGGTGGTGCTGGACTCGCCGGTGTCCACCGAGCGGGTGGCGCGGCTGGGCTATGACTACGTGGCGCTGGATGCCCAGCACGGGCTGATGGGGTACTCCGGGTGGCTGCACGGCCTGATGGCAATTGACGCCGCCGGGGCTGCGGGGATTGTCCGGGTTCCGTCCAACAACGCGGCGTTCATCGGGCAGGCGCTCGACGCCGGGGCCGCCGGGGTGATCGTGCCGCTGGTCAACAACGCCGAGGAAGCTGCCGCCGCCGTCCGGGCCGTGCGCTATCCGCCGCACGGAATGCGGTCCTACGGCCCCATGCGGTCGGCGCTACGGATCGGACCCGTACCCGCCGAGGCCGACGCGACCGTGCTGTGCCTGGCCATGATTGAAACACCCGAAGGTCTGGAAAACGTCAAGGAGATCTGCGCGGTACCGGGGATCGACGGCGTGTATATCGGCCCGTCCGACCTGTGCCTGGCGGTGGGCGGCAAGTTCCCGAACGATCCCGACGTGGCCGAGGAGTTCAACGCAGCCCTGGTGACCATCCGCGAGGCAGCACAGGACGCCGGCGTCATCGCCGCCATCCATACGGCGAGCGGCGAGATTGCCGCCCAGCGGATCTCGGAGGGCTTCACGTTCGTCACCGTGGCCTCAGACCTCACGCACCTGGAGATCGCGGCCGCGAACCATCTGGCCACTGCCCGCTCCGGTGGTTGAGCCTGCCGAAACCCGCTCTGGTGGTTGAGCCTGTCGAAACCCGCAACCCGCCCCGGTGGTTGAGCCTGTCGAAACCCGCAACCGAGGTTCCGACAGGCTCAACCGCCGGCTGCCGCCACGTCAAAGGCCGCAGAAGTCCGACGTGTCCCTGCGAATCACGTCGTTGGTGACGACCGACAAGGAGTTCATGCGGCAGGTCTCGCCATTCTCGGTTAACGTGTTGTGGCTACTAAACTTTGACACCTTTTCGTTCGCTATCTCGTGCGTTTTCCAGTCGGACGAGTACTGGTTGGAGCCATTGTCCAAAGTCTGCTGCTCGCGGTTGTTGATCACGTAGTGGTTTTCGCCATGCTGTTGAGTCACGGTGCGGTAGTCAAATGACCCGTAAGGGCTGCTGTATTTGGTGCGTTCCACATAAGCGCCGTTGCTGCCCGGGTCGGACGGCGGCGCCGCCTGGGCGGGCGCGGCAGTGAGGGCGAGGGCCAGGCCAGCGCCAGAGGCGACGACCAATCGGGCCAAACGGTTCATCGTGGGGGTCCTTCCGCTTCTTGGTCGGGCTCCCCAGCACGCAGTGAATAAATCATAACGATTGCGTAAATCGCCGTCAACGCGTTAGCCGTTGCTGCCGCCGCTGCTCAAACGCGCGCGCCGAATTCGAACGGGTTCCGCCAGGACATCCACGGACGTCAGCGGTGGTGGCTGCCTTCATGGGCATCGCGCACCCCTTGACAGCCGGTCCAGCGCTGAGCATTATCAAGGTGCCGGCGCGCCTCGCTGTCTATCGCAGGCCGACAAGTGGTCCGGCTACTTGAAGGGGGTGCCGGGTGCAGCCAGCCCTCCCTCCTCTTAGAGCCTTCCGCATTTTGGCCGCAACCGCTGCGGCCCTCCTGGCGGTCTCTGCCGCAGGTTGCACCAGCCCTCCGGAGGTCCGGATCGCTGCTGTGGGTGACATGAACGACTACAAGAACTATTCGCCTGATAGCCCGTCCGGCAGGAACGGTGCTGCGATCACCCAGCTCGTGGAGAACGATGAGATTGACGCGTTCCTGGGGCTCGGGGACTTCCAGTACTCCACGGCGTACTGCGAAGACTACGTGCAGTACTGGGATCAGCTGTGGGGTGGCACGAAACCAAAGTTGTACTGGGTGTCCGCCCCAAACCACGACTGGGAACCCGGCCGCAACGAAGACCTCGACAACTTCATGAATGGCCAGTGCCCCGGGTCTACAGCAAAGGCTGCGATCAACCAGGAGCGGGGATTCATCAGGAACGGGAAACCCTACTCGAAGGACTTTGGGGACTGGCACTTTGCCTTCCTGTCGTCCGCGCTCTGGCGGTACAACCCTGCAGAGGCCCAGAATCTAACGGCGTGGCTGGACAACGACCTGGCTGCTGCCAAGGCGGCGGGTAAGCATCTGGCAGTGGTGTACCACGAGCCGTACTTCACATCGAACACGGACGAACATGAGCGGGCTGCCGATCACAAACCCTGGATCGACGTGATGTGGAAGCACCGGGTCCGGCTGACCCTGTCTGGATCGCAGCACAACTACGAACGGTCCTGTCCGGTGAACAACGATGATGAGTGCGTCAGTGACGGGATGACTGCGTTCCAGGTTTCCACTGGAGGTACGGCTCTCCGCTCCTTCCTCACCAGCCCGCCGTACATCGAGAAGCGGTTCAGTGACACGCACGGCTTCCTTCGGCTGACACTGCGGCACGACGGGTCTTTCGACTGGAACTTCGTTGCAACGTCAGGCTCGAGTACGGACGAAGGCACGCGTTCGGCACCGCAGTAAAAGCCTGCGCCGCAGTCAACTGCCGACCTGCTGGCGGACTCGTCCAAAGTCGGCCTGCGGCCCGGCCCGCATTCCTGCACCGTTGGTTCGGCACTCATCTGCGGGTCTTTGGACTCTGCCCGGGCGGAGGGCTCGCCGGGCAAGATGGAGCCGGACGTTGTCGGGCCAGGGAAAGAAGGCATCATGCCTCGCATATGTGTTGTCACAGGCGCTGCCTCGGGCATCGGCAAGGCGACAAAGGAGCTGCTCGAGCACCGGGGTGAACGCGTTATCGGAGCCGACATCCACGACGCCGACGTGCTGGTGGATCTTTCCACAACAGAAGGGCGCAGGGCCCTGGTCGAGGAGGCGGGCAGGCTCAGCGGCGGCTCGATCGACGCGATTTACGCGATCGCTGGTGTGGCCGTCATGGCCCCCGCCACTGTAGCCGTGAATTTTTTCGGCAGCGTCGCCACGCTTGAAGGGCTCCGGCCCCTTCTGGCCGGGTCAGAGTCCCCGCGGGCCGTCCTCGTCTCATCGATGGCAGCCCTCATGGCAAGCGACGACGAACTCGTCGCCCTGCTTGCCGCCGGGGACGAGACGGCAGCCCTGGCCCGCGCCCAGGTCCTGGCCAAGGAGCCGACCACCACCGGCCAGCTCATTTACGCTTCGACCAAGCTGGCGCTCTCGCGGTGGGTCCGACGTCAAGCCGCCACAACAGCATGGGCCGGGGCCGGGATCCCGCTGAACGCAGTAGCGCCGGGCATCATCGTCACCCCCATGACAGCTGAGCTGATCTCCACTCCAGCACGGCGCAGAGCGCTGCTGGGAATCGTCCCGATGCCGCTGAACGGCATCGCCGAGCCTATCGTCGTCGCCCGCCTGCTGGCCTGGCTGAACAGTGAGGAGAACACGCACCTGTGCGGGCAGATCATCTACGTCGACGGCGGCAGCGACGCGGTCCTGCGGGGAGACTCCGTCTGGTGAGCACCGCACCCGGCGCGTCGGCCCTCCCTCAACAGCGGACTTAAGTCCCTGTTCCGGATGAACCCTCAGGCGTAGCTTGAAAGTGGGTGCCGCAACGGCGGGGCCCGCACGCAAGGGGGCATCATGACCAGAGCCAGGCTTTCGGCATTCGGCATTCTCGGGCTCTCCGGCCTGATCGTGCTCACAGGCTGTTTCGGCCCTCCCGCCCCAGCCCCCACGAGCAGCTCTGCCGCCCCGACCAGCGCGGCCACTTCCACCGCCACGGCGACCACGACGGCGAGCCCAACCACCACGACGGCGGGCCCCACCGCGCCGAGCACGACGTCGGCCGCCCCTGCCTCCACAACGGCCGCCCCGCCGTCGTCCGAAGCCGCGAGCCCGCCGGCGACAGAGGAACCTACTGCCCCGGGGCTCCCGGAGCAGGTCGCCCCGCTGACCGTCTACTACGTCGCCATCGATGACAACGGGATCTCCGGACCCAGGATCGGCTGCGGCGACAGCCTGGTCGCCACCACCACGGCGCCGGTCCGCTTCACGGACCAGGTGGGCCCCAGCATCGGGACCTTGCTCGCGAACAAGAGCCGCGACGTGGGCCTTTCGGGGCTCGTGAACGTCCTGTACCAGTCGAACCTCACGTATGTGGGCGGGGAACTGAACGGCAGCACCATCACCATCTGGCTCACCGGGCAGTTCATGCTCGGAGGTGTCTGCGACATCCCGCGCGCGAAGGCGCAGCTGGAGTACACCGCCATGGCCGCTGCCGGTGCCACAAGCGCCCAGGTGTTCGTCAACGGCCGCCCCATTGACGAGGTACTCAGCCTTAAGTAGCGAACCCGAGGGAGCCGGCGGACTGGAAAGCGGCGCAAGGAGACCGTAATGAACTGGGACCTGGGATTCGCAGGGTTGGGATTGCTCGCGGCCATGTCGCTGGGATTCGGCCTTGTTGCCCACCTGATCGTGGGCAAAGGGTTGACCCGATGGTTGTGGCTCTTCTCGGCAATCCTGTATTTCTGCGCCGGGATCCTGGTTAGCGAAGTCTTTTTTGGCTGGGCGACCGAGCGGGAGTTGCAGCCGAACATTGACGGGTTGTCCTTCGACGAAGTGCAGCTGGTGACTCTCGCCGGCCTCGTTGCCGCCCTTGTGGCGCGGTACGTGGTCCGAAGGCGCGCGCGGACCGAGGGACGGGCGCAGAAACCCTCCGGCTGAGGATGTGCGCCTGTTGGCAGGATCCTTGCATGGGTCCGCACCCGGTTTTTCTGAAGGGCACAGAATGCGGCAAACAGACAGGTGGCGCCGGGTGGCGGCGACAGTGCTGCCGGCAGCAGTACCTGCAGCGATGCTCCCGGTTTTCACCTACAGCGTGCGAAGGTTCGGGCAGCGGCGCGGCTACCAGGCAGGATTCGCCGTCTATTGGGCACTCTGCTGGAGCCTGGCCACTGCAGTTGCCGGCCGCCGTCGGCTCGCCGAACTGTGGAAGTCAGCCGGCAGCCCCTCGCCGGGGTCCAAGGTGCTGCTGTGGAGTGTCCTGCTCATCCCGCCGGCCGGCGCCGTCGCCACCGAACTGATCCCGAATGCCAGGAAGGCCGGACTGCCGGCGGCGCTGGCCGCCGTCGGCATCGGGGTCACCAACGCCCTCGCCGAGGAGGCGCTGTGGCGGGGTGTGCCCCTGGCGGTCTTCCCTGGCCGGAAGGTCCGTGGCTGGCTCTGGCCCTCCCTGTGTTTCACCGTGTGGCATCTGGTCCCGCTGTCCGTGCGTCCCCATCCGCGCGGACGCTGGCCGGTGCTGCTCGGCGCGGGCCTGATCGGCCTCGGCTACGGATGGTCGGCCCAAGGCAGCGGCTCGCTCCTGGCAGTGTCCATTGCCCACGCCGCCACGGATTCCTGCGGCGTCCGCGTCGCCCGGGATGTCTGGCTTCCTGCACCGGAGCCCACCTGACAGGTCCTGCCGAGGCGGACGCGCCGCATCCGTTGCCGGTGGATGAGCCTGCCAAATTCCCTGGCGGCGGGGGCTTTGTGCCCTACTTCGGGTACCGGCCCCGGCCTAGCCTGAGATAAGCAGGGTGGCGCACGGCCGCCTGCCGGATCCCGGGAGGCACAGGGTGAAATCGGCAAACGCAAGCATCATCGCAGGCACCGTCCTCATTGCGTCGGGTGTGCTGTTGCTGCTGGACCGGCTCGGCGTGATGGACACCGTATCCGTTGTGGCGCCGCTGATCTTCGCGGCGGTGGGGGTCTTGTTCCTGTCCCTGTTCGCCCGCCGCCGGGAGAACTGGTGGGCGGCAATCCCCGGCTCGGTGTTCCTGGGCCTGGCCGCGGTGGTCACCACCACGCAACTTACGCAGGGTGAATGGGGTGCCGCGTTCCTGTTCGTCTTCATGGGTGCCGGATTTGCCGCCACCTACCTCCGCGAAGAGGCCAACTGGTGGGCCCTGATCCCCTCTGGGGTGATGTTCACGCTGGCACTTATCGTGGCCCTCCCGCGCGAGCTCCAGGGCATGCCCGTTGCGGCGATCCTGTTCCTGGGCCTGGCGGCCACCTTCGGCGTGATTGCCTTTGTCCCGATCCGGGCCTCCGGTCACGGGGGCACTTCCGTTCACGCCGGGCGGATGACGTGGCCGCTGATTCCGGCCGCCGTTCTTGCTGTGCTGGGAGTGATCTTCGCGCTCCAGGCCACGGCGCTGCTCATATCCCTGGAGTTGGTGGTCCCGGCCGTCATGATCCTGGCGGGGATCACCCTGATGGTTTACGCCTACCTTACCCACCGCGACGGACGGCGCAAGACGCACAGCCCTGGCCCCACCGTTGGCTAAGGCTACCCGGCCCGGCCAGGCCCGGGCCGCCACGTGTTACCCAACAAGCCTGCAGTGTTTGTTGCCGAAAACGTCCGTGGCCCCGGCAACAGCCGGAGCTGCGGCCGGGGCCATGGACCTGTATTGATGCGGGTCTGCGCGGGGTCTGCCGCCTGGCGAGTGGCTTAGGCGCGTGCCTTGTGGCCCTTGGTGAGGACCAGGGCCAGGGCCACCATCCCGACGCCGAGCAGCAGGTGCAGGATATTGTCGAAGCTGTTCAGCGGCACGAAATTTCCGTCGGAATCCTGGGGGATGACCAGGCCGTAGACGAAGAGCACCAGGTAGATGATGCCGCCGTAGAGCAGGTAGGAACGGGCGCCGGTGGCGGTCCTTGCGAAGGCAATGCCGGCTGCCCCGAACAGCAGGTGGACGATGTTATGCAGGACCGAGACCTGGAAGAGGCCCAGCAGCAGGGCCTCGGAGTCGTGGCCGGCGAAGGCCAGCTGGTCGTAGTTGCTGGTGATGCCCGGAACGAAGCCCAGGACGCCGACCAGCAGGAACACGGCGCCGACAGCCATCGATGCCTTCTGGACGTTGGTGCGGGCCGCCGTGCCCGTGCCGGTGTGAGTTGCCATGGTGATCTCCTGAATGCGATATACGGGATTTATGGAAGAGCAGGCCTTTACCTGCTAACCCAAAGGGTTATGCCAGCTATTCGGGCCCTACCGCGTTTCGGATGGCTCGGTTGGGAAAAGTTTTTTGAACTCTTTCGGTGCCGGCCGCACTAAATGGCGCGTGCCGGCGGGTTTCGCTCCCCACCCGCACCCTAACCGCGCAAGCTCGGCCAGGGAACCCTGCGGGCGTGGGCCCAGGCTCAACCACTGAGTTCGAGCGTGAACACCCACAGCAGCACGTCCCCGCCCGGGACGTACCAGTCCCGCTCGGGGACGCGGCGGAAGCCGAGCGACTCATAAAGGCCATGGGCGCGTTTCATAAATGTGGCGCTGGTGATGCTGATTGCCTCGATGCCGGGGAGCTGCCGGGCGTGCTCCATCACCTTTCCCACCACCGCCCGTCCCAGCCCGCCGCCCTGGCACGCCGGATCCACGGCCAGCATGCGGAACTCCAACTCCATGTCCCTGGCGATCTCGCTGTACGGCTGGCCGGCGAACGTCAGCGTCACCGCGGCCACTACTTTCCCGGCCGTTTCCGCCACCCAAACCTGCGCATGCTCGGCCCGGTGCTCCACATCCTCAAGAACGCCCATGTAAGGGTGGTCCGCTGCGAAGTGCCCGGCGTGCAGGTAGGCTTCGCGGGTGATGCGGCGGACGTCCGGAAAGTCCGACGGCGTTGCCCGCCTGAACGCAAGGCTCACCTCGCGCCCACGGTTGCGGCGGCCCGCTCAACGTAGTTGCCCAGCGGTGCCAACTGCGGCTGGGAGGAGGGATCGCCCACCGCGTCCCCACCCACGGCATTGGCCACTGCCAGCGCCCGTGCATAGTCCAGTCCCTGCTGCAGGGCCAGTACCAAGGCGGCGCAGAAGGCATCCCCGGCGCCGATGGTGTTCGCCACCGCCACCGAGGCCGACGGAGCCTCGGCCACTTTCCGCCCGTGCTCAAACATCGCCGAGCCGTCGCCGCCATACGTCACCGCCACCAGCCTGGCCGACGCGAGCGCCGGGATCAGGGCATACTCGCTCTCGTTCACGATCACCAGGTCGCAGCGCTCCAGCAGCTCCGCCGGCAGGTCCATGGCGGGCGCCGCGTTCAGGACGAAGTAGCCCTTGGACCGCCGGGCTGCCTCGAGCACCACAGGCAGGCCCACCTCCAGCTGGCACAGCACCGTCCCGCCCGGGCCGAAGTCCACGCCCTCAAGGGACAGGTGGGAGTTGGCGCCCGGGCACACCACGATCTGGTTCTCGCCGTCGCGGTCCACCACGATCAGTGCGGTCCCCGTCGATTCCGGCAGGACCGCCACGTCGGCAGTGTCGACGCCGGCACTTGCCAAGGCGTCCAGCATCCTCCGCCCCTGGGCGTCGCCGCCCACGGCACCCACCATCCGGGCGCTTCCTCCCAGCCGGGCTGCTGCCGCGGCCTGATTGGCGCCCTTGCCGCCCGGCTGCTCCGAAAGGACTGCATCGCCGATGGTTTCGCCCGCGGTGGGGAGCCGTTCGGCGGTGGCGATCAGGTCCAGGTTGATACTGCCGACAACGGTGAGGGCAGGAAGTTGGTTGCTCATGAGATTCCTTAGAGGGGTGGAGCCGGAAGCGGCCGGATTAGGAAATAGTTTACGGCACGGTTGTACTTGTCCGTCATACATGGTTGTATAACAACTCACATCCCAAGCGCAGGACGGCCTGCAGAAACAAAGGAGTTTGATGTGAACACCCCAACCCCCGCCGCGCCCCCGGCACAAGCCTCGCCCGCCGGCACCGTCCCTGCCGCCGACGCCGCGAAATTTACCGGCCGCCGCGCGGCCCTGCTGATCAGCACGCTGCTGCTCGGCGTGCTGTCCTTCCAGCTCAACGCCAGCATGGTTACCCCTGCACTGCCGCAGATCGCCGCAGAGTTCGGCCAGGGTGCGGACAGTGCCGCGCCCGTCCAGTCAATGTTCTTCCTGGCCGGTGCCATCGCCGGGCCCGTGATCGGCCGGTGGAGCGACTTCATCGGCCGCCGCGCCGCGCTGCTCCTGGTCCTCGGCATCATGGCAGCCGGAACCATCCTCTGCATTACAGCCCCTACGCTGCCGCTGCTCGTCACCGGCAGGTTCCTGCAGGGCGTCTCCAGCGCCGTCTTCGCGCTCGCCTACATTGTGCTCAGCGAGAACCTCCAGGCCAAGGTCTTCGGCACGTCCGTGGGCATCATCGCCGCCATCAACGGCGGGATCGGCGGCGTTGACGGCTACGTGGGCGGGCTGATGGCCGAAACGCTCGGCTTCCGGTCCATCTTCGTCGTCGTCCTGGTCCTCACCGCCATTGCGGCCACGTGCATCATCCGCATGGTACCGAAGGGCCGTCCGCACGGCGTCGGCGGCGCCATGGACTGGTGGGGCGCCGGATCCCTCTCGCTCTTCCTGGTGTTCATCACCTACTTCGTCTCCGACGGTTCGGCAGTCGGCTGGACCGCGCCCTCCACCCTCGCCCTGCTGGCCGGCACGGTGGCGTCCTTCGCCGCCTTCTGGATGATCGAGAAACGCCGCAGCCACCCGCTGATCGCCGTCCACCACCTGCGTTCCCGCCAGGTGTGGCCGGTCATCGCCACCACCGTTTTGACGCTCGCCGGCATCTTCGCGATCATCAACTTCACGGTGGTGCTGCTCAGCCAGGACCCCGACGGCGGCTTCGGACTGAGCGCGTCCGTCTCGGCGCTGCTGTTCCTCACCCCGGCAGCACTCATCGGCGTCTTCGCCGCCCCGCTGGCCGGCTGGCTGGCGGACCGCCGCGGCTGGATCAAGACCCTCCGGTTTGGCACAGGACTCAGCCTGGCCTGCGCCATCGTTGCCGCCACCTTCTCCGACAACCAGGCCGCAGTGCTGATCGCCGTCGCGGCCCTGGGCATCTTCTACAACGGCTTCTTCCTCACCGCCATCAACGGACTCTCGGTGCTCCTCTCACCCAAGGAGGCCCCGGCCGCCCTGCCCGGCATCAACGGTGCCTCCTTCGGCATCGGGGCGAGCCTCGGCGTCGTCCTCGTGGCACCGTTCGCCGCGCAGGCCACGGCAGCCGGGTACGCAACAGCCCTCTGGATCTCGGTAGCCATCACCGCCGCCGCGTTCATCGTCAGCCTCTTCGTCGCCGCCCCCAAGGGCCAGACCGTCTAACCCGCTTCAACCGAAAGAGAACCACCGCCATGACCGCCACCAACCCGTTCTACCTGGACTGCGACACCGGAATCGACGACGCCCTCGCCCTGGCCTACCTGCTGGCCGCCCCCACCGCCGAGGTAATGGGCATCGGGACCGTCAGCGGCAACGTCAGTGCCGCCGTCGGCGCCCGCAACACCCTGGACCTGCTCCAGCTCGCCGGCCACGCCCACATCCCCGTGGCCCTCGGCGCCCATGACCCGCTCGCCGGTTCCTTCGCCGGAGGGGCGCCGTGGGTGCATGGCGAAAACGGAATCGGCGAGGTTGTGCTGGACGCGGCCTCTGCCTCCCTGGTACCGGAAACCGCCGCGGAGATGCTGGTTCGTTTGGCCCACGCCCATGCCGGCGCGCTGAAGGTGCTCGCCATCGGCCCGCTGACCAACATCGCCGAGGCGCTCCGGCTGGAGCCTTCCTTGCCGTCCCTGGTGGATTCGATCACCATCATGGGCGGAGCCGCACTCGCCCCCGGCAACATCTCCCCGGTGGCCGAGGCCAACATCTTCAACGACCCCGAGGCCGCCGCCCTGGTCCTGGCCGCCGGCTGGGAAGTGACCCTGGTGCCGCTGGACGTGACCATGGCGTCCGTTCTCGAGGAGCCGCACCGGCAGCAGCTGCTGTTGTCTTCGGGTCCGGTGCCGCGGGCGCTGGGGGAGATGCTCGGCTACTACTTCCGGTTCTACGAGGACATCTACGGCCGGCCGTGCTCCGCCATGCACGATCCACTGGCGGCCGCGCTCGCTGTTGGTGCTGTCAAGGCGGCCGTCGCACCGGTGGTGCGCGCCGCCGTCGACACCTCCTCCGGGCCCGGCCGCGGGCAAACCGTGTGCGACATGCGCGGGCTGTATGCGGGCTACCCTCAGCAGTCCGGAGCGCGGTGCCGCGTGGTGCTGTCGCTGGAGGAGGACTTCGCCCCGCATCTGGTGGAGACGCTGCTGACGCTGCAACCGGTGGTTGAGCCTGTTGGTGGTTGAGCCTGCCGAAACCAGCTGAGCCGGTGGTTGGGCCTGCCGAAACCAGCTGAGCCTGTGGAATGTGCCGGAGGTTTAGGGGCTTTGCCCCTATCCAGTGCTTGCAGGATGGCGGAACAATTGCCCGCATGAGAAAACTCTTCATCGCCGGTCTCACGGCGGCAATTATGGGGTTCGGCACCATTACTTTCGCAGGCCAGGGGAGTGCCGCACCTGATCCGTCCCATGTCGCCGGGCAGATCATGGTGAAGTTCCGGGACAACGGAGCCGCGGCGGGCGTCCTGCGCCAGCACGGGCTGACTGATGGCCCAGGGATCGGGGACACGGGAGCACACCTCGTTAAAGTTCCGGCCGGCAAGGAACTCCAGCTTGCGGACGCGCTGGGCAGGAACCCGGCAGTGGACTACGCCGAACCCGACAATGTGGTTACTGCCGCCACCTCTGACGAGTATTTCCCTCGCCAGTACGCGCTGCAAAATACGGGCCAGGCTATTAATAACACCGTCAATAAGCTCGTCATGGCTGCGGGTAAACCTGACGCGGATGTGGACGCCGTCGAAGCGTGGAACGTCCCCACGGTTAGCGGCACCGTAGTTGCCGTACTCGATTCCGGTGTGGCAAGTGACAACCCTGACATCAACCCGAATGTTGTACTTCGGGGGAACTTCAGCAGTTCGGCAACAAAGACCGGGGACGTGGTCGCCAATGACTACTACGGCCACGGCACCCATGTGGCTGGCATCGTTGCCGCGACGGCGAACAATACAAGGGGCGTGGCTGGTACGTGCCCGGGCTGCACGGTTTTGGCCGGGAAGGTTCTGAACGACAGTGGCGTTGGGTCGAGTTCAGGCCTTGCGGAGGGGATCAACTGGGCCGTCAACAACGGCGCCAAGGTGATCAACATGAGCCTTGGAGTGCGGGCGTCACGCACCCTCGAAGCCGCCGTGAACAACGCATGGACGAAGGGAGCGGTGCTTGTTGCTGCAGCAGGCAATGGCGGCAACCAGGCCAAGATCTACCCGGGCGCATACCCTAATGTCATCGCGGTTGGCGCCACCGAGAACACGGATTCCAAGGCATCATTCTCAACCTACGGATCCAGCTGGGTGGACGTCGCGGCGCCCGGAGCCAACGTCTACTCAACATTCCCGAACCACGACTTCGTCCTTAGAACGCAGTACAACCGCTCGCTTGGGTACGACGTCGGCAACGGGACATCGATGTCCTCAGCGATCGTTGCTGCCACTGCTGCGCTTGTCTGGAGCACCGATCTTGATGCAAGCCCGAAGACAGTGCGGGAAAGGGTGGAATTTACCTCCGAGAAGAAGTCCGGCCAGGAATCCTACTGGGCGTATGGCCGTGTGAACGCCTGCAAAGCTGTTGGTGGCTGCAAATAGCGCTGGACGCGGCCAGTCAGGACTGGAGGGACTGCATTACGGACAGGTGCCCGGCCCGGGCCGCGATCAGGCACTTGGCCAGGTAGAACGGCTGGTTGCCGTACCGAACGAACTGGGTGAGGACCAGTACGGGGTCGGACGGGCGGAGGTCCAGCAGCTTGGCACGGCTGGGGCCCACCTGGCTGAGGCTGATCTGGCACTCGCCCGGGCCTGGCAGCCGGCCCAACTGGTTGTTGAGCGCGGCAAGCAGGCTGGTGCCGCCGTCGTCCTGTATCTCCAAGGGCGCGGCGGGGCTGCTACCGACGCTGACGGGCTGGGCGGAGACGTTCTCCTGGAGGTGGGCGATGGCCTCGCCGTCCCTGATCAGGACGGATTCCCAGAGCCAGCAGTCGGTGCCTGGCTCGACGCCGATGCCGGGGGCGACGAACTCGGAGGCGGCCTGCCGGACCACCTGCGTGCGCTTGACTTCGAGCTGCTGGCCGGGACCGGCGAGGACTTCCTCGAAGGGGCGGATGCGTTCGATGCCGATGCGGGGCAGTGTATCCGAAACGAAGCGTCCGACGCCGCGCCGCGCTCGGATGAGTCCGTCCTCTTCCAGCAGCATGAGGGCTTCGCGGACCACGGTGCGGCTGACTTTCATGTCCGCGCCGAGCTCCGTTTCAGTGGGGATCATGGAGCCGGGCGTGAGGAAGCCGTTGCGGATGGCCTCAGCAATCCGGGAGTACACCGCGACGCGGAGGGGGGAGCCGGGCTGGGCCACCACCGGCTGGGACAGGAACCGGGCCGCGTCCTGATGCACGTTATGCCTCGCTTTAGTCTGGGGATTCCCAGCCTAACAAGTGCTACATGTTTGTTGGACAAGCAGCGGTGGTTGAGCCTGTCGAAACCCGTCCCGCCCGGTGGAGACGGTAGGCAAGGCGGACCGGGGCGGGGATCTCCTTGAACATCTCTTTCCGGTCTTGGGACGGATTCGTGGCCAGCATCATCCCGAGGTAGCCCACCAGGAACTTCTTGTCGAGCTGATCAATCCCGTGCTGGGCTGCCTCCTGCATTTCCTTCTCGGTCAGCACCCTGTCCACGACGGGCATGACCTCGGTGACTTCGCGGCGCAGGTGAATGTTGAGGACAGCCTTCAGGTCCTCGTAACGCTCCGCGAGTTCCCGGCCAACTTCAACATCTGCCGTCTGCATCCAGCGCAGGCGGACCGGCTCGATGTTCGCGAGGCGTTGTGTCACCTGCCGGTGCTGCTCAAGCATTTGCCCATGTGCAATGCGCAGGCTGGTGCCAGGTCCTTCATCTGCGCGTGGCGCGCATTCTTTGGGGCCTTTACCCCTAGCTACGTAGTGCATCCTTTGGGGCTTTTACCCCTAGCCGCGTAGTGCAGGTTAAAGCAAGATAACGCCATGACAAATATTGTTATGGCTGGTTTCGCAGCCATCATGATGGCATTCGGTGCCGTGACCTTTGCGCTCCCGGGCAACGCAGCCGCCCAGCCAGCCCACATAAAGGGGCAAATCATGGTGAAATTCCGCGACAACGGCGCCGCGGCAGGCATACTGCGCCAGCATGGCCTCAGCGAGGGGGACGGCATTGGCCGCACCGGCGCCCGACTCATCAAAGTGCCGGCGGGCAAGGAACTGCAGCTCATCGAAGCGCTGAGCCGGAACCGGGCCGTTGAATACGCGGAGCCGGACGAGGTGGTTACTGCCGCTGACACGGACCCGTACTTTGACCGCCAGTACGCCCTGGAGAACCATGGCCAGTCATTCACGAACGCCGCCGCAACAGTAACTGTGTCCGTGGGCAAAGAGGACGCCGACGTCGACGCCGTCGAAGCATGGAACCTCACCAGAGGAAACAGCACCAGGGTTGCCATCATTGATTCAGGTGTTGCCGTCGACCACGACGACATCTCGCCGCAGGTTGTGGATCGGGTCAACTTAAGTGGCACCGAAATCCGTCCAGGTCATCCCGAGGACTACGACAAATACGGCCACGGCACGCACGTCGCCGGTATCGTCGCCGCCATTGACAACAACTCCATGGGCGTGGCCGGCGTCTGCCCGGACTGCGACATCCTGGATGTCAAAGTGCTCAACGACAACGGGTCCGGCTCGAGCTCGGGCATTGCCAATGGCATCGACTGGGCGGTGGACCATGGTGCGAAAGTGATCAACATGAGCCTGGGCCAGCGCGTTTCATCCAGAACCCTCGAAGCTGCCGTCAACAAGGCGTGGGCCGCAGGGGTGGTGATCGTTGCCGCCGCCGGGAACGCCGGCACCCAGGCACAGGTCTACCCTGGCGCATACTCCAAGGTGATTGCGGTGGCGGCCACAGACAACAAGGACGTCAAAGCATCCTTCTCCAGTTACGGCAAGTGGGTGGACGTGGCGGCTCCGGGTGTCAACGTGTACTCGACGTTCCCGGTCGGCGGCTCGGTCCTCGTGAGCCAAAACGGCCGGTCCCCTGGTTATGACATCGAAAGCGGCACCTCAATGGCCTCGCCCATCGTCGCTGCTGTTGCTGCACTCACCTGGAGCACAGCTGCCGGCACCTCAAACGCAGCCGTCCGCGCAAAGGTGGAGTCCACGGCCGAAAAGATTACGGGCACCGGAAGTTCCTGGGCATATGGCCGCGTGAACGCCTACCGGGCAGTGGGCGGTACAGACCCTGGAGTCTAGGCACCGTTGTAGTCATGCAGCGCGCTGCCAGTGTTCCCGCAGCATGGCGGCCACCCGGTCCGGCTCGATCCGGTGCGGGGGATCGAAGTGGTGGCGCTCCGGAAACACCTCCAGCCGGAAGTCCGGGAAAACGCGGACGAGGCGCTCCGCATTATCCGCGTAGTCGTCAGGGTTGCTTCTGCCGCCGAGGATAAAGAGCACGGGCTTGGTGAAGGCGGCCAGCCGGGCCCGGTCCAGGTCATAGGACTTGAAGGTTTCCACGAACGCCCTGATGCCGGCCGGCCGCTTTGCCATCCACGGCGGCGGGGGACCCGGCGGCGGTGGCGGAAGGACGACGTCGGGCCTTACTCCCAGCCGCATGAAGGCTGGCATGAACTGCTGGGGCGGCAGGTCGTTCAGCTGGTCGTACTGCTTCCACAGGTTGGCGTGCGCCGGGCTCCAGTCCCAGCTTCCGGCCCACGCCGGTTCCAGCAGGGCCAGGCTGAGCAGGCGGTCGCCATGCTTGGCGGTGAAGGCCAGCGCCGCCGATCCGCCGCCCGAATACCCCACGAGGTGGAACGCCTCCCAGCCGCGGGCGTCCGCTTCCCGCAGGATGCCGTCGATCTCGGTGTCCAGGCTCCAGCCGGGCGGGGGAGCGTCGCCTTCATAGAGTTCCAGGTCCTTGGCGACGGCCTGGACATCCGGCCCCAGCGACTCGAGAAGCGCACCGTAAGCGGGCTGGGCCGGGAGCACGCTCCCGGGAAGAAGGATGACCCGAACCCGTTCCATGGCGGAATGCTACGCCGGGACGGCCAACCCCGCTACCACCTGCGGAAACGCCCAGTCCCGGCCATCCACAAACCGGCGCCTGGGTGCTATACCTGACCTAAGGCAACCAAATTTGCGGCGGTCTGCTGAGGGGCGTTCAGGACCACCCGGGTGAGCTCCGGAGGCTGGAGGCGCAGTGCTGAGCAGAGCGGCGCGGATCGGGCCAGCCAGAGAGCTGCCCGGCATAAAGCGGCGCCGCCGCCAAGTGCTGGCCGCCGGCTTCGCCGCGTTCGCTCTCCTCACCGGCTGCAGCGGCACCGGCAGCACCATCTCGACGGCCGTTGAGGATAGTGCATCAGCCATCGCCACCGCCCGGCTTGCCCTTAGCCTCGATTCCGCGGGCAAGCTGACCAAGGCGGCCACCTCCACCGCACTGGACGACGCACTCAAGGAGCTGGAGACCAGCCGGGATTCAGTGCTGAAACTGCCTACCGCAAGCGAAGAGGACCGGGAGTCCGTCCACGAGGCACTCATCGTCCTGGACCTTTGCGCCGCAGCGATGACAACCGCCCGGAACGCGGTAGCCAGCGGCGACGGCGCCCCGTCCATTTCGGACGGTGGCCAGCAGCTGTCCGAAGCGGCGGACCGCCTGTCCCGGCTGATCGCAAAGGACGGCGGAAAGTGAAGCGGCTCCTCGGCGTCGCGCTTGGCGTCCTGACGGCGATCGGCGGATTCGTGGACATCGGCGACCTGGTGACCAACGCCGTCGTCGGTTCCCGCTTTGGTCTCTCGCTGGTGTGGGTGGTGGCCGTGGGCGTGGTGGGCATCTGCCTGTTCGCCAACATGTCCGGGCGGGTGGCCGCCGCGTCCGGCCGGGCGACCTTCGAGGTGATCCGCGAACGCCTCGGGCCGCGGGCCGGCCTGGCGAACCTGTCCGCGTCCTTCCTCATCAACCTGATGACGGTGACGGCGGAAATCGGCGGCGTGGCCCTGGCGCTCCAGCTGGCCAGCAGCGTCCATTACCTGTTGTGGATCCCGGTGGCCGCGCTCGCGGTGTGGCTGGTGGTGTGGCGGGTCAAGTTCTCGATCATGGAGAACGTCACCGGGCTGCTGGGACTGACCCTGATCGTGTTCGCCGTGGCGCTGTTCCTGCTCAAACCGGATTGGGGAAACCTCGCCGGGCAGGCCCTGGCCCCTGCGGTGCCGGCCGAGGAAACCGCGTCCACCTACTGGTATTACGCCATCGCCCTGTTCGGCGCGGCCATGACACCCTACGAAGTGTTCTTCTTCTCCTCCGGAGCCGTGGAGGAAGGCTGGTCCATCAAGGACCTGGTCCAGTCCCGGATCAACGTGCTGGTCGGCTTCCCGCTCGGCGGGCTGCTGTCCGTGGCGATTGCCGGCTGCGCCGCGGTGGTGCTTCTGCCAGCCGGGATTGCCGTGACGTCACTCTCGCAGGTGATTCTTCCAGTGGCGGAAGGCGTGGGCAAGGTGGGGCTGGCGTTTGTGCTGGTGGGCCTCGTGGCGGCCACCTTCGGCGCGGCCCTGGAGACGACCCTTTCCAGCGGCTACACGCTGGCCCAGTTCTTCGGCTGGTCCTGGGGCAAGTTCCGCCGCCCGGCCGAGGCCGCCCGCTTCCACCTGGCCATGATCATCTGCCTGTTCATCGGACTGGCGGTCCTGGCCACCGGCGTGGACCCCGTGCTGGTGACCGAATACTCGGTGGTGTTCTCCGCGATCGCCCTTCCGCTGACGTACCTGCCCATCCTCATTGTGGCCAACGATCCGCAGTACATGGGCCAGCACGTCAACGGCCGCCCGGTCAACGTGCTGGCCATGGTCTACCTGGTGATCATCCTGGTGGCTTCGCTGGCAGCCATACCGCTGATGATCGTGACGGGAGCCGGATCATGAACGCGTTCCGGGCGTTGGCGCCGCCGCCTGCCGTGGTGGGGCGCGTCCTGGACGCGCAGCTCCACCTGCTGGACCGGCAGGTCCTGGATAACGACGGCGTCCCTGTCACCACGGTGGACGACCTCGAGCTGAGCGGGCCCGCTCTGGATGTGGAGCTGGCGCCGGGGACGCCGGCTCCGGTGATTACCGCCCTGCTGACCGGGGCGGTGCTGGGGACCCGCATCTTTGGTGGCAGGCCGCCGTCGTCCCGGCTGATCCGCATTCCGTGGAAAGACGTTGCCGGTGTGGACGTGGTGATCAGGCTCGGTGTCCGCGGCGGGAACCTCGACGCGACGTGGGTGGAGCGCTGGATCCGGGACAAGATCATCACGCGGATCCCGGGAGGCCGCCATGATCCTCGGTGACCAGGTGGGCGTTTCTGTTTATGACGACGGCGGCACGCGCCTGGGCAGGGTGGCCGACGCGCGGTTCGTGGTGGACGGTGCCCCGCGGCAGCTTCTGGCCGAGGCGCGCCTGCTCGGGCTGGTGGTCAGCCCGCACAGTGCCTCCTCGTTCCTGGGGTACGAGCGGACCGAACTCCGGCAGCCGTGGCCGCTGCCGGCGATGCTGCGGTGGCGGCACCGCGGCTCATTCCTGGTGCTGTGGGAAGACGTCGCGATGATCGGTGTGCAGGGTGTCCGGCTGAGGGAGGGGTTCACCGCGTACTCGCCCGCGCTGGAGCGTAGCGCGCAGGAGTAATCAGGGCGGTGACCGTCACCGCACGCGTATGTTGGAAGGCTTCCCGGGAACGTCCGAAGGCTTCATACCTGCCGCTTCCGCCTGAAGGATGCACCATTGACGCAGCTGCATCCCGAGAACCTTGGACAGCGAACCGTGTTTCTCCTTAATTAAGGGCGTTCCCACAGACCCGAACAGGGTGACGCTGATTCCCGCTTTGCCGTTAAGCTGCGGATCGCTTACTACGGCGGCCCACGCCTGTTGCAGTGCTTTGGCTGCGGCGTCGGCGCTGCCGTTGACGCCCAGGAAACTCCGTGAAACGTGGGCTTGCATCCGCTGGTGCTCGGTCATCGCTGCGGTGGTCCTGCCCGTTGCTTTGGGTGGTGCGGGCTTCGTGATTGGCGGCTGCGTGTGTGCCGGTTGGTTCGCCTCGGCGGGGTGGCCATTGCTGCTTGCTGCCAGCTCCGTCAAGTCGGCGAGTTCCCCATGAAGCGCGGCGATCTGCCGGTGGATTTCGCTGATCCGCCGCGCGACGTCGATGCCCGCGTCGTTCTGCGGTGCGCCGAGGTGGGCCTTCACATGGGGGAGGCAAGTGGTGCGGAACAGTCCGCAGAGCGCGTTTGCCAGGTCAAGACGTGCGCCGTGACCTGGCAGGAGAAGGGGTGCCGGGCTTGCGGAATTTGAGATGACGGCCGCCAGTTCCCTAAGGCCCCCGTACACCTTGCCCCACCGGATCCGTTCTATGGCCGTCCGCTCATCCACCTGCGGGGAGTAAACGCTCTGCATCAGTCGTAGTTCCTGCGGATCAAAGCCAGGAAAGTGCTGCGGAAGGATGCCGGCGCGGAGGACTGCCCGCACAGAATCGAGCTGCTTGGAAACCTGCTCAAGGGGGTTGGCAACCATCAGCCCGCCTTCGAGCAGCCATCGCGTGCCCGTATCGGTCGCTGAGACGACGCGCTGGGGAAAGCCCTTCCACTCGCTGACCATGATCGTCCCGCGCCGGGCGTTGTAGAAGAACCAGTCAACCTCCGCGACTGGCCGCCCGGGTGCGTCCACCCGGCAGTTGCTGAAAGCCCATACGTCGTCGTCGAGCAGTTCACCGAGCCTGGCAACATCGCGGGCGGACGGCCGGTGGGCAGCCGAATTGGTGGAAGGAAAATGCAGCAATGAAAGCCTTCTGGGGCGCTTGTGCCAGCGAAGGGAACCCCACCCCTTGGCCAGTCGCGCCTCGTGCGCTACGCCATCATCACCGGCGAGGCAGGCGCACCGCAAGTACAGGGCTGGGAAGGGTAGATGCCCACACCATGGTTGCTGTGGAGCAGTCCCTTGCTGTCTTTCTCGGGCTTGGCCGTTAGTAAGTTCCGTAAGGCTCAACCGCAGAGCTGCTTGAGCGCCCAGTCCCACCGGATCAGCTCCTGCTCCAGGCGGACCGCGGGGCCGTACCCGTCGTTCGCGAGTCCTTCGTAAACTGCCGACTCATGCGCCGTCAACCGGCTCAGCACCGCCTTGGACGGCGACGGCTCCCTGCCCCACACATCACGATGCGCCAGCAGTGTTGCCTCATCCATGAGTACGCTCGCCACATGCGGGTGTACCGCCCGAAGCTGGTCAAGAATCTGGAAACCGTGGGTGTCCAGATCGCCCCAGTACAAGACCTCGCAGTTCCGCAGCCACCCGGCATCCCGCAGCGAGGAGAAGCCGTAACCTGCACCGTAGACCGCCAGCGTGTCCGCGTGCTCCGGGAGGGCCAGGAAATTGACCAGGTTCTCGGTGATCACCACCCTACTGACCGGCAGTTCCAGGGTGCCGAACGCCTCGGCAGTGACGGTCAGGTCCCGCACCTGGCCCAGCAGGGGCAGGCCTGGATCCAGCGAACGGAACCTGACGAGTTCGGGCGGATGCAGGAACCCGTGCCTTGTTGCGAAACGGGCGGCAGGAGTGCGTCCTGGCTGCCCCAGCAGCGAGCCAGGATCAACCGGAACATCGTCCAACTGTTCATCACCGCTGGAGTTGTTACCTGCTGACCGTGCAGAGAGCGCCTCCGCCAGCTCGTCGATCACCCGCCGGTGGTTCTCGACGAACTTGGTGTGCACCCCCGGCAGGCTGAGTTGCCGGACGTAAACCCCGGGCTCAGGGTTATCCCGCAGCCACAAGACAATACGGGCCGCAGCCAAAGCATCGGCACCGAGTTCCACCAGCTGCAGCGGCCGCCGCAGCGCCCATGTGCGGAAGGCAGGGTCCAGCCCCGACAATCCTTCGGCCAGCTCCACGAACCGGGCGGCGTCCCTGGTCCTGCCCGCAAAGGCGATTTCATCCCCGGCGGATGCAAATACAGCCGCCGCAGGCAATTGGTTGGAACCGATCGTGGTGCGGCCCACCTCGGCCGTCTCCAAAGTGAACGGCCCGACTGCGGCAAACAACTCGGCCGCCCACGCACGGGCCGCCGCATAATCAGCCAAGAGCGCCGCCGCCGTCGGACGCTTCAAGGCACGACGGCGGGGGTACGCGCCGCTGGGATTCACCAGTTCGCGGAGGAGTGAGCCGCTGTTCCAGGCTTTCAGCGAAAGCGCCCGCAGGTCAGCCAGCGCGGTCCAGGACTCAGCGCGGTGGTCCCTTCCCAAACCTCGCAAGCCCGGTTCGGGGCCCGCGGGACGCCGCTTAGGCACGCCGGTCCTTCTCGTCGCGGTATTCCTGGATGGTCATGTTGCGCAGCTGCGAATCGTCACCGTTGGTGTTGGCTACAAACCCCACATGCGAAACGAACGGCTCGATCACGTGGATCTTCTGCAGGGGTGTGACGATCAGCAGCTGCAGCTTCATCCGCTGGAACAGCTCCAGCCCGTACCGTGCCGATTCGTCTGAGCCACGGCCGAACGCCTCGTCAATCACCACGAACCGGAAACTCCGGCCGCTGCCGGCATTCCTGCCCGACGCCTTGCCTGATCCAAGCCCGAACTGGAAGGCCAGGGCCGCGGCGAGGATGGTGTACGCGAGCTTCTCCTTCTGGCCACCGGACTTGCCGCCGGAGTCCGTGAAGTGCTCGTACTCCTCGCCGGTTTCGGTCCATTTCTCGGAGGCAGAAAACGTGAACCAGTTCCGCACATCGGTGACCTTGGCTGTCCACTTCCGGTCGAGGTCGGTGAGCCCTTCGCGGCCCCGGAACCGGTCGATCAGCCGCTCCACCTGCAGGTACTTCTGCTCTGAGTACTGGTCCTCATCGCCAATGGTCCCCTCCGAGCAGGCGCGGAGGTCGCTGCCGAACTCGCGCACGTCCTGGTCGGAGGTGGCCTGGTGCTCGAGCTGGATGTGCCGGCCGGTGTTGTACGGAATTCCCGCCAGCGACTCGTTGATCTCGCCGATCCGGGCCACGATGTTCTGCCGCCGGCTGTCCAGGAAGGCGTTGAACGCCACCACCTCGCGGATGGTGTTCTGGTTCAGCAGGTTCTTGAACTGGTCCTCGAACCGGGGCAGATCATTGCCCACCAACTGCTCCAGGAGCCTGTTGTAGTCCGCGGCGGCCTCCAATGAGGCGTCGAAGTCAGTGGTCTCGTTCGGGTACTTGTTGCGGAAGTCGGCCATCTGCCGGATGGTGCCCTCCGCCGCCCGGGCGATCCGCTTGGACAGGGCATCGATGGTGTCCGTCAGCCCGGAACGGACGGTGCTCTCCACGGTGCCGGTGTTCCGGTACGTCAGCGGTTTGTCCCCGAGCGCCGCATCGGTGAGGCGTGCGACGGCGGCCAGCACCGCGCCGTCGTCCGTCACCGGGTTCCCGGCCAGGATGCCCCGGCACTCCTCGATGGCCTCGGCGATGTCCCCGGCATCCTTCTCGTTGGCGCCCAGCCGCTGCTGCAGCTTCCCGGCTTTGTCCTCCAGCCGTTCCAGCTGGGCGGCCACCTCGGCCTTCTTCGCCATGAGCTGCTGCAGGACATCGCTGGTGGTCTCCAGCGCGCGCTTCTCCGCTTTCAGGTCCTCGATGCCGCGGGCAGTGGCTTGCCAGCTGATCCCGCCGAATTCTGCCACTGAGCGGACAGTTCCCAATTGCTGGTTATACCGGCCCAGCGCGCCCAGTTCCGCGTTGACCTTGTCCAGCTGGCCGGCCAGCACCTTGAGCTGGCCCTGAACCTCGTCCTGTTCGGCGCGGAACCGGGCGATTTTGTCGTGGTTGTCCCAGCCCAGCACATAGTTGCGCCGGTCCGCCAGATCCTTGCGGTCGTCCTTCTCGTGCCTGCCCCGCCCGCCCTTGAGCTGGCCGTTCGCAGTCAGTGCCTTAGGGTAGCGGCGGAAGTCCGCCAGGTTGTCGCAGCAGAAGTAGTCGAACCGGCTGCTGAGTTCGTCCTGCAAGAAGTCCCTGAAAGGCGTGCCCTGCTTGATGGCGATCTTTGCTGCCAGCGTCCCCGGCTCAGGTTGCCGGTGGTTGAGCCCGTCGAAACCCGAATCCCCGATCCGCAGGTACACCAGCCTGCCGCGCAGGTTGTTGGCATCCACCCAGGCGCTGACGGCAGCGTAGTGCTCCGCGGGAACCAGGAGGGAGAGGGCGAAACCGTGCAAGGTGCGTTCGGCGGCACCCTCCCACGCCGATTCGCCGTCGCGTACCTTGAGCAGCTCGCCCACATAGGGCAGCTCGGTTTCCTTGATCCCTGTTCCCTCGCCCAGACGGCGGCGGATGTCCAGTTGGGGGAGCGGAATCAGGTTGCGCCGGGCCTGCAGGCTGCTGAGCTCGGCGGCGATGTCCGCAGCTTTGGCCTTGCGCCCGGACTGCTGGATGGACACTGCTGTTCGGTCCTCCTGGAGAGCTTCGGACCGGCGCGCCAGGTCGTGCTCCACCTCGGTGAGCCTTGCCCGGTTGGCATCGAACAGGACGCGGTCCTCGGGAATCTGCAGGCCCAGGTCCGCCGCGGCGGAGGAGTACGCCTCGAACCGCTGCCGCTGTTCGGCGGACTTGGCCTCGAGGGCGGACAGTTCGGCGTCGATCGCCGTCAGCCGGCCGCCCCCGTTGGTGCGGATGTCCTCTTCCAATCCGGCGAGGTCCCGGCGCAACTGCTTGATTCCGCCGCCGAGCCGGGCGGAATCCTCCTGCAACCGCAGGCCCGTCCGCTCCAGCTCGGCCTTGTGCTCCAGGCTGAGCTGCAGCTTCCGGTCCGTGAACCAGGGATGCAGCTGGTCGCGTTGCCGGCGAGCCAGTTCGTCGTCGGCGCTGAGCTTCGCATGCTGGTCCGCGCCCGCCTTGATGGGTGTGAGGAGGTTGATCTGGTCCTTGGCGCGGAGGACGGCGTCGTGGGCTTTCTTCAGGTCGTCGAAGTGGCTGATCAGCTTGGCGATGCGCTCGGCGACGTCGTCATCCTCCAGCATGTTGGTGCGCACGAAGGAAGTGATGTTCTCGACCTGCTTCATGGACACCGTACGGTGGAACAGCTCCATTGCCTGGTTGCCGCTGATGCCGAATTGCCGTTTGAAGGCCGCCGCGTAGGGATCGAAGGTGTCATGGACCGACACACCGGCGGCCCGGAGCTTCTTCTTCAGCTTCATCGGGTCCTGGCCGAAGTTGGCGAAGTCTGCGGCAATGGACTGGTCCGCTTCCGCCAGCGAGTAGAACCGGTTGGGCGTCCCAGCCTCCTGCGTGGCCCAGAGCGTGATGGCCAGCGTGACGGACTTGCCCAGGACAGCATTGTGGAAGACCCCGAGCACCACGGTCAGCTGCCCTGTACCGCGGAGGGCCACCGGCCTGGAGTACTCGCCTCCGGTGCTTCGGGCGCTCTTGTGAAAACCCCTGACGTAGGACATCAGGGAGCGTTCTTTCTTCTGCGCCCCGGCGGCTTTGTTGTACTCGATCTTATGTGCGGGCAGCAACAGCGTGGTGATCGCGTCCACCACCGTGGATTTGCCCGAACCGATGTCACCGGTGAGCAGGCTGTTCGCCCCGTCCAGCAGGAACGTCCGCACCCCCTGGTGGAATGTTCCCCAGTTAAGCAGCTCCAGGCGCTGCAGCCGGAAGCCTGGGACAGTACCGCCGCTCTCCGCCGCGTCATCGAGGCTGAACAGGCTCTCCTGGAAGTCCGTTTCAAGGTCCGCTGTCATTTCCCCTCCTCCTGCGCCTCAGCCCGGCGCTCTGCGGCGGCCCGTTCCGCGGCGGGCGGCTCTCCGGCGAGCGTCGCCCGGTAGTCGGCCAGCCGCGCGTCGAACTCTTCCAGCCACTGCGCATCCACGTACGCTTTGAGGATTCGCACCACCTCATAGGTGTCCGCCTGCCCATTGAGTTTGCGCAGGAAACCGAGCTCCTGGACTTTCTTGATATCCGCGCCCAGCCTGTCCAGGATCTTCGCTTCGTTGCTGGATTCCGGCAGGAACACCGAAACCATGTCCGCGATGTCCTGCCCGGTCATGATGAGCCGGACTTCGCTGCTGTTGGTGTCGAACTCCAGCATGCGGCCGCGCAGCAGGGCCAGCAGCAGGCTGACGTTGAACGTCAGGGTCCGGCGGGCGATGAGCCGCGGCAGGCTGCGGTCCGGATCTTCACGCGACCGGAGGAACGCGTAGCCCTCCGATTCGTCCAGGATCAGGTCAAGGCCCAGCACGGAAACATAATCGCGCACGTGGGAGGTCAGGCCGAGCAGGGACTGCCAGACTTTCTCGTTGTCCTCTGCGTAGAGCACGCCTTTGAAGAGGTGGGTGACGACGGCGGGAAGCTCCTCGGACGTGCGGGCTTCGGTATCTGGGCTGGTGGGGTTAAGGGGGTTCATGCCGGCCTTCCGAAGATGATCTGTTCAACAGTGGCTTCGCGGACGCTTCCGTCCGCCAGCTGCCACGAGAGGTGCTGGGAGCGCGCGGGATTGATGGTGGCCCAGTCGGATTCGGTGGCCAGCTGGAAGTAGCCGACGATTTCCGCGAGGCCCTGGGAGAGCGGGTATGCTGCCGTGACGTCGGCAAGGGTGGCCTGGTCCGCCTCGGCGAGGATGGCGTCGATATTGGCCTTCAGGCGTTCCTTGTCCACGTGGAACTGGTTGAACAGGGCGGCCGCGTCAACATCGCCGTCGTCGGCTGTTTCAATCAAGTCGTCCACCATCACCTTCCGGCTGGGCTCGTACAGCGGCCGCTCAAGCGGCAGCACCACGTCCACGGACGGCGCGTCAATCTCCATGAAGACGCCCGACGGCGGTGCCTCCCTGGTGGCAAGGGTGCCGGATTCGACGCTGCGGATCAGCTGCATGATGCGCTTGTTTTCCAGGAACACCTTGTCATCGAGAAGCCTGCGCATCTGCTGGGACAGCTGGCGGACAGTGGCCTGCGTCTGCTCCACAGCCGGAAGCCAGTCCTGGTGCAGGTTCGCCACGGCGTCCAGGCTGTCGGTTCTTGCCAGCGCCTCGATCCGGGTGGCCCGCTGGAGCAGGTCCTGCAGTTCGCTGCGCAGCTGCGGGGACATCAGGTAGTCCCAGAAACCCTGGAACGTGCGGCCCTGCAGGGAGCTGCTGATGTCCTGCTGGTTGTTGAAGATCGATTCGAGGAGTTCGCCCTGGGTTCCGTCCCAGGTGGCGATCTGCTCCCGGACCTGGCGGTCCAGCTTGCGGAAGTTCTGTTCGACTTCGCGGAAATCCGACAGCAGGTCCCTGGCCAGGGCGGTCAGCTGCTGGAGGTGGTCCAGCGCTTCCGGGCCGGTCATCACGCGGATGTTGCCGTCTCGGATCCGCTGCATCTCGGCGTCGATCCCGTCCCGCTGCCGCTGCAGCTCGGCGAGCCGTACTTCCGGGTCCGTCTCGGACTGCTGCACCAGCTGTTTCAGGACCGCAAAGATGCTGGTGAGCCTGGATTGGGTGGCCACAAAGTCCCGTCCGCGCAGGTTCTCCACCCAGCGGATCACATCCTCGGCCGCCGGCGTCAGGTCGTAGTGCGGTTCGTCCGCGCCCGGGACGTAGTATTTCCGCAGCCAGGCCCTCTCGGGCGCGGCCCAGTCGTCCAGGTATTCGCCCGCGGGGCGCGGAAACCTGTCCTGGCCTTCAGTGTCCCGCAGCCCGAACAGCACGTCATCCAGCACATCGATAAGCTCTTGCCGGCCCAGGTTCCGCTGATTGGGTTCTGTGAAGGCGGCCATGAAGAAGGTCAGGGCCAGTGGGGCGTTCTGGGCGCGGAGCAGGGACCATCCCGCGTGGTTCTCCCGGAGGGAATTGATGGCGTAGTAGTCCATGGAAGTCCTCTGGACGGAAATAGGCGTGTCGATGACGGATTAGGCCTAAGCTACACGTTGCCTCGGACAATTTCCGCGGAGCGGCGTGGATGTCCCATTGCATTACGGGCCGCTGGCCTTGGCAGGCGATTGGACGTTCAGGCCAGCCTCAACAGCAGCCGCTACGAGTTTGACGTCATACGCAACAAGGACATCGGCTTGCAGCCGGATCGCGGTGGCCAGATGGATTGCGTCTGCACTGCGCAACCGGCCCGGCATTGCCGCTGCATACATAAGGTCTGATCTCGCCACATCAACAAGGTTGATGCCAGCCAAGACTCCATTTACCAATTCGGAAGGGATATCGCGACGGTGCCCCGCGCAATGGAGTTCGGTGTAGAGGAGCATTGACGAGACCAGTTGGTCTCCGAGGGATGCTGCCTTTGAAAGGTATTCGGCAACCCCCACTGATTCCGGTTCCGCCACCACGAGCTTCAGAACCGCTGAGGTGTCGACATGAATGATCAACGGTCCCCGCGAAGGTCATCCAAGATTTCACCAGTGCTTGTTTTCGAGGCGACCCGGGGGAGGCTCCGGAAGTCAACGGGGCCTGTGATTGCAGGCCGGACCTGACCCGCCAGGAGAAGGCGTTCGAAGGGTGAAGCCGACGGTGGGATCAGCGTAGCCGTGATTTCGCCGTTGTTGGTGACATCAATGGTTTCGCCGTTCTTCACCCGCTCAAGGATTTTGCTGCTTTGGTTGCGTAGCTCGCGATGGGGAATTGTTGTCATGGGCCACCTCCGTAGCAATTGTAGCAAGCGAAGCAGTTCACTGCAGCATATGCTCCTTTAGAGGTAGTCGGCGGCCCGCTCACGTGCGATCTCCAACAACGTTGAATGGAAGGCAACTTCAGCAGGGGCATAGACCTTGTCCTGGCGCTGTGCCAAAAGTATCCGCCGCAGCGGTGCGCTGGGCCCGAGGCTAAGTACCCTCACGTCGGGATGCTGGAGTGACACTGCAGTTTTCGGCACCATGGCCACGCCCATGCCGACGCTCACCATGGCCTGGGCTTCCTGGTAGTCGTTGGCCAGGAAGCCAATGGTTGGTTCGAAGCCGGCGTCGTGGGCCGAGCGCTGCAGGACCTCCACCACCGGGTGGGCCTCCGCCCGGACGATCCACGACTCGTTGCGCAGGTCCTCCATGCTGACCTGGTCCCGTCCTGCCAGCTTATGGCCGCGGGCCACGAGGATCACCGTGCTCTCCTGAAAGACCTCGGTGACCCGGATGGCCTCGTCCTCAAAGCGATTCCAGGGGTAGTCCCAGAGCAGGCAGAGCCCGGTGACGCCCGACTCCAGGTCCGCCACCAGCTCGTCGAAGCGGGCGCTGCGCAGTGAAAGGCCGATGGCGGGGTAGCGCTTCTTGAAGGTCCGGATGACGATGGGCAGGAAGGACCCGGCCAGGGTGGGGAAGGTGCCCACCGTCAGCGATCCGCGCTTCAGGCCGGCGATCTGGCCCAGGTCGGACTGGGCCGCCTTCATCTGCCGGACGATTTTACGGGCGTGTCCGGCGAGGACCTGGCCGGCTTCGGTGGGCACCACCCCGCGTGAGCGGCGGTTGAGCAGGGGCTGGCCCACTTCCTGCTCGAGCTTTCGCAACTGCTGGGAGACGGCGGACGGCGTGTACATCATCAGCTCGGCGGCGGCCGTGATCGATCCCTGCTCGACCACCTCCAGGAGAAGGGCAAGCCGCCGGATATCGAACAGAGGCTGCTCCTCTTCCTTAAGCATTCCTTTTCCTCTCTCTGCTTTTCGTTCATTTGCTGCATGAAACCCGTGAAGCCGCGCACGGTGCGGCGCTTCGCGTTCGTTCCTAGGTGCGTAGCCCTACGAAATCGTCGCTAGCCCTCAGTGAATGAAGTAACTCTACATTCCTCTTCACAAATCCAACATTGTCCTAAAGTGTGATCTGGCTCAATCTTTTCTCAGGCCCCCAAAAGTTATTGGGGCAAAGGAGAGGTGGAAGTCGATGAAGATCGAAGCGGAATGGATGCGTGGAGGCACCAGCAAGTGCTGGGTGTTCGAAGCAGAGCACCTCCGGGAGGGTGGCGCCAGCCTCGATGTGCTGCTGCCGAGGCTCTTCGGCAGTCCCGACCCACGCCAAATTGACGGCGTGGGAGGCGCGACCTCGACCACCAGCAAAGCCATAATCCTGCACCGGCCCGCCGACGGGGACATCGACGTCGAATACACCTTCGCCCAGGTGGGCATCGAAGAAGCCCGTGTGGACTGGGGCAGCAACTGCGGGAACGGCTCCGCCGTCGTGGGCCTGTACGCGATCGAAAAGGGCTGGGTGGTCCCCACCGGAGACGTCACCCGGATCGTCACACGCAACACCAACACCAACCAGGTCATCGTCCAGCGCGTACCAACACCTGCAGGCGTCCTGCCCGACATTCCGGAGGGACAAATGCCCGGCGTGCCGTTCCCCGGCTACCCGGTGGGGCTCGGCTTCCGGGACCCCGCCGGCAAGACTACCGGGGACCTGCTTCCTACGGGCGCGGCGACGGACATCATCACGGCCGGCGGAACCCGGTGGACCGTGTCAATGGTCGACGCCGGAGCGCCGGTCGTGATGGTCCGCGCCGAGGAGATGGGCCTGAACCCGGCCTGTTACCAGAGTTGGCGGGCAGGGGTGGAGCTGCAGTTGGACACCCTGGAGCAGATCCGGCGGCAGGCGGCCGTGCGGATGGGGCTGGCCCCCACTACCGCCGAAGCTGCCCGGGCCATCCCCAAACTCGCCATTGTGGCCGCCCCCGCCGAAGCCGCACTGGGCTCCGATGTCAACGTCATGATGCTCTCCATGGGCAAGCCCCACCCCGCCCTGGCCATCACCGGCAGCATCGCCCTGACCCTGGCCGCCCGCACCCCGGGCACCATATTGCACGCCATCACAGGCGGAAATGTAGGGACCACCCTGCGGCTGCGGAGCCCCGCCGGGGTGATTGAAACCTGGAGCGAGGAGCACAACGGAAGCCTGCTCGTCGGCGTGGACCGCACTGCCCGCACTATCGCCACCGCCATCATCCATCTCCCCGAGGTTTCGGGCAGCCCAGCTGCTGCCGCCCTCGTGGGAGCCACTCAATGAGGAGTAAGCATCATGACTAGTACTGCGAACCGTACCGCTGCACCCAAGGGCGACCTTCAAGATAACGGTCCCGAGCGCCCCAACCGCCGCCGCCGTATCCTACTGATGGTGGTGGCCGGCCTGACGATCCTGGGACTGGCTGCCCTCGTGCTGGGGGGTGGCATCCTCAACCCGGCTGCCACCTCGGAACCGGAGCACACCATGACAGCCGTACAGATCATCCCGCTCGTCATCCTTGTGGTGATGTTCGTCGTCGCCACCAAGTGGCCGCTGAACATCGGCGTGATGGGGCTAGTAGCCTCCTTCGGCGTCGGCTACTTCATGCTCGGGATGACGGACAAGCAGATCCTCGAGGAATTCCCCGCCAGCATCGTCCTGACCATCATCGGCGTCACCTACTTCTTCAGCATGGCCCAGCGGAACGGCACCATCAACATCATCGTCCAGACCTGCGTCCGCCTGGTCAGGGGCAAGACGATGCTGCTGCCCTGGGTCTTCTTCCTGATCGCTGCCGCGCTGACGTCGCTGGGCACTTTCTCGCCGGCCGCCGTCGCGCTGTTGGCACCGGCAGCCCTGGGCTTCGCTTACGAATCCCGCATCCACCCCGTTGTTATGGGCGCGTTCATCATCAACGGTGCCCACGCCGGCGGTTTTTCCCCGCTGTCCGTGGCCGGCGTGCTGGTCCACAACATTGCGGTTGAAAACGGGTTCCCCATTTCCCAGGGTGCACTGTTCATCGCCAGCTTCGCCCTGAACCTCATCCTCTCAGTGCTGACCATCGTGCTGTTCGGCCTCCTGGGCAAGCTGCGCGACGGCGAAGGCGGCCAGCTCGCCGACGTGGACACCACCAGCACCGGCCGCCCCCATGGCCAGCAGATCCTTACCCTGGTCCTGATCGCCGCGATGCTTGTCTGCACCTTGGGCTTCCACATGCCTATCGGCTTCGTCGCCCTGTCCGCCGGGCTCCTGCTCGCCTTCGTGAACATCAAGGAACACCAGACGTTTATCGGCGGCGTCTCCTGGTCCACGGTCCTGCTGGTGGCCGGCATGATCACCTACGTCTCACTCCTGCAGCACGTGGGCGTCATCGACACCCTCGCCGAACAGGCCCTGGCACTCGGTGCACCCCTGCTCGTCGCGCTGGTCCTGTGCTACGTGATCGGCGTCGGCTCGGCCTTCGCCTCTTCCACCGCCCTGTTGACCGCGTTCATCCCGCTCGCCGGTCCGCTGCTGGCCACCAGCGCCCTGAGCGCCTCCGGTACGGTCGCGGCTCTGGCCATTGCCGCCACCGTGGTGGATGTTTCGCCCTTCTCCACCGACGGCGCCCTGGTGGTTGCCAATGCCCGCGACAATGACCGGCAGCGCGTCTACAAGCAGCTGATGATGTACGCCGGCGGCGTGGTGCTGGTTGCTCCCGCTTTGGCCTGGGCCCTGCTGGTACCCACCGGCATCATGTAGCCCGTACCCTCTGTCTGGACTTACCGGCAACGGCCCGTCAGTGCTTCGGCTGACGGGCCGTTGTCGTTAAGAAGGCGGGTTCAGGGGCTCCGGCCCGCGAGGTGCTCCACCACGTGCTGGGCGTCGTCACCCACCAGTCCAAGCGTCGCGGAGGCGTGCCTCGTCAGCCAGGGAAGTCCGACGGCGTAGAGGCCGGGGACCTCAGTGACACCCTGGCTGTGCCGCGGATAGTTCCACTCGTCCAGCAGCGGGATGTCCAGGAAGCTGAAGTCCAGGCTGTAGCCAGTGGCCCAGATGATGGACCTGATGTTCTCCGCATCCAGGTCCAGCCGTCCGCCGGACTCCTGGGGAAGCCACGGATCGTCCGGGACCGGCTCGGCGGGCGGCGCATCGATGCCGGCGGCCTCAATGTAGGCATCCGCCAGCCTCAGGCGCTGGCTGAAGCCCGCCTCCACCAGCGCCAGACGTTCGGGAAGGTCGTCGCTGAAGGCGAGTACGCCGTCGTCCGCTCCCTCGAACCGGCCGTGCAGGCGGACGCCGCGGCGCCCCAGCTCCCGCACGTGGATGCTGTGGCCGCCGTCGTTGCCCGAGATTAGGGGATTGCACAGAAAACGGGCGGCGGGGGAGGGGAGGTTCTCCACCTGAAGGCCGTTGAAGCCATACTCCGGACCATGCAGGTTGAGCTGGAGGATCCAGTGGAGGACGTCCTGGCCGCGGTACCGGCGGGGCGCTTCCGGGCACGTTGAAACGGACAGGTGCACCTCGCGGCCGGCGTCCAGCAGGTCCTCGGTAATCTGGCCGCCGGACTGGCCGGTGCCCACCACCAGGACGGCGCCGTCAGGCAGCTGGCGCGGGTTGCGGTAGTCGTGGCTGTGCAGCTGGTGCACGTGAGCGGGGATGAACGCCGACGCCGGAGGGATGCGCGGGCGCTGGAAGGCGCCGTTTGCGAGGACGACGTTCGCCGCGGCCAGCGTGCCGCTGGTGGTTTCGGCCCTGAACGCGCCGTCTGCCCTGCTTATTCGGGTGACCTCCGTTCCCAGCTGCACCGGTGCGGCGATCCACTGGGCGTAGTCGCGGAAAAGGTCTATGACGGCATCCCGGGGGATGAAGGCGTCAGGCTCCCGGCCCTCGTAGGCGAGTCCCGGAAGCCTGCAGAAAAAGTTGGGCGTGTTCAGGTAAAAGGAGTCCCACCGGTCCTGCCACGCACCGCCGAGCCCGCTCCGCCGCTCCAGCAGCAGGTGCTCCACACCATGCCGGGTGAGCCAGTAACTGGCGGCCAGCCCCGCTTGGCCGGCACCAATGACCAGGGTGTTGATCATTCGCGGCAGCTCGCGGCCGGCGCTCGCCCCTTCACCGCTGGACGCCTTGGGTGTCTCCATAATTTTCTCCCGGTGCTCAGGAGGGAGTGGATCTGATGGCAGGATACGCCCGGACCGCCGCTGTGGTAATCCGTGTCCCAAAACTCATGTAGTGTTGATCCTGTTGTTGTGTTTATGCAGTTGGTAGTTCAGGCAGTACGCGCGGTCGAAAGTCCGCGTTCTTCTGAAGTAGCGGTTTTGAACACCCCACACCGGAGGACCCGAAAGTCGGGACTTTTCCTCCACCTTCACGAAGGACAAAAATAATGGCTACTGGTACCGTCAAATGGTTTAACGCTGAAAAGGGCTTCGGCTTCATTTCCCCCGATGACTCCTCACAGGATGTTTTCGCACACTACTCTGCGATCAACTCCAACGGCTTCCGCTCCCTCGAAGAGAACCAGAAGGTTTCCTTCGAAACCGAGCAGGGCCCCAAGGGTCCCCAGGCCACCAACATCCAGGCTCTCTAATTTTTTAGGGAAACTGGGGCCTCAGGGTTTCAATTTTTAGCAGGGCCGGTCACTGACCGGCCCTGCTTTTGCTTAACCCGGTAGTGCTACCAACGGCTTCGGCCACGATGTTACGGGCAGCGCGGCAGCGGTCCCTGCGGCATTCGCGGCCGTGATCCGCAGGGACGGTCCTGGCCAGCACCGCTCATGCGGGCCAGGGCCGCCCATCCGGGAAGCAACCACCGGCGGCTCAACCCGCCTGTTCAGCGCAGCCCCATCGCGTTGCGGACCTCATCCAGAATGTGGTGCATCGCCGTCTCGGCGGCACCGGCGTCTCCTCCGGCCACGGCGGCGGCCACATCCTCGTGTGCCTGGAGCGCTTCGTTCCGCGGCTTGAACGGCATGAGCCCCTGCTTGGTCCGGCTGGTCAGCACCTCGGCCACCATGCCTTCCAGGGCAAGGAACATTTCGTTGCCGCAGCTCTCCAGCAGCAGGCAGTGAAACTCGATGTCCGCCGCCAGGAACGCCTCCAGCTCTCCGGCCTCGCCCAGGCGGCGCAGGTCGGCGGCAAGGGAAGTCAGCTTGGCCCGTTCGGCGGCGCTCGCCCTGCGGGCCGCCCCGGCTGCGGCAATGGGCTCGACGGCGATGCGCAGCTCCGTGAGACTGCTGTACTGGATTTCCCGCCGGTCCGAGGCAAGCCGCCAACGCACCAGTTTGGGGTCGAAGACATTCCAGAACCGGCGTTCCTGCACCACGATGCCCACCCGGCGACGCGAGTACACCAGGTTCATTGATTCGAGGACCTTCATGGTGTCCCGGGCCACGGTGCGCGAAATCCCGTATTCCTGCTGCAACCCCTCCAGGGTGAGCCGGCTTCCGGGCGGCAGGTCGCCGGAGGCGATCGCTACGCCAAGCGCCTCAACAACGCGCCCCTGCATGGCGGGGGAGGGTCCGCCGTCGTCCGCGTTGTCCGGGTCCTGTGGTGTCGCCGTCGACATCTTCCTGCCTTCCTCTGCGCGCCTGCGCGGTACCAGCCTACCCAAAGATGGCTGAAAGGTATGACTTGTGACACGCAAAGATAGTATCTGTGCACGAAAAAGGTGATACCTTATCTCCAGCGCGTTTCCTCCAAGGATGCGCAAAGAGCTTTCTTCCCTAAGCCAACGGCGTCTTCTTCGGAGGTAAAACATGCAGTATCCAGCCACGCACCTGGTGGTGATGGGCGTTGCCGGTTCCGGCAAATCCACCCTCGCGGCAGCTCTCTCCCAGCAGCTCGGGTGGGTCTGCGCCGAAGCGGACGAGTTCCACCCGCAGTCCAACATCGAGAAGATGAGCCAGGGCATTCCGTTACAGGATGAGGACCGCTGGCCCTGGCTGCAGGAAATCCAGAACTGGATGACAGTCAAGGCCCAAGCGGGTACAAGCACGGTGCTGACCTGCTCCGCCCTCAAGCAGAGCTACCGCCGGCTGCTGGCCCAGGCGGAGGGCCGCGTCCTTTTCCTGCACCTTCACGGTGAAGCGGACCTGATCGGCCAGCGCATGCAGGGCCGCGAGGGCCACTTCATGCCGCCCACGCTCCTGCCCAGCCAGCTGGCCACCCTTGAGCCGCTGAGCGACGAGGAGATCGCTGCCGGAAGTCTCCGGCTGGACATTTCCAAGTCGCCGGAAGAGCTGGTCAAAACCATCATCGCCGCGCTGCAGCTTCCCGCAGACCAGGCATCCTAAGCCTTCCCCCAATCCCCCCAACAATCCTGTTTCAAAGGAGAATCATGACCATCGAAGGATGGACCCAGACGCTGGGCGCAGGCCCGCTGCTGCTCATCGCCGCGGCCGCGATCGTCGCCCTGCTGTTCCTGATCATCAAGCTGCGGATGCACGCGCTGATCGCCCTGATCCTCATCAGCCTTGCCACGGCCTTCGCCACCGGCATCCCCGCCAACCAGGTGGTGCCCGTCCTGATCAACGGCTTCGGCACAACGCTGGGCACCGTGGCACTCCTCGTGGGCCTCGGCGCGATGCTCGGCCGGATCGTGGAGACCAGTGGCGGCGCCAAGGTGCTGGCCGACTACCTCATCGGCGTCTTCGGTGAGAAGCGCGCGCCGTTCGCCCTGGGCCTGGCCTCACTGATCTTCGGCTTCCCCATCTTCTTCGACGCCGGCCTGGTAGTGATGCTGCCCGTCGTCTTCGCCGTGGCCCACCGCCTGGGCGGGGGAGTGCTCCGCTACGGCCTGCCCGCAGCCGGCGCGTTCTCGGTGATGCACATCTTCCTGCCGCCGCACCCGGGCCCGGTCTCCGCCGCCGCCTTCTTTGACGCCAACATCGGCCTGGTCCTGATTGCGGGCCTCATCACTGCCATTCCCACCTGGTACGTCACCGCCTACCTGTACGGCCTCTACACCGGCAAGAAGCTGGTCCTGCCCGTGCCGGAGCTCCTCGGCCACGCCAGCGCCGAAGCCGAATCCCACCCGCCACGCTTCCGCACCATCGTGGGACTGCTGCTCCTGCCGCTGGTCCTGATCTTCCTGAACACCGGACTGAACACGCTGGCCACCTCCGGAGTGCTGGCCAAGGAAGTCAAGAACGAGCAGTGGTTCCAGGTCCTGCGCACCATCGGTGAAACCCCGGTTGCGCTGCTGATCGCCGTGATCGTGGCCATGTTCGTTCTTGGCGCCAAGCGCGGCAAGGATGCCGGCGCAATCGAGAAGCTGCTCGAATCCTCCCTGGGGCCGGTTTGCTCCGTCATCCTGATCACCGGCGCCGGCGGCATGTTCGGCGGCGTCCTGCGCACCTCCGGCATCGGCGCCGCACTGGCCGACGTCCTGGGCAACCTGGGCATTCCGCTCATCCTGGCCGGCTTCCTGGTCTCGGCCATCCTGCGCATCGCCCAGGGTTCTGCCACTGTGGCCCTGACCACCACGGCAGGCCTCATCGCACCGGCCGTGGCGCTGGCCGGACTGAACGGCATGCAGGTGGCCGCCCTGGTTATCGCAGTGGCCGCCGGCTCCGTCGTGGTCTCCCACGTCAACGACTCCGGCTTCTGGCTGGTGGGCCGGTTCTTCGGCATGGACGTCAAGACCACGTTGAAGACCTGGACCGTGATGGAAACCTTCATCGGCGTGATGGGCTTCGCCATCGCAGCCGCGATTTTCCTGGTGGCCGGCCTGGCGGGCTGACTTCCCTCCCAGCCACGGCTGACGAACAACAGCGGCGGGGCGCCCAGCAGAAATGCTGGGCGCCCCGCCGTCGTAGTACCCGGGGTTTCGGCAGGCTCAACCACCGGAAATGGGGTTCGGGCTCAAGCCCGCGGTCGCACCCGCCCGCTGACTACTGGCCGGCTGCCCGGGCTTTGGTGGCCTTTGGCTCTTTCGGCGGGAGCGTGGAAATGTACTCGAAGGCCTTGCGGATCCAGGCTTTCGCCCGTGCGTCGTCGCCGTCGCCTTCCTCGTTCCACATCGCCGGCAGTCCCGTGTAGCCGCCCATCGGCCGCTCGGCCGGCCCGAAGGGGACAGTCCGTTCCGCGCTTTCGAGTTCGTCCCGGTCCGCCGGGGAGAGCTTGATGCCGATAGTGGGTCCAAACAGCCCGGCGAACATGTTGCCGTTCACGAAGGCACCCAGGTTGCCGAACATGGGCTTGACCACCACGTCCGGGTGGTCCGGGACCAAGGACCTGAACCGATCCTTGTCCTCGTCTGACGCTTTCGGCATCTCCATGTGTTTCCCTTTCCCGGACCTCGGCTGTGTGTGCAGGATATGCCCTGCCAGGTGCACCGGGGAACACCCGCACGCCCGCCGTCGTTGTGCCAAAAGGCAACGCACTCAAGCAGGCGTTGAGACCGGACCGACCAAAGGACTTACCCTTGACTCCTCGCACTATCGTGATCACCGGCGCCAGCGACGGCATTGGCGCAGCAGCCGCCCGGACCCTGGCGAAGGCAGGGGAGCAGGTGGTCGTCGTCGGCCGGTCCGACGAGAAGACCCGCGCCATTGCCAAGGAGCTGGACGCGGACTACTTCGTCAGTGACTTCGCCGAACTCGCGCAGGTGCGCACCCTCGCCGCGCAGCTGATGTCCGACTACCCGCGCATCGACGTCCTGGCCAACAACGCCGGCGGCATCATGGGCAGGCGCGCCCTCACCGTGGACGGCAACGAGTCCACCTTCCAGATCAACCACCTGGCGCCGTTCCTGCTCACCACGCTGCTGATGGACACCCTTACCGCCAGCAACGCCAAGGTGATCAACACCGCCAGCGCCGCCAACGGCTTCGGCAAGCTGGACCTCTTCGACCTCACGGCCGAGCACGGCTACTCCACCAACCGCGCCTACGGCACCGGCAAGCTCGCCAATATCCTGTTCACCTCCGAGCTGGACCGGCGCTACGCAAGCCAGGGCATTACGACGGCGGCATTCCACCCGGGCGTGGTCCGCACCAACTTCGCGGCGGAGTCCACCAGCCCGTTCCGGCATGCGTACAAGACCCTCCTCAACCGGTTCATGCTCACCCCGGACCAGGGCGCCGACACCCTGTTGTGGCTCATCAACGGCACCGCGGGCAAGGACTGGATCTCCGGCGCCTACTACGCCAAGCGCGCCCTGGCCAAGGCCAACCCGCAGGCCTATGACGCCGAACTTGCCCGGGGGCTGTGGGAGAAGAGCGAAGAGCTGGTTGCGCCCGCTTCCTAGGTTCGTGCCGTACCCCGCGCCTGCTCCACCTCCGCGGCAATCCCCGTCTGCCCTCTGGCGGTAAGCCCGGCCACCACGCCGTCAATGTCGGCATCGGGCCGGTTCTGGCTCAGCTTGGCCTTCGCCTCGATCCGGGTGATCACCAGTTCCACGCCCACGATGGCCCGCAGTTGGCCGGTGATGAAGCGCTCAGGCGCGTCGTCCACGCTCCACGGCTGGTCGAACCCAGCCTCGTGCACCCCGGTGAGCCGCCGGACCTGGCGGGAAATCCATTCCGGATCGTCATGGACCACCAGCCGCCCGTAGACGTGGGCGGTTGTGTAGTTCCAGGTGGGAACAACCCGTCCATGTTCAGCCTTGGAGGCGTACCAGGACGGCGAGACGTAGGCGTCCGCTCCCTGGATGATGGCCAGCGATTCCGCGGCCGCGGGTTCGGACCACTGCATGTTGTTCCGGGCAACGTGCCCCTGCAGCGCTCCGCGCTCTCCGACGTCGGGATCATAGACAACCGGCAGGAGCGTAGCGAGGAGGCCCTGCGGCGTCATGGTGACCAGGTTGGCCGCGCCGGGGCGGTCAAGGAGGTGCTGGACCGTCTCGGGACTGGCGGTGAAATGGGCTGGGGTGTACATGGTCTAGTCCTTTGCTGGCTGGAGGGTTCGGGCAGGACGGGCAACTCTGGGCGGAGCCGGTGCAGGTTGGAGCCGGACCCGGACGGCGGCGCCAGCGCAGAGGATGACCGCGAGTGCGCCGAGGGCTGTGGGCCATGTCAGGCTCTCGCCCAGCAGGAGGGCCGCCCAGCAGATGGTCAGGACCGGCTGGATGAGCTGGATCTGGCTGACCGAGGCGATGGGGCCGATGGCCAGGCCGCGGTACCAGGCGAAGAACGCCAGGAACATACTGACCACGCCGACGTAGGCGAACGCGAGCCACTCCATCGGCCCGGCCGACGGCGGTTGCTGGGCGATGGACACACCGGTCAGCAGCACCATCAGCGGCGCCGCCAGCACCAGTGCCCAGGAAACGGTCTGCCAGGCGCCAAGCTCGCGGGCCAGCAGGCCACCCTCCGCGTAGCCGACAGCAGCGGCAGCCACCGAACCGAGGAGCAGGCCGTCCGCCCAGTGCAGCTGCCCGAAGCCGCCGGAGTGAAGGGAGGCGAAGACGACGGCTGCGACGGCGCCAGCCGTGGTGACCAGCCAGAATGCCGGCGGCGGCCGTTCCCGCCCGCGGAGGACTGCGGCCGTTGCAGTAGCGGCCGGCAGCAAAGCGATCACCACAGCCCCGTGGCTGGCGGGGGTGGCGGTCAAGGCAAAGGAAGTCAGTAGCGGGAAGCCGACGACGACGCCGGCCGCCACTACGGACAGACGTGCCCATTGCATTCCGCGGGGGAGCCGCTGCCGGGTAAGTGCCAAGGCTGAACCTGCCAGCACGGCTGCCACCACTGCGCGTCCGGAGCCGATGAAGAGCGGCGACAGGCTGGCCACCGCCACTTTGGTGAACGGGACGGTGAACGAGAACGCCGCCACTCCAATGAAGCCCAGCCAGACTCCGGAGGCCTGCAGTGGCAGTATCACTGTGCGCTGGATAAGAGTAGCGCTACTATTGTCTCTCATGAACAACGATAGCAGTTCGCGGATCGCGGCGCACCTGAAAACCTGGATGGCTGGAGCCGCGCCCGGCGCCAAACTGCCGTCCACCCGTTCGCTGGTGGCCGAGTACCAGGCCAGCCCGGTGACGGTGCAGAAGGCGCTGCAAACACTGACAGCGCAGGGCCTTATCGAGAGCAGGCCCGGCGTGGGGACATTTGTGCGCGCTGCCCGGACCGCGAAGCCTTCTGACTACGGCTGGCAGACGGCGGCCCTGCGCTCACCTCGCGCGGCGCTGCCCCCGGCATCGTCCACCATGCGCGACCTGCCGCTCGGCGTCATTTCCTTCCACTCCGGCTACCCGGCCCGCGAACTGCTGCCCGAACGGCTGGTGCGGGCCGCCCTCACCCGGGCTGCCCGCGGCGACGCCGCCCTGTCCCGTCCTCCTGCGGCTGGCCTCCCGGAGCTGCAGTCGTGGTTCGCGCACGAGCTGGGTGCGTTGACGCCGGCCGGGACCACCCCGCCCAACCCAAGCGACGTCGTCGTGCTTCCTGGAAGCCAGAGCGGACTGAGCTCAATCTTCAGCGCGCTGGTGGGCAGGGGGCAGCCGCTGCTGCTGGAGTCGCCCACGTACTGGGGCGCCATCCTGGCTGCCGCGCAGGCGGGAGTCCGTGTGGTCCCGGTGCCCACCGGACCGGACGGTCCCGACGCCGTGGAACTGACCCGGGCCTTCGAGGAGTCCGGGGCCAGGGTCTTTTACGCGCAACCCAATTACGCGAACCCCACCGGCGCCCAGTGGACGGCGGAGCGGCGTGACCAGGTGCTGGATGTGGTGCGTGCGCAGGGCGCGTTCCTGGTGGAGGACGACTGGGCGCACGATTTTGGCATCACCACCAGCCCCGTGCCGGTCGCTTCCCGCGACGACTCGGGCCATGTTGTCTACCTGCGCTCGCTCACCAAGAGTGTGTCCACGTCGATCCGGGTGGCCGCGGTGATCGCCCGCGGTCCTGCGCGGGAACGCATCCTTGCGGACCGCGCAGCCGAGTCGATGTACGTCAGCGGGCTGCTGCAGGCGGCCGCGCTCGACGTCGTCACGCAGCCAGGGTGGCAGACGCACCTGCGCAGCCTTCGCCACCAGCTTGAATCCCGCCGCGACCTGCTGGTCGCCAGCCTGCATGAGCACGCGCCGCAGGGCCACATTGAGCAGGTGCCCAAAGGCGGCCTGAACGTTTGGGTGCGGCTGCCGGACGGGACTGACCTGGCGCGGCTGGCCCGGGACTGCGAATCCGCCGGCGTGGTTATTGCTCCCGGCAACGAGTGGTTCCCGGCCGAACCGGCGGGCCCGTTCATCCGGCTCAACTACTCAGGGACGAATCCGGGTGCCTTTCCCGAGGGCGCCCGGATCGTCGGGGAGATGCTGGAACGGAACGGGGGCTAAGGGTCAGAGGGCGCATACGGTGCAGACGTCCACAATCATCCGCCGCCTGCGCGCTCCTAGTCGCCCCGGCGTCCGTAAACGGTGACCACGTTGCCCTTGCTGGTCCGGTACTGGTCCTGCAGCTCGAGCCTGGTGGTGGGGTCCCCATCTTCGAACAGGCGGCGGCCTGTGCCGGCGATGACGGGGTGGGTCATCAGCGTGAGTGAATCCAGCAGCCCCGCGAACAGCAGCTGCCGGGTCACGGAGATGCTGCCGCACACGGCGATCTCTCCGCCGTCGCGCTCCTTCAGCTTGCCCACGAACTCTTCCAGCGGGGCATCCATGAGGCGCGAGTTCTGCCATTCCAGCGGTTCCTTCAACGACCGGGAGGCCACAAACTTTTCCACCGAATTGATGAAGGCCGCGAAGTCCTGGTCCGCTGTAGCGGTGGGCCAGTATCCGGCCCATTCCTGGTAGGTGACCCGGCCCAGCACCACGGTGTCCACCGTTTCCATCATCTTGGTCAGGCCCGCACCGAGCTCGTCGTCGAAGCTGTCGAACTGGAACTTGAACGGTTCTGACACCACACCGTCCACCGAATGGAACAGACCGGCAGTGACTTTTCGCATGAGGGACCTCCAGGGTGGCGCCAACGGTTCGGGCAATCCGGCATCGGCGCCGGCCAGGTCCACGCTATTAGTTGAAGCTCCGGCAGGGAAGAGGGAAAACATAAACCGGTTTTGGGCTTAGGCGTTAGGTTCGTCACCACCGCCTGCGTGTTGCCGGGATTCGAGCCCCGGCAGCCCCATACTGGTCTTGAACGGCTGTTGCCGTGCCCCGGCCAGGCAGGAGGAAGTGCATGGAAGCCCTGAAAAAAATCGTGTCCAACCAGTATTTCCCGGCCGCCGCGGTACTCACCGCAGTGGTCCTCTTCTGGGCCGTTGGCCTCCTGGGCGGACTCTCCCTCCTGAACAACAACCAGCCCCCGCTCACCACCCTGACCTGGATGCTCTTCGTCTACCTGGCGGCCGTGCTGACGCCGCTCGCCGGCATCCTGGCCGCCGTCGACCTGGTCCGCCGCTGGAAGCGCAACCGCGTGGCCGTGGCCGGGCCCGTCAACGAGGCCGCGCAGGAAACGGCAGTCTTTGAGGCTGAGCCGGCCCGGGACATGGTGGTCCATCCCGCTTCAGCTGTGGCGGCGTCGTCGGCTCCCGAAGCGGCAGCAGCCCAGCCCGGCCCCGCACTGTCCAAAGCCCCTCAGGCGACGAAGAACTCGAAGCAGCCAGGACGCAACCAAGCCGCATAGCGCGCTTCCTTACCGCGCTTTGAGTGCGTTGAGGGCTTCTTCGGCGTGGTGCAGGGCATACTCCAGCCGCGCGCCCGGCTCCGGCAGCGAGAAAAGGTACCCCTGCAGTGAGTCGCAGTCCAGGGCGGTGAGGTAGTCCGCCTGGGCCACCGTCTCCACACCCTCGGCAGTGACCGTCAAACCAAGGCTGTGGGCCATGTTGATCATGGAACTGAGGATGGGCAACCGCTCGGTGCCGGTGCGCACCATGGACACAAAGCTTTTGTCGATCTTTACCGTGTCCACCGGCAGGTCCTGCAGCCTTCCGAGGGACGAATAACCCGTGCCAAAATCGTCCAGGGCAACCCGGGCGCCGGTGTCCCGCAGGGTGCTGAGCTGTTTGATCAGGCTGCAGTCGGCGTCGAAAAATACGGACTCCGTCACCTCCAGCACCAGCTGGTAGGGTGCCACGCCGCTGGCCTCGGCGAGGCGAAGGACTTCATCGGCGAAATCCGGATCCTGCAGCTGGACGCCGGAAACGTTCACGGACAGGGACCGGGACGGGTCTTCGCTCAGCCACGAGGCCAGCTGCACCATGCCGAGGGCCATCACTTCGGCGCCGATTTCGTTGATCAGTCCGGTGCGTTCGGCCAGCGGGATAAAGACCGACGGCGGCACGCGCCCGCCGTCCCTGTCCCACCGTGCCAGCGCCTCGAACTTCACCACCTGGCCCATCCGGTGCGACACGATCGGCTGGAAGTCCACCGAGATCTCGCCCCGGGACACCGCCAGTTGCAGCCGGCTCTCCATGTCGGTCCGCTGCACCAAGGCGGTCATCATGTCGTCGTGGAACCGGAGGAAGCGGTTCTTTCCCGCGGCCTTGGCTGCGTACATAGCGATGTCCGCATGCCGCAGCAGTTCGGAGGCGCCCACGTTGTCCTGCCCGAGGGACGCGAGTCCCATGCTGAGGCTGGGCCGCAGCACCCTGCCGTTGATGGTGACGGGAACGTGCAGGCAGCGGACGATGCAGGCGGCGATTGCATCAGCATCAGGGCAGGCAGTCAGCAGCACTACGAATTCATCGCCCCCGAGCCTGGCCACCACATCAGCGGTGGGGACGCAGCCGCGGAGCCGGCGCGCCACCTCGATGAGCATGTCGTCGCCGGCCTGGTGCCCCAGGATGTCGTTGACTTCCTTGAAATCGTCCAGGTCGAGGAGGAGAACGTCTACGGCCTTCAGCCGCGGCTCCTTGAGGGCGTCCGCCAGTCCGTCGTTGAACACGGCCCTGTTGGCCAGGCCCGTCAGTGGATCCTGGAAGGCCATGGCCCGCAGTTTTTCCGCCTGCGCCGCGAGGTCCAACATGGCCTGGTGGGCCTGTTCCTGGGCCTTGCGCCGCGGGGTGACGTCCCGGAAGCTCCATACCCTGCCCACGATCTTGTCATCCACGCACTGCGGGCGGGAATACCGCTCGAAGGTGCGGCCGTCCTTGAAATCCAGGACGTCGTGGCTTTCCGCTGCCGGATTGTCCTCCAGTTCCGAGATCCGGCTCATGAATGACACCGGGTCCGCGACCTGGGAAACGACGAGCCGCATGACCGGTTCTTCGCTGTCACCCTCGAGCAGTTCCGGCGGGATGCCCCACATGGTCAGGAACTGGTCGTTGAAACCGGCAACGTGCCCTTGGTTGCTCATCACCAGGATGCCGTCCGCCGTGGATTCCAGGGTGGCCGTCAGCAGCGACATTGCTTCTCGCAGATCCTCCTGGGCAGCGGCCCGGTGCAACGTGCCGCGGACCGAGAGCAGCAGCTGGGGTGCAGCCCCGACTGCGGGTTGGCCGTCCGGGACCGGGCTGGGGAGCAGTGACGCAGCCACCTCCGCAGAAAACTCTGTCCCGTTGCTGTTCACGCCGAACACCTCCCGCGGCTGAGGGTGTTCCCCGTGCTCCGCGTGCAGCTGCTGGATAAGCCGTTCCACTTCTGCGCGGAAGCCAGCGGTGAACAGCGAGTAATGGCTCCGGCCTGCCAACTCGTTCCTGCTGAACCCGAAAAGCCTCTCGGCGGCGGCGTTGGCCATGGTGATGCTGCCGTCCGGGCCCACTGCGAGGAGTGCGTCGGGGCTGGCGTCCAGGCCCGCGCCGAATGCCGGCGCCGTCAAACCGTTGCTGTGGCTTTGAGAATCAGCCATTACACCACCCCCTCGCACATCATAAAGTGCCTGAGCGGGAAATCGATGGGTCCGGGGATATGGTTTTGCCCCCGGATGGGGTAAATGCCGCAGAAGGACAGGGCGCAGGGCATGCAAAAGCGCCGCCCTCCGCGTATGGAGAACGGCGCTTTTCGTGAGGAAACGTGAGCGGCAGCTATACGCGGCGGCTGCTCCGATTGGTGACTGCGCCGTAGACCAGCAGTACGATAATCGCTCCGAGAATGGCCAGCAGCCAAGTGCGGATATCGAAGAATTCAGCCAGTCCGCCACCGAAGATCAGCGAGCCGATCCAGCCGCCCAGGATAGCGCCGACGACGCCGAGGACCATAGTGATCACCCAGCCTCCGCCCTGGCGTCCCGGCAGGATGGCCTTGGCAATAGCACCAGCGATCAGGCCCAAAATGAGAAATCCGAGAATACCCATGTTGTCACTCCTTAATCAGTAAGTTGTGCCGTGCCCCCATATCCGGTTCCCTAATTCAATCAGTGTGCTTACTACACTTCAAGACCCTGAATATCACGGGATGACTGTCAGTTTGGCCGGCGGAATGCGGCGCTCCTGCAACCGCTGGCGGATGCGGCAGGAAAATCAGCGGTTTTCAGCCCCTTCGATAGAGTTAATTGTCCCCGCCCAAAAAACCAAGGAGCTTCGGCATGTTCAGCCAGCAAACCGTCCGGCCCCGTGCCATCTTCCTCGATATCGACGGCACCTATGCTGACCACGGGGTGGTCCCGGACGCGCATGTGGAAGCTGTGCGGACCGCGCGGCGCCAGGGTCACCTCGTCTTCGTGTGCACCGGCCGGCCGCTGTCCATGGTGCCGGAACACATCCTCGGCGCAGGGTTTGATGGAACCATCACCGGTGCAGGTGCGCGGGTGGAGATCGGGGAAGAGGTCCTCAAAGACACACGTTTCGAACCCCACCTCGCCAGCCGCATTGTGGACGTCCTGGATGCGAACAATGTGGCGTACATCCTGGAAGCTCCCGAATCCCTGCATGGCCGAACGGGGGTGGACGAGCGGCTGAGGCGCGTGCTCGGCCCTGTCTTTGCCGGCAGGTCCCGGCACGACGGCGTCCTCAGCACTGACGTTGATCCGGTCGAGGACATCCTGGGCCCGGTGCAGTACAGCGACGACCTTCGCTCTGTGGCTTACGCGAAGATCTCGTGCTTTGACTCCCCGGTTCCGCTGACCCGTCTGATGGAAGGGCTCGGCCCGGGCGTAGGAATCATCCCCAGTTCGCTATCTGCACTCGGCGACACCGCAGGGGAGATTTTCATGGCCGGAACCCACAAGGCGGTGGGAATCCAGGTGGTAGAGAAGCATTTCGGCCTGGAGCGCAAGGACATTGTGGCCATCGGCGACAGCGCAAATGACATCGAGATGCTTGAGTACGCAAGCATTGGCATCGCAGTGGAGGACGGCCACCCCAAGGTGCTGGCCGTCGCCGACAGGGTGACGCCCGGCCCGGCCGGCAATGGCGTGGCGCTGGCTTTCGCCGAGCTCGGCCTCCTGAACTGACCCCTTCTGCTGCAGGCACCGTTTCTACCGCAGGCACCGTCCCGGCAGGGGTCCCGAGGCCACGTACCACCCAGCCTTCGGCCTGCCACCCAGCCGCATCCAGCGCGTTGCGCGCACCCAGCACCACACGCCGTCGTACCAGCGCCCCCGCAACGGCAGGCGAAAGCCGGCCGTACTCGTCCCACTCGTGAGGAGCAGCACCAGCTCGGCACCCTCCAGCGCCCGCAGAGTGGACGTGGTCCATGTCCGGTGCGTAGTCGGCAAGGATTCGCTTGACCCGGTACACACCGCCCATGGCCACTCGAACGTTCGTATGGCCGGCCAGCGGCACCGCAGGCAGCCGGTGGATCTCCGCGCCCTTGACCCGGTCCGGCGCTTCGCCGCCCTGCGTGGACGGTGCAATGACCAGGACGTCGTCGCCCCGGTCCTGCAGGTGGTCCAGCACCCGCAGGATGGACTGCGTGACGCCGTTCATCAGGGGCAGGAATGATCCAGCAACAATTGCGATCCTCACTCCTCCACGGTGGGCGCGTGCCGTTGCCGGGTGGGGGACCTGATGTGACGCCGGGGGAAAGGTTAGGAAAACATCAGGGCCGCGCCGGAACGCCTTGAACACGGATCAATCACGAATACCCCGCGGGCCGCCAATTCTATTGACCGTGCTGGTCAGCGGACTTATGATCAAGGCACTCAAGTGTTGTGAAACGATTCATTATTTCTCGCATAGACCCCAAAGGTGCGGTTCATTTATGCAGCAAGAACGCAATGAAATTCAGGATCCCGGACAAGGGAGCGCGTACGCCGAGCCCGTGCTGTCGCTGGCCGGTGCCGCCAAGACCTTCGGCCCCGTCGTGGCCCTGGCGGACGGCACCGTGGAGATCCGGGCCGGCGAAATCCATGCCCTGGTGGGCGAGAACGGCGCCGGCAAATCCACCCTGGTGAAAATTCTCGCCGGCCTGCACCATCCGGACTCCGGCGACTTCCGGCTCAGCGGCGAGCCCGTCCACTTCAAGAATGTGGCAGAAAGCAAGGCCGCCGGAATTTCCGTGATCTACCAGGAGCCCACCCTGTTCCCGGACCTTACCGTGGCCGAAAACATTTTCATCGGCCGGCAGCCCAAGGGGCGGTCCGGGCTGATCAGCCGTGCCGGGATGCGGCGGCAGGCAGCTGAGCTGTTCGGGCGGCTGGGAGTGCCCATCGATCCGTCCCGCGTGGCGGAGGGGCTTTCCATCGCCGACCAGCAGATCATCGAGATCGCCAAGGCCATTTCGCTGGATGCGAAGGTGCTGGTGATGGACGAGCCCACGGCCGCGCTCAGCGGCGTGGAAGTTGACCGGCTCTTTGCCGTGGCCCGCTCTTTGCGGGACAAAGGCACCGGCATCCTGTTTATCTCGCACCGCTTTGATGAAGTGTTTGATCTCTGCGACCGGATCACGGTGATGCGCGATGGCCGCTACATCGCCACCCACCGGACCGCCGACGTCACTGTTGAACAGATTGTCCGGGAAATGGTGGGCAGGGACATCGGAACGCTGTTCCCCAAGGCTGCGGCGGAGATCGGGCATTCGGTGCTGAAGGTGGACGGGCTGAGCAGGTCCGGGGTTTTCCGGGACATCAGCTTCGAAGTCCGGGCCGGCGAAATCGTTGCGCTCGCCGGCCTGGTGGGTGCCGGCAGGACCGAGGTGGCCCGGGCAGTGTTCGGCATCGATGCCTACGACTCGGGGCAGATCCAGGTGGAAGGAAAACCGCTGAAAGCCCGCGACCCGCAGGCCGCCATCACCGCCGGCCTCGGCTTTGTGCCCGAGGACCGCCGCAAGCAGGGCCTGGTGATGAACCTGTCGGTGGCACGGAACGTGACGCTCACCCTGCGGAACAAGTTTGTGACGGCCGGGCTGATCAATGGCGGCAAGGAACGCGCGGCCGCGGAGGAGTGGAGTAAACGCCTGCAGGTCAAGGCAGGCTCGCAGGAGCACGCCGTTTCTACGCTTTCCGGCGGCAACCAGCAGAAGGTGGTGCTGGCCAAGTGGCTGGCCACTGATCCCAGGCTGCTCATCATCGACGAACCGACCCGCGGCATCGACGTGGGTACCAAGAGCGAAGTGCACAGGCTCATCTCCGACCTCGCCGGCCGCGGCATTGCCATCCTGATGATCTCCTCCGAGCTGCCCGAAGTCCTGGGGATGGCGGACCGGGTCCTCGTGATGCGCGAGGGGCGGATTACCGCGCAGCTGGACAGAGCGGACGCCAACCCCGAGTCAGTCATGCACGCGGCAACCTCCCCGGCAGGAGTGATGGAATGAGTTCCACGGTCAAACACGAGGAAAAAGGTACGACGGCGGTACTTGCCCGCGGCGGCAGCGGCGGCCTTGGTGCGCTGCTGCGCCTGCGTGAACTTCCTGTGCTGGTTGCGTTGGCGCTGCTGGTGCTGATCACCTACATCAACAACCCGCTGTTCCTGTCCCCGCAGGGAGTCAAGGACCTGCTCCTCAACGCCACCATCATCGTCATCCTGGCGGCCGGACAGACCCTGCTGATCATCACGCGCAACATCGACCTGTCCGTCGGCTCCATGCTGGGGCTGGTCGCCTTCGGCACCGGCTCCATCTTCGTTGCCATGCCCGGCCTGCCCATCATCGTGGTGCTGCTCCTCGGAATGGCCTTCGGCGCCCTGCTCGGCATGTTCAACGGGTTCCTGGTCACCGTGGCCAAGGTACCGGCGCTGGTGATCACCCTCGGCAGCCTTTACGTGTTCCGCGGGCTGAACAATGCCTGGGCTGGCGGAAAACAGTACTTCGCCGGGGACCGGCCGGAAGCCTTCGGGGCGCTGTCCGTGGACACCGTGCTGGGTTTCCCGATCATCACCCTGCTGGCTATCGCCGTGGTGGCCGCCGTCGCCGTCTACATGGCCGGAACCCGGCCCGGCCGGGACCTGTACGCCATTGGCTCGGACCCGGAAGCGGCGAAAGTCCTGGGCATCAAGGTGTCCCAGCGGGTGTTCCTGGCCTTCCTGGCCAACGGAGCCCTCGCCGGGCTCGCCGGAGTCCTCTACGCGAGCCGCTTCAACTCCGTGGGCGCAACCACCGGGAGCGGGATGGAGCTGGACGTGGTGGCCGCCGCAGTAGTGGGCGGGGTGGCGATCTTCGGCGGGAGCGGGACGGTCGCAGGTGCAGCCCTGGGTGCCTTGCTGCTGACCACCATCACCAGTTCGCTGACCGCCCTTCGGGTGGACAAATTCTGGCAGCAGGCCATTGTGGGCATCCTGATCCTCACGGCAATCGTGATCGACCGCCTGGCCAGCCTTCGCACGGCCAGGAAACTGCGGATAAGTGAGGCACGGAATGTCTGAGACCACCACTCCCGGCAGCAGCCCCGCCGCCGCGCCAGTCGCGGACAGCACCAAGCCGCTGGCCACCGAGCCAAAGGGGCGGACCGGTGCCGCCCGCATCCTGGCCAGCCGCGACGCCATCACCATCTATGCGCTCCTGGCTTTCCTGATCTTCGCTGCAATTTCCATCCCCCGGTTCGCCTCGCCGGTGACCACCGGCTTCCTGCTGCTGGACGTCATCCCCGTCCTGCTCATCGCCATGCCCATGACGCTCATCATCGTCACCGGCGAGATTGACCTCTCGGTGGCGAGCACCGCGGGCCTCACCAGCGCCCTCATGGGCGTCCTCTGGGCCAGCGGCATGGACATCTGGCTGGTACTGGCCATCAGCCTGCTGGCAGGAGTAGCGGCCGGGATGTTCAACGGCTTCCTGATCGCTGTGCTGGGCTTGCCGTCCCTGGCCGTCACCATCGGTACGCTGGCCCTGTTCCGCGGACTGGCATTGGTGGTGATCGGGGACAATGCCGTAGCCAATTTCCCCAAGCCGCTGACTGCCTTCTTTACCTCAAAGCTCGGCGCCACCGGCATCCCCACGGTGATGATCGGCGTCGTCCTTATTGTGCTGTTTTTCGGAATCCTGCTCCATTTCACGCCCTTCGGGCGGGGGCTGTACGCGATGGGCTACAGCAAGGAAGCGGCCAACTTCGTGGGCATCAAGGTAGCCCGCAGCAAGTTCTGGCTCTATGCGGCCTCCGGCACGGTATCCTCCCTGGCAGGCATCTATTGGACGCTGCGCTACACCAGCGCCCGCAGCGACAACGCCTCGGGGCTGGAACTGGCCGTCATCGCTGCCGTGCTGCTTGGCGGCGTTTCGATCTTCGGCGGCAAGGGCACCATTCCCGGTGCAGTGGCCGGCGTCCTGCTGATCGGCAGCCTGAACTATGCCCTGCGCCTGGGGAGGGTGTCGGACGTTGTCCTCATCACCGTTACCGGCCTGCTGCTCATCTTCTCGGTGGTGGCACCGAGCGTCGGCTCGGCGGTACGCGAATGGCGGCACACCCGCCGGGTACGCCAGAGCTTCAGCCGGGACGCAGCCGCCAGCGCCTCGACTGGCCGGGCCCACTGAACCGGCCATACAGGACCAATCAAAACGGACCACAACAAGGGAGAAGGAAAACAATGATGTTGAACCGAAAAAGCGCCGGCCGGCCCCCGCACCTGGCCCCGCTCGTCGCCATCACGGCCGCCGCAGCGCTGGCCCTGACGGCATGCAGCGGTGGCTCGGGAACATCGGGGGAGACCTCCGCCGCAGTGCAGGAGCAGAAGATCACGTTCATTCCCAAGCAGCTTAATAACCCCTACACTGACGTCGTCCTGGGTGGCGGCAAAACCGGTGCCCAGGAGGCGGGCTTCGCGTCCTCCCAGGTGGTCGGCCCCCTCGAGGCATCGGCGTCCAGCCAGGTTTCGTTCATCAACGCTGAAACCCAGGCAGGAACAAATGTCATTGTCATCGCCGCGAACGATCCCGACGCCGTTTGCACGGCCCTGGGCGAGGCCCGCTCCGCAGGCGCGAAGATCGTGGCCTTCGATTCCGACGCCAACCCCGACTGCCGTGACGTGTTCATCAGCCAGGTGGTGGCCAAGGACGTGGCACTGATCCAGACCAAGCTGATCGCCGACCAGATCGGCGGATCCGGCGAGATCGCCATCCTCTCTGCCACGGCAAACGCCACCAACCAGAACGAGTGGATCAAGTTCATGGAGGAGGACCTGGCCTCCAACCCGGCATACAAGGACATCAAGCTGGTGGCCAAGGTGTACGGCGACGACGACGACACCAAATCCTTCCAGGAAGCCCAGGGCCTGCTGCAGGCCCACCCCAACCTGAAGGGCATCATCTCGCCCACCACCGTGGGTATTGCCGCAACGGCCAGGTACCTCTCCACGTCTGCCTACAAGGGCAAGGTTGCGCTGACCGGGCTTGGCCTGCCGAACGAGATGCGGCCGTTCGTCAAGGACGGAACAGTCAAGGAGTTCGCCCTCTGGGATCCCGCCCAGCTTGGCTACGTTGCCGCGTTCGCCGGGAAGGCGCTCGTTGAGGGAAAGATCACCGGAAAAGCCGGCGACAAATTCACCGCCGGCAACCTGGGCGACCGGACTGTTGAGGAAGGCGGAAAGGTCATCGTGGGCCCGCCGACGGTCTTCAACACGGGCAACATCGACAAGTACAACTTCTAGCTCCCAACTTCAGCCGGGCGGGCAGCTTCAGCCCGCCCGGCGGTGCCATGCGCTGGATCAATTCCCGGAAAGGCTGCCCATGCTCCCCACTAAGAAGTCTGCTGCCGCCTTGCTGGAACCCCATAAGCGCCGGCCCACCCGGATTGGGCTCGTGTCCGGGGGACTGGGAGCGTACTGGCCCCAATTTCCGGGCCTCCTGCCCCAGCTTGAAGAATCGGCCCGCTACGTCACATCACGCTTCCAGGAGATGGACGCGGAGGTCATCGATGCCGGCTTCATCTCCGATGCCACTCAGGCCCTGACTGCCGGCGAAAAGCTGCGGCAGGCCGACTGCGACCTCATCGTCATCTTTTTGGCCACCTACCTGACGTCATCCATGGTCCTGCCGGTGGCCCAGCGCTCCGGCAGCCCGGTGCTGGTCATCGATCTCCAGCCCACCGAGGCGATGGACCATGCGAACTTCGATACCGGAGCCTGGCTGGCCTACTGCGGCCAATGCCCGGTGCCCGAGGTGGCCAATGTCTTCCGCCGGGCGGGCATCCAGTTCCGGTCCGTTTCCGGGCACCTGAAGCAGGACTCCGCCTGGGAACGGATCAGCCAGTGGGTGCATGCCGCCGGCGTCCGCGCCCGGCTCCGCAATGCGCGCCATGGCCTCATGGGCCACCTTTACCCGGGCATGCTCGACGTTGCCACCGACCTGACCACGGTGTCCACCACGTTCGGATCGCATGTGGAGGTGCTTGAGTTCGATGACCTGCGCGAGCGCGTCAACGCCGTCACCGAGGGTGAGGTCTCCGAGCGGCTCGCCCTGGCCAGGGAACTGTTTGTGCTCGACGAGTCCGTGAACGACGACGACTTCGCCTGGGGTGCCAGGGTCTCGGTGGGCCTGGACCGCCTCGTGAAGGACTTCGACCTGGACTCGGTGGCCTACTACCACCGCGGCCTGGCGGGAGAACAGCACGAGCGGCTGGGCGCCGGGATGATCCTGGGCTCCTCCATCCTCACGGCGCGTGGAATTCCGATGGCGGGGGAGTATGAGCTGCGGACCTCCATTGCCATGCTGGCTGCCCAGGCCATCGGCGCCGGAGGTTCCTTCACCGAAATCCAGGCCCTGAACTTTTTTGACAACGTGGTGGAGATGGGCCACGACGGGCCGGCGCATCTCGCGGTCTCCTCAAAGGACCCGCTCTTGCGTGGACTGGGTATCTATCACGGCAAGCGGGGTTGGGGAGTATCCGTGGAATTCGACGTCCGGCCCGGACCGGTCACCACCCTCGCCCTGGGCCAGGACCCGGACGGCAGCTACGTTTTTGTCACCTCTGAAGGAGCGGTGGTACCTGGCCCGCTCCTGGCCATCGGCAACACTACCTCACGCGTGGATTTCGGCGGCGATCCGGGCCTCTGGGTGGACCGGTGGAGCCAGACCGGAACCGGCCACCACTGGGCGCTGTGCCTGGGGCACCGGGCGGCCGACATCAAGGCCGCGGCATCGCTTTTAGGCATCGAACACCGGCACGTTTCACTCGTTTAGTTTAGGAAGCCTGAAACTAATTCAGGACAAAATGGCTCGTCAGGTTGGGGTTGGGACACCCGGGACGAAAAAATTACTAAGTAGACTTCCCTTTTGATGCTAAGCCTGCTTACTGTAGACGGGCAGCTAGCGCGATGCCTTTAGCAGAGGGGGCGGAGCCCGTGCGCCGGGGAACATTCCGGTGCCGCGACATCCATGGCTAGCTAGACCCAGCGCAACGACAATCCAAGGAGACGTCATGCTCAACAGGGAAAACCTTGAAGGCCTGCTCAACAAGAGCGGCAACGTCATCGGTTCCGACGGCGAGAAGATCGGCTCAATCGGCCAGCTCTACGCAGACGACGATACCGGCGAGCCCACCTGGGTTACGGTCAAGACCGGTCTCTTCGGCACCTCCCAGTCCTTTATTCCGGTGGAAGGGGCACACACCCAGGGCGAGGACCTGGTGGTTCCCTTCAGCAAGGATCACGTCAAGGACGCACCCCGCGTGGATGTGGACGGACACCTCACTCCTGAGGAAGAAGACCGGCTGTACACCTATTACGAGCGCGGCGCCCGGACCTACTCCGATGCCCGGCACGACGTGGACCTGCAGGGCGACGCCGACCTCAACGCCGGCACGCCGCATGCCGGTACAGCCGGCTACGCCTCCGACCGCGAAACGGTTGGCCGCGACACCTCCGGCCCCACCACGGACGACGCCATGACCCGCTCGGAGGAGCGGCTGCACGTCGGCACCGAACGCGAGACCGCCGGCCGCGCCAGGCTCCGCAAGTACGTCACCACCGAAAACGTCACCAAGACGGTTCCGGTGCAGCGCGAAGAGGTCCGCCTGGAGCGGGAGCCCATCACGGATGCGAACCGCGGCCAGGCACTCAGCGGCCCGGACATCAGTGAAGAGGAGCACGAGGTCACATTGCACGAGGAGCGCCCGGTCGTGGAGAAGGAGACCGTTCCCGTGGAGCGTGTCCGCCTCGACAAGGACGTGGTCCAGGACGACGTCACAGTCAACGAGGAAGTCCGCAAGGAGCACATCGACGCCGACGGCGTCGATCGTGACCGGCGCCGCTGATCCTTCCGCTGAGGTAAAGCCGTCGCGCCGCTGAACGGACCGGCGCGACGGTGACCACCGCTAAGGTATCCACGCAGCGAACGACGCCGGGAGTCCACTTGGGGCTCCCGGCGTCGGTGTGCATACGGAACTTTTTTCACGCCGCGGCGGGTTCCCGCTGGTGGCGGGATTGCCGCGGAATGCCGGTGCAGCCGTGCCGGAGCGGCGACTGCACCAGCCAGTAGGACGAATATCTTCAGAACTTAATGTTCTTCTCCCATTCGCGGCTCCTGTTTCCCCGGGTTACGGATACCGGGCTATGCCCTGTCGGACGCCATGTTCCTGGAGAACAGCCAGCCAGCAACAATCATCACGACGCCCAGTGCCAGGTGGGTCCAGTTGTCCATCATGTTCAGCGACAGGAAATTCGCCGCCGAATCAACACCGACAATAAGCCCGAAGATGGCCAGGACGATATACAGTGCGCCTGCTCCGAGAAGGAAATTACGGGCGCCATGCTCGGTGCGGGACATGGCCAGACCCGTTGCGCCGATAGCCAGCTGCACAATGTTGAGCAGCATGGATACCTGGAACAAACCAAGGAACACGGCATGCGAAGCCGGTCCGAGGAACATCAGTTCGCTGTATTGGGTGGTGACGCCCGGGATAAAGCCCAGGACACCCACCAGCATCAAAACAATTCCCACTCCCATGCCAACGTTTTGGACGTCTGCCCGGCCAAAGTGAACGCCGTGTGCATGTGGGGATGCGGTAGTCATTCTTTGCCTCCTGCCACTTATGTGGACAATTCAATTTTACGGCTGACCCTTGTGAAAAGCGCCGGCACGAGGTGCATTGGGCCGGTGCCACAGAGGTTGTGCCTGTCGGTCACGGACCGGGCGCGGCCGCCGTGACACCATGGAAAACGATGAAACTGCGTGCTGATCAGACCGGAGACCGTGGCCTTCCCATGCCCTTGTGGCTGCAGGGCGCCCTCGAAACGGCCCAGGCAGCCATCATCTCGGCATTGGTGGTGATCGCCCCGGTCCTGGCCGTGTGGGCTACGGCCGGGTTCCATGACGGCGCCGTCGAGTTTCTGGCCCGCCTGGCCGGCCAGTCCTGGCTGCTGGTCCATGGGGTGCCGCTGGAACTCACGGCCGCAGGCTCCACGGCCGGGGCCAACTCCGGGTCCGGGCTGCTCACGCTGATTCCCCTTGGCCTCACCCTGATCCCCTTCCTGCTCGCCTGGCGGGCAGGACGCCGGCTGGCCCGGGCATCCTATACGGACCAGCTGTGGCAGGCACTCCTCGGTTCCTGGGTGGTGTACGCGGCCTTCGGGACGGCAACCGGGTTCGTCTGCCGCACGCCCGACGTCGGCGTCAACCCCTGGCACGCCATGTTCATCCCCCTGATTCCCTATGCCCTGGGCATGGTGATCGGCGCACACCGCGAGGCAGGCTCCTGGAGCCGGCTCATCGGCGTCGACGCCGTGGACTGGATTTCCCGCACCAGCCAGCATTCGCGCTGGGCGGGGTCCTACCTCGGCTCCGCGGCGAAGGCCGGTTTTGTGGCGGTGCTCTCCGCCCTGGCGCTGGCAGCGCTGCTGCTGGCCGTTGACCTGTTCATTCACTGGAACCTGGTGGTTGCGGTCTATGAGGCGCTCGACGCCGGCGCGGTGGGAGGTGCCGCCCTCACCATTGCGCAGCTGGGCTTCCTGCCCAACCTCGTGGTGTTTGCCTTGGCATGGGCGTCCGGTTCAGGTTTTGCCATGGGCGTCGGTTCCCAGGTGGGCCCGCTGGGAACCGCGGTGGGCCCGCTCCCTTCCGTCCCGGCGCTGGCCGCCATCCCCGCAGGCCCCCTGGATTACGCCTTCGTTGCGCTGATCGTCCCGGTCCTCGCGGGTGTCCTGGCCGGCTGGTGGTTCCTGCGGGAAGGCGAAAACCACTTCGACGAGTGGCTCTCCATCAAGGTCCGCGCCCGCTGGTTCACCGCCACCGTTTCCACCCTGGTGCTCGGGGTCCTGTGCGGGCTGGCCGCCGGGCTGCTCACCGCCGGCCTGGCCTGGCTGGCACGCGGATCAGCGGGGATCGGACGCCTGACTGCGATTGGTCCTGACCCGTTGTGGACGGGAGTCTGGGTGGCGGCGGAAGTTGCTGCCGGCGTCGTGATTGGCTACGCGGCAGGGCCGTGGCTGGAACGTGAGCAGGCGGCGAAGGAAGAGGACGCGGAGCTGGTCCGGTAGGACCTTGGGGTGTGCCTACGGGAGTTGCGTGGGCAGCGAGCCCTGCAACTGCACCCTGCACGCCGACTGTGCCTGGTCGGTCAAGGCCCGCCCAACGCAGGCCTGGTACTCACGCACTTCATCAAAGAACAGGGCTGTCACCAGGATCAGCAGCACCATGATCGCGGACACCACCAATCCCGAAATTGTCCCGATGAGGACAAGCCTGGACTCCTTCAACCGCACCGCCCTGATCAGGAGCACCACGCCGAGGGCCAGGCTGGCCACCGTCAGCAGCGCCGTCAGCCAGAGATAGCTGACATCGAGCTGGTACACAAAGAAGGCGCCGAGCACAGAAACCACAAAGATCCGGAACAGGGTGTGGGTCTTGGCGAGCGAGGCCTTGGCTGCCTCGCTCAGCGGCGGTTTTGTGCGCTGCTGCCCAGCCGGTTGGGGTGCGGTGTTCATGTTTTCCAGCCTACGCGAGGCTGCCCATAAGCTAGAGCCATGCGCATCGTAGTCCTCGTTTCCGGAACCGGGTCCAACCTCCAGGCAGTCATTGACGCGGTGAAGGCAGGGGACCTCGACGTTGAAATCGCCGCGGTGGGAGCTGACCGACCGGGCACCTATGGCGTGGAACGCTCCGCGGCTGCCGGCATCCCCACTTTTGTTGTGGACTTCAAGGCCTACGCTGACCGGGCTGACTGGAACGCCGCCCTGACCGAGGCGGTTGCCGCGTTTGAGCCGGAGGTGGTGGTCTCATCAGGTTTCATGCGGATCGTGAGCCCGGGGTTCATCGATGCTTTTAACGGCAGGTACCTGAACACCCACCCCGCCTTGCTTCCGGCTTTCCCGGGTGCCCACGGCGTCCGCGACGCGATGGCGTACGGCGTGAAGGTCACCGGCTGCACCGTCCATTGGGCCGACGCCGGCGTGGACACCGGGCCCATCATTGCGCAGGAAGCCGTGGCCATCGAGGAGTCCGACACCGAGGAAACGCTGCACGAGCGCATCAAGGTGGTGGAGCGCAGGCTGCTGGTGTCCACCCTGGCATCCCTGGCCGCCGCCCACCGCGCCGGCCTCCCCACCTAACCCCACCCCTTACACGCCTGATCTTCGCCCTTACCGCGGCGCCATCGACGCGCATGTTCCTCTTCGAGGCGCAAACGCCGTGGCGCACCGGAAATTTGGTGTGCGCCACGGAACGTCCGCGTCGAAATTGAATGAGCGTGTCGCTGGCCTCCTATTCGAGGCGGCGCTGCCTGGTCTCGGGGGAGAAGAACGCCATCCACAGCACAGCAAGGAGCACCAGCCCTCCGGCCAGGGCAAAGGACGTGGCCAGGCCCAGCTCCGGCCAGAAGTAGTTCGCGAAGATGAGAGGACCGAAGCCGGCGCCCAGCCGGGAGAACGTTGACGCCCAGCCGAAACCGGTGCCGCGCAGCTCGGTGGGGTAGAGCTCGGAGACGTAGGCGTAAAGAACCGGGATGGCCACCTGCACCACGAAGCCGAACACCAGAAGCCAGAACACCGCAGCCGTGGGGATGTCAACCACGATGGCCACGATCACCAGGGTCAGCGCTGACAACGGACCGGTGATGGCGAGGATCCATTTGCGGCCCACCCGCTCCACCAGCAGGGCCGCGACAATAACGCCCAGAAGCCCGACGGCGGCCATGGACGCCGTGGTGACAAACGCCTTGTACTCCGCGAAGCCGGCGCCGATCAGGATCCGCGGCATCCACGTGAGCGACAGGTAGTAGACCAGCAGGATGGTGAAGAACAGGGACCAGGCGGCGGTGGTGATCTTCCAGTTGAACTGCCACACGAGGCGCAGCTGGTGCCAGGCACTGCCAGCCGAAAGCCGGGGCACTTCCTTGGCATCGGGCAGGCTGTAGGCGCGGGGTTCCGCCCCGGTTGCCGCCACCAGATCGTCAATGACCCTGGCTGCTTCCTCGCGCCGGCCCTTGCGGATCAGGAACAGCGGCGACTCCGGAACGCTCCTGCGGACCCAGAACACCAGCAGTGCAGGCAGCACCATCACCAGCATGGTCAGCCGCCAGTCGCCGTACAGGGCCACGAGCCCGGCGGAGACAAAGCCGGCCAGGGCGGCTCCCACCGGCCACCAGCCGTCCATTGCCGTGAGGACCTTGCCGCGCTGCTTGCGTGGCGTGAACTCACCCACCAGGGCGTAGTCCACGGGAATACAGCCGCCCAGCCCGAAGCCGGCCAGGAACCGGAACATGCAGAACCAAATGAAGTCGGGGGAGAAGGCGCCCAGCACGGTGAAGAGGGAGAAGATCAGCAGGGTGGCCGTGAAGGCCTTCTTGCGCCCGATGGTGTCCGCGATGGTGCCCCATACAAAGGCGCCCAGGGCCATGCCGATCAGGTTGGCGGTTCCCACCCAGGCAACCTCACCCGGGGCCAGGGCCCAGTGCGTGGAGAGCAACGGAATGAGGATGCCGTTGAGGGTGACATCCCAGGCGTCGAACATAAAACCGAGGCCGCCGATCACAAAAATCCTGCCCTGGACTCTCCATCGCCATGGCAGTTCCTGGACCACCTGTTCGCCGCTCGGCACAGTGGTGTAAGTATTCATCGCAGCCTCCTGGAAGAACTTTAGCCCGGCCCGCTGGCGTTCACACTTCCGCCTGCACGGGGGGCAAACTGCACTTCGCGATAAACTGGCCGTATCCCCACCAACCGCGGCACTGTTCCGCGAGATAAGACGGAGACATTTGTGAGCTTCACGCAGCATGAGCGCATATCCATTGACCGTGTTCCCATCCGCCGGGCCCTGATCTCGGTTTACGACAAGTCCGGTCTGGAGGAGCTCGCCCAGGGCCTGCATGCAGCGGGTGTGAAGCTGGTATCCACCGGATCCACGGCCAAGAAGATCGCCGCCGCCGGCATTCCCGTCCAGGAGGTCGAGGAAGTCACCGGCTCACCCGAGATGCTGGACGGCCGCGTGAAGACGCTGCACCCGCGCGTGCACGGCGGCATTCTCGCTGACCGCCGTGTCGCGGCGCATATGGAAACGCTCACCAACATGCAGATCGAGCCTTTCGACCTGGTGGTGGTGAACCTCTACCCGTTCGTCGAGACCGTGAAGTCCGGCGCTGCCCAGGATGATGTTGTGGAGCAGATCGACATCGGAGGCCCCGCCATGGTGCGCTCCGCAGCGAAGAACCACGCCGCCGTCGCCATTGTGGTGGACCCCTCCTTCTACAGCGAGGTGGTTACCGCTGCCGCTGAGGGCGGCTTTGACCTGAAGACCCGACGCCGGCTGGCTGCCAAGGCGTTCGCCCACACCGCGTCCTACGACAATGCCGTGGCCACCTGGACCGCGAGCCAGTTCCTGGATGAAGACGGGGACGGCATCATCGACTGGCCCGCCTACGCCGGCCTTTCGCTCGAGCGCTCCGAGGTGCTGCGCTACGGCGAGAACCCGCACCAGCAGGCGGCCCTCTACGTTGACAAGGCTGCACCGGCGGGCATCGCGCAGGCCGATCAGCTGCACGGCAAGGCCATGAGCTACAACAACTTTGTGGACGCCGACGCGGCACTGCGGGCCGCCTACGACTTCAGCGGGCCTGCCGTCGCGATCATCAAGCACGCCAACCCCTGCGGCGTAGCCGTGGGCGCTGCAGATGCTGCCGACCCCATCGCCGACGCCCACGCCAAGGCGCACGCCTGCGATCCCGTCTCGGCTTTCGGCGGTGTCATCGCCGCGAACCGCACCGTGACCGCCGGCATGGCCAACACGGTGAAGGACATCTTCACAGAGGTTGTCATCGCTCCGGGCTTCGAACCCGAGGCAGTGGAGATCCTGTCCAAGAAGAAGAACATCCGCCTGCTCGCCCTTCCGGACGGCTACGGCCGCTACCCCACGGAGATCCGCCAGGTTTCCGGCGGCGTCCTGGTCCAGGCCAGCGACAAGGTTGATGCCGACGGCGACAACCCCGCCAACTGGACCCTGGCCGCTGGCGAGGCCGCCGACGAAAAGACCCTCGCGGACCTGGCCTTCGCCTGGACCGCCTGCCGCGCCGCCAAGTCCAACGCCATCCTGCTTGCCCAGGACGGCGCTGCCGTGGGCATCGGCATGGGGCAGGTCAACCGCCTGGATTCCTGCCGCCTGGCCGTTGAGCGCGCCAACACGCTTGGCGTGAAGGTAGAGTCCGACGTCGAAGGTGCCGGCGGTGCCGGCAACACCGATGCGAGCGGGGCACCCCAGCGGGCCCGGGGCGCCGTGGCGGCTTCCGACGCGTTCTTCCCGTTCGCCGACGGCCTGCAGATCCTGATCGACGCCGGTGTCCGCGCCGTCGTCCAGCCCGGCGGCTCGGTCCGGGATGAGGAAGTCATCGCGGCAGCCAACGCGGCCGGCATCACCATGTACTTCACAGGTGCACGCCACTTCTTCCACTAGTCCCCAGCGGCTCCCTAACCTCGCAAGCTCGGCCAGGGAACCCTGCCGGCGTGGGCCCACCCAGCGGCTCCCTAACCTCGCAAGCTCGGCCAGGGAACCCTGCCGGCGTGGGCCCACCCAGCGGCTCCCTAACCGCGCAAGCTCGGCCAGGGAACCCTGCCGGCGTGGGCCCACCCAGCGGCTCCCTAACCGCGCAGGCCCCCACCGGCTCCCTGCCGGCGTGGGCCCACAAACGACGGCGCCTGTCCCCTTCACAGGGGACAGGCGCCGTCGTGATGTGCTGGTTTAGTCCTGGTCAGCTGGAGGCGGGCCGTTCTCCGGAAGCCGAAGCTCCCGGGGCCTGGCCTCTGCCATTCGCTCCTCTGTCCAGTACTCGAGGATCTCCTCGTGCGTCTGGCTCAGTTCAGCGTGGCTGACAGCATCCTCGCCGGACGGTTTTTCGCTAGGACTTTGCTGCACTGGCGTAGGTCTGCTGTATGACGTCGCCCCAGTACGGGCCGTACATTACGACCGAGCCGTTGTAGCCGTAGCTGTTGATCGAGTTCTGAAGGCCCGTGGCACTGGTGCCGATGAACCAGGGCCCGCCGGAAGAACCGCCGTTCATGTCGCAGGGGATGCCCTGGGTTCCGAACTGGTTCCTGGTATCATCGGTGGCCGTTCCGGTGCAGCTCTTGAGGGTCTGCCCGTTGAACGGCGAGGCAGCGGGGTAGCCGAAGATCTTGTAGGTCAGGCCGCGTGCCTGGTTAAAGGCCACGCCCGAACCGCCCACGACGTCGGTCAGGGTCTGCTTGTTGAGCCGGTTCATGACGGCGAAACCGGTGTCGTAGGCCATGTTCCCTTCGGCGCTCCATTGGGTGGGTGCGTGGAGGGACGAGGCAGTCCACTTGCCGTAGGGTGCGGTGCCGTTCTCATATGCCGGAATAAACACAAAGTTGGTGGCGAAGGCGCCCGGGCCTTCGTTGAGGCAGTGTCCGGCCGTAGCGACAGTGCTCTCGTTGGCCGATGACACGGCGTTGCCGGAGCAGACGTAATTTGAACCGCCAAGGGTGAAGAACACCTTGCCGATGTGCTTGACCGGGGCTTCGCTGGCGGCGATGGTCTGCTTGCCCCTGGTGGGCTTCACCTGGGTCTCCTTGCCCTTTTCCACAGTGGCGCTGGACCGGTTGCCGCGTTCCAGGGCCTTGCCGGCCAGGATATCGCCGGGGATCGCGCTGCGCATCTTATCTGCCGTCCAGTAATCGGCCGCGCCGGTGCCGTCAACGGTAATGCTGGCGACAGAAGGGTCCTTCTTGTCCTCGGCAGCCGCCGGCGCGGCGGTGGCTCCGCCGGCTGCGCCGAGTGCCAGAACGGCAGCTGCTGAGAGGCTCAGGAGGCCCGTGGCCAGAGACCTGGTGCGTGTCATTGTCGTCCTGTCTGAAACGGGGTATCGGCCCCGGCATGGGCCGGAGTGTGATCTAGCGAATTTATCCTCACATGACAAGTATGTAAATAGTAGTGACCTGTAATGTATGGCCTCCGGAGTGAGGGCGGTGCAGCTTGACGGGCAAAAGTGCGAGGGCCGCCGGGCGCCCGGGCGCGTGCCGGCGTCGTCCTTTTTCCATCGCTGTAATCCTGCGTGCCGGCGGGTAACCGAAGGGCTCCGGTAGGGCTCAAACCGGTGTCCTCGGGTAAGTTGTACATGGTGAAATAGACCGGATTTCATAACCAAGCCGACCCACAGGGAGACGCCCGCGCATGTCCAAGATTATCTACACCCACACCGACGAAGCGCCGATGCTGGCTACCTATTCGTTCCTGCCCATCATCGAGGCGTTCGCCTCGACAGCAGGTGTGGAGGTGGAGACCCGCGACATCTCGCTCGCCGGCCGCATCATCGCCGTTTTCGGTGACTACCTGACCCCCGAGCAGCAGATCGGTGACGCCCTTGCTGAACTCGGTGAACTGGCGAAGACGCCGGAAGCCAACATCATCAAGCTGCCCAACATCAGCGCCTCCATTCCGCAGCTGAAGGCCGCCATCGCAGAGCTGCAGGCCCAGGGCTACGCGCTGCCGGACTACCCGGACAACCCCTCCTCCGACGAGGAAACGGCCATCCGCTCCCGCTACGACAAGATCAAGGGCTCCGCCGTGAACCCCGTCCTGCGTGAGGGCAACTCGGACCGCCGCGCACCCCTGTCCGTGAAGAATTACGCACGCCAGAACCCGCACTCCATGGGCGCCTGGACCCCGGAGTCCAAGACCAACGTGGCCACTATGGGCAAGGACGACTTCCGCTCGAACGAGAAGTCCGTGGTTATCGAGTCCGAGGGCACCATCGCCATCCAGCTGGTCCGCGAAGACGGTTCCGTGAAGGTCCTGAAGAAGGCCTTCCCGGTCCTGGCCGGCGAGGTCATCGACGGCACCGTGATGCGCGCCGCCGCCCTGGATGAATTCCTGGCGGCCCAGGTGGCCCGCGCCAAGGAAGAGGGCGTGCTGTTCTCCGCCCACCTCAAGGCCACCATGATGAAGGTTTCGGACCCCATCATCTTCGGCCACGTGGTCAAGGCCTACTTCTCCGAACTCTTTGAGACTTACGGCAAGCAGCTCGCAGCCGCCGGCATCAGCCCCAACAACGGGCTGGCAGCCATTCTGAGCAGCCTCGAGGACCTGCCGGAGGACGTCCGCGAAGGCGTCCAGAACCTCATCAAGAAGGGCCTCGAAGAGGGCCCCGCCCTGGCCATGGTGGACTCCGACAAGGGCATCACCACCCTGAACGTCCCCAGCGACGTCATCGTCGACGCGTCCATGCCCGCCATGATCCGCAGCTCCGGCCACATGTGGGGCCCGGACGGCAAGGAAGCGGACACCCTCGCCGTGCTGCCGGACAGCTCCTACGCCGGTATCTACCAGGTGGTCCTCGATGACTGCCGCGCCAACGGCGCCTACGACCCCACCACCATGGGCACCGTGCCGAACGTGGGCCTCATGGCCCAGGCCGCCGAAGAATACGGCAGCCACGACAAGACGTTCGAAATCCAGGAAGCCGGCACGGTGCAGATCGTGGACGGCTCAGGAAACGTCCTGATCGAACACCAGGTTTCCGAGGGCGATATCTGGCGCGCCTGCCAGACCAAGGACCTGCCCATCCGCGACTGGGTCAAGCTGGCTGTCACCCGCGCCCGCGCCTCCCAGACCCCGGCCGTGTTCTGGCTGGACGAGGAACGCGCGCACGACGCCAACCTCATCGCCAAGGTCAACGAGTACCTCAAGGACCACGACACCGAGGGCCTGGACATCCGCATCATGTCCCCGGTCAAGGCAATCGCGTTCACCCTGGAGCGCATCCGCAAGGGTGAGGACACCATCTCGGTATCCGGCAACGTCCTGCGCGACTACCTCACGGACCTGTTCCCCATCCTCGAGCTGGGCACCAGCGCCAAGATGCTGTCCGTCGTTCCGCTGATGAATGGCGGCGGGCTCTTCGAAACCGGCGCCGGCGGATCCGCCCCGAAGCACGTCCAGCAGCTGCTCAAGGAAAACCACCTGCGCTGGGACAGCCTGGGTGAATTCCTGGCCCTGGCCGTCAGCTTCGAACACCTGGCCACCACCACGGGCAACGCCCGCGCCCAGGTCCTGGCCGACACCCTGGACCGCGCCACCGGCACCTTCCTGCTGGAGAACAAGTCCCCGAGCCGCCGTGCCGGTGAACTGGACAACCGCGGCAGCCACTACTTCCTGGCCCGCTACTGGGCCGAAGAGCTGGCCAAGCAGACGGACGACGCCGAGCTGGCCGCCGCGTTCAGCTCCGTCGCCAATGAGCTGTCCTCCAAGGAAGAGACGATCGTGGGCGAGCTCGCCGAGGTGCAGGGCTCACCGGTGGACATCGGAGGCTACTACCACCCGGACGACGCGAAGGCTTCCTCCGTGATGCGTCCGTCCGCCACGCTGAACAAGGTGCTCTCCACCCTGAGCTAGGGCTGGGGCAGCCTGCCTTCTGAATAGGCAACGCCAAGAGGCGGTGCCCCGGATGTCCGGGGCACCGCCTCTTCGTCGTTTGGCTGGGACTCCGCGTGCCTACGCTGCTGCCGACCCGCCGTCGTGCGCCTTTCTGCAGCGCCCCATCCTAGTCCTTGCCTTTGCCCTCGTTGCCCTTCTTGGTGTCACTGTTGCCGGTGGCCGGAGCTGGTGCCGGGGCAGGCGTCTGAGCAGCACCCTGTGCAGCCTCTTGGGCGACCTGGGCAGTAGCGGTCTCCTCAGCGATCCGCGCCTCTTCCGCTGCCTTGGCCGCCGCCGCCGCCGCCTCGTTAAGGTCGGCGCGGACGGCCGCGGCGATGGTAGTGATGGTTTGCCGCCGTTCCTCGGAAACCTCGCCCTTGCTTTGCGCAGCCGCCAGATCAGCCTCAAGGTTTTCCAGGCCTTTCAGTGCCGCGGCGGGATCGTTCCTTGAGGAGGCTTCGCTCACCTCAAGGACGCGTGCCTGAAGTTGCCGGGCAGCGCCGGGCTGCAGCCCGGCGTCGGTGGTGCCGCAGCCGGCCAGCACCCCGGCGGCCAGCACAGACGCCGTCCAGGCCACTGCCCGCGACTGCCGCGAACCCCGGGTGTTCGTCAGGCTCATGGCTCCACGCTTTTCTGCAGTTCCTCCAGATGGTCGCCCAAGAGGCCTGTCACCGTTGGGTAAGGCACGACGTCGGGGGTGGACTGGGCGGAGAGGCTCACCAGCACGGCCGCTACAGCAGCCGCCAACACCACGATCCCCAGAAGCACCAACAGCCAGATCCGCTTGCGTGGGGACCTGGCGGACATCTTCTTTCTGGACTGTTTGCCTTTGTACTCCGGTCCCGGGAGCGCAGAAGAGGATTCGTCGCTTGGCTCCGCTGCTTCACGGAGTTCCTCCACCGATTCCTCGGCAGTGATCGAAGGAGGGTGGAACGGCATGGCCGGCAGGACCCGCGTGGTTTCGGGAACGAGCTCTCCCGGCGTGGACGCGGGCGAAACCAGTGCCTGCCGCAGGGCAGTCTCGATGTCCGCTGCGGCGGGACGTTCCAGCGGCTCAATCGCCGTCATGGAGTGGATCAAATCGGTCCACTCCTGGGGCAGATCCTCGGGAATCTCGGGTGCACGGTGCAGACGGGCCACTGCCGACTCCACGGCGCCGCCCGGGTATTCAACGGTGCCCTTGATGCACTCCAGCAGCACGAGTCCCAGCGAATAGACGTCCGAGGCGGGGGAGAGCGGCTTGCCCAGGGCCTGCTCAGGGCTGAGATAAGCGGCCGTGCCCACCATGGTTCCCGTGGCGGTCAGCCGGGTTGCGTCCGCGATCCTGGCGATGCCGAAGTCCGTGAGTTTGGGGCGCAGCGGCTCGCCCGGCCGGATCTGTACCAGCAGGATGTTGGCAGGCTTGATGTCCCGGTGGATGATGCCCAGTCCGTGGACGTAGGCCAGGGCATCGGCGACGCCGGCCCCGATCACCGAGAGTTCCTCCAGGGGGACGCGGCTGTGCCGGATCCGGGTCCGGAGGTCCTGGCCCTCCACCAATTCCATGGTGAGGAAGGGCCTGGGCTCGTCGGGAATCCGGTTGTCGATGCCGGCGTCAAAGAGTGTCACCAGACCGGGGTGGTTAAGGGTGGCCAGAAGCTGGATTTCCGCTTCCTGGCGCTTCAGTTCATCTGCGTCCGGTGCCTGCGGGGCGAAGAGCTTCAGGGCGACATCGCGGCCCAGTTTCTCGTCCCGGGCACAATAGACCGATGACATCCCGCCGCGGCCAATAACCTCACCCAACCGATAACGTCCGCCGACCACTTCATTCTTGATGGAGCTAGGCGATTCCGCCACCATACCGTTCCTCCCGGTGCGCTGCGGCACTGTCGTACCTCAAATTATACGGGGGTGGAGCAGTACGAGGTCGGGCTTTGTTCTAGCATTGGGGGACATGCCGACGGCCCGGCGGCGAACCTCTAGCTTTCGCCGCCGGACCACCGGCCACAAGGACATGTGTGCTGATGACATGTTTGCGTGAAATTGCAGTGTTTTTGTCTTGTGTTTTGCGGGGTCCTCCTTTCCCTCAGCCTGCTTGCAGCTGCCGCTTCAGGCGCTTGGTGCAGGCACGGTCAACAAGCGTCGGGCGCCTAGGACACCTTGCGCTTGCGGAGGAGGACCAGGAGTCCCGCCACCAGAAGCAGCAGGGCGAGCGGGACCAGCGAAGCATCCATGCCCGTGTTGGCCAGGCCGGTGCTGCCTTTTGCAGTCGGGCCCTGGTTAGCGGTGCTGCGCGCGCTGGTGTCGACGCCGATAGCGCCGCTCACTGCGGTGGAACCTGCCGGTGCTGCCGAGAAGCCGCCGCTACCGGCCGTGTCAGCGTCAGTACCGTTGTCGCCGCCGGTGGTGCCGGTGTTGCTGCCGGGGGTGCCGGGAGTGCTCGTACCTGGAGTGGTGGTATCGGTGTCAACGGTGCCGGTGCCCCCGGTGTTGCCGTCACCCGGGTCAACCGTGCCGGGGTTTTCAGTGCCCGGCGTCTCGGTGCCCGGGTTCTCCGTGCCATTGCCGTCGCCGCTCAGGCCGAGGCCGAGGTCAATGCCCAGGTCGACGCCGGAGGTGAGTCCGTCGGTGGTGCCGTTGGTTGCATTGCTGCCGAGGTCCACAGCTATGTCTGCTGCGACGGCCAGGTCGGCCGCTGAGGTGTCGGTTGCGTCGGTGGCGGTGTTGCCGAGGCCGAGGTTAATCACGGCTGCTGCGGTGAGGTCGGGGCTGGTGGTTTGACCGGTCCCTGTGGCGGTGCCGAGGTCCACAGCTATGTCTGCTGCGACGGCCAGGTCGGCCGCTGAGGTGTCGGTTGCGTCGGTGGTGGTGTTGCCGAGGCCGAGGTTAATGACGGCTGCTGCGGTGAGGTCGGGGCTGGTGGTTTGACCGGTCCCTGTGGCGGTGCCCAGGTCCACAGCTATGTCTGCTGCGACGGCCTGGTCGGGCGCTGAGGTGTCGGTTGCGTCGGTGGTGGTGTTGCCGAGGCCGAGGTCAACAAGGGCTGCTGCGGTGAGGTCGGGGCTGGTGGTTTGACCGGTCCCTGTGGCGGTGCCGAGGTCCACAGCTATGTCTGCTGCGACGGCCAGGTCGGCCGCTGAGGTGCCGGTTGCGTCGGTGGCGGTGTTGCCGAGGCCGAGGTCAACAAGGGCTGCTGCGGCGAGGTCGGGGCTGGTGGTTTCACCGGTCCCTGTCACGGTGCCGAGGTTCACCGCAGCATCCACTACAGCGGCGACGGCCGTTGAATCGGACGGCGTTGGGTCCCCCAGCAGGCCCAACGACGCCGAATCAGCGGACGCCGCCGCCGAGATGAGGGCGGATACGGATAGGTCCGATCCGCTGCTGGTGTCCGCGGCGTTTGCCGCGGTGCAGCCCAAGGCTAAAAGCCCGCCGGCAAAGAGGGTGCCGAGCAGCCCTCTGCGAAGGTTGGAACTCATGGTGATATCTCCTGAAAAAGTTGAGTAGGGGTGCTTACCAGCAACCCGAATGGCCGCGTTCTGCCGCAAAAGGCAGAGGTGCCTCAACTAGTCAGGAGAAGAACCGGGGTCGAATGACACCGGTGCAGGGGCATGCTCAGGGGACTCACCGGCGCAGACAGCACCGGAGAGGGGAAGGTCAAAGCTGAAGGAACTCAGGAATGCGGCCGAACCAGGCGAACCGCCAGAAGCCGCTCCACTTCCTGTGCCGGAGCCAGGGACAGCGGGAGCATGGGCGGGCGACGGGTCCGCCGTGCTTGGCTGCTCATTGCCTAAGCCAGATGCGCTGGTGGCTGCCCAAAGGGCCGCAGAAGTTCCAGCGAGGGCTGCCGCACCATCAGGGAAAGTGGCGGTATCCGGGGCAGCAGCGAAGAATGATTCCGAAGGTTCCGGTATGTTCGCCAGTGCCGATTCCACGGCAGCGGAAGCCCCCGTGGGGACAGCGGCGGCAGCCGCAGGAACTTCCTCGTCGACCGCCGCGAGAGGCAGTTCGGGGAGCTCAACTGGCAGCGGTGCCCTGCCTGTCACCACATCGGAAACAGGTTGGAGGACGGGTTCGAGCACCGGAAGGGACTCGGCAACGGGTGGAACAACAGCTTCCACAACTGCTGCGGTTGCTCCATCCGCAACGTAAGCGATCGGAGCAGCGACAGCCGTGATGGTATCGCCGGGAACCACCTGGTTCACCACCGGGACGACCGAAACGATGGTGTCAGCGATGCCAGAAGCTTGAGCCACAACGGGCTGAAGCAGGCCTGCAGCCGGCACGGCAGGAGGAGGTGGGGCAGGAACAGTCGGTGCGGGGCCGGCAAGCTTGTCTGTTACTGAGGACACCGAGCTGGTTACGCCGCCAAGCAGCGACGATGTGTCCGAAAGTGTGTCAGCAGAAGCTGCCGGAGTTGAAAAAGTCAGCCAGGTAAGGGTTGCAGCGCCCGCGAGGAGCACAGGCCGCAGGGCACGCCATGGAGAAACAGCGCCAGCCATGCGTACCACCCCCAGTACCGTTGATTCGACAATGCTTACAGCGTAAGACTGGATGTTGCGGGAAGTCTAGGGCCTTCTAAAACAAATCGACAAAAGCGGAAACTTTTGTGCCGGGCGCATGACAAGACGCTTTTTGAAAGTCATTACATTGACCGCGGCGATGGGGGCTTTTAGTGGCTGTCGTTGGGATAACTGACTCCCAGCTGCGCCCGCACCCCGTCGAAGAGTCGCATCGTTTTCAAAGAGTCCTCCAGCGGCATCACCGGGCTCTCCGTGAGGCCCTGCTGGATACACCGTGTCACCTCACGGAGCTCATAGGTGTATCCGCGGCCCACAACATCGAAGGACTCAACACGTCGTTCGTCCCATCCAAACGCGACAACCAGTTCACGTGGATTATTGATAGAGCCGATGCTCTGCAGGAAGCCTTTGCTGCCGGCAACGCTGGCCGTACGTGGACCGTGCGCGAGCAAGGAGGACGTCAGTTGGGCCTGGGCACCGTGGTTGTACCCGAGCGTCATGGCATTCTGCGCGTCGACACCGTCGTCATTTACAAACCCCGTGGCGCTGACCGTTTGCGGGAATCCGAGGGTGCCCAGTGCCCACAGCAGCGGGTAGACCGAAAGATCCAACAGGGCGCCGCCGCCATCCTGCCGGGCCCAAAGCCTGGCGGTCGGTGCATACGGAGCCGGAAAACCGAGATCGGCGGTGACCCAGTGGACGTCACCGATCTCGCCGGAAGCAGCAATCTCGAAGGCTCGTTGCATGCTGGGCAGGAAACGGCTCCAGACTGCCTCCATCAGGAACAGTTTCCGGCTCCGGGCCAGGTCGATCAGCTCGGCTGCTTCCCGGGCGTTGATGGTGAAGGCCTTCTCGCAGAGAACATGTTTGCCCGCGTTGAGGGCCGCGAGCACTATCTCATGGTGCTGCGCGTGGGGCGTGGCCACATAGACAACGTCCACCGCGTCATCGGCGAGCAGCCGCTGGTAGCCGGCTACTCCGCCGTCGTCTCCGTAGGCCTTGGCGAAGTCGTAGGCCACGGCAAAGGCGTCCGCAGTTTCCTGCCCGCGCGAGCTGACGGCATAAAGCTCGGCGTCGACCAGTAGGGCCAGGTCCTGGGACACCGAGCGGGCGATTCCTCCGGTAGCGATGACTCCCCACCGAAGGGGAGCTCCGGTGGCGGAGTGGGGATCCTGGTCGGATTGGCTGGACAACCACGGCTTGGCGATAGGCGCACTCATGGTGACCATCCTCTCACCGGGATGCGGGAGTGCCGGGTATTACTCGCGGGAAGTGATAGAGGGTCGAAGGAAACAGGACGAAAACTGATGGAGGGTTGAAGGAAACCGGACGGGAAGTGATGGAGGGTTGAAGTGAGGGAGGATGGGGGAGGGCCGCACTGGCGGGCCCTCCCCCAACCGGTCAATTCTTAGGTGTCCGCTCGTGCGTCTCCGGCTAGGCCGAGGCGGCCGCCACACGGCTGCGCACCGGTTCCTCCGTCAGCTTGCCCTGCTGCAGGCGGAAGCGGCGGTCCGTCTTGTTGGCAAGGGCGCGGTCGTGCGTGACCACGAGGATGGTGGTGTTGTGGTCCCGGCTGAGCGAGCTGAGGAGCTCGATGATGTGGTCACCGGTCTGCTCGTCGAGGTTTCCCGTTGGTTCGTCCGCGAGGATCAGCTTGGGGGCGTTGCCGAGAGCCCGGGCGATGGCAACCCGCTGCTGCTCACCGCCGGAAAGCCTGTTGATGCGCCGGTCATGCTTCTCCGGATCCAGCTGGACCTGCTCCAGCAGCTCTTTGGCGCGCTGCATCCGGGCGGCCTTGCGCATTCCGGCAAACTCCATGGGCAGCATCACGTTGTCCACTGCCGAGAGGTTGGGGATCAGGTTGAACTGCTGGAAGACAAAGCCGATGTCCCGCCGGCGGTATTCGGTCAGCTTCCCGTCGGGCATGCTGGCAAGGCTCACGCCGTTGACGACGACGTCACCGCTGGTGGGCTTGTCCAGGGCGCCCAGGAGCGACAACAGGGTGCTCTTTCCACTGCCGCTCTTACCGACGATGGAGGCGAGGGTTCCCTGCTCCAGCTCGAAGCTGACGTCGTTGACGGGTTTAGTGGTGCGGTCACCGGAGTTGAAGGTGCGGACCAGGTTCTTGACTTCAATCATGGCTATTCTCCTCGCAGGACTTCGATGGGACGGATGCGTGCCGTGAGCAGCGCCGGGACAAGCGCGCCGATGATGGCGACGCCGAAGACAGCGCCGATGCCCGCGACGATAACGCCGGGGGATGCACTGGCCGTGACGGAGGTCATCAGCTGCGCTGCCCCGCCGAATGGTCCTCCCTGGCCGCCGGGGAACCCAGCGCCGCCCGGCATGCCGGCACCTCCGGCAGCCCCGGCCATGGCGGCCCCGCGGCCGGTGGTGGGAGCCGCCGTCGTGCTGGTGCTGTTGGTGCTGATCAGCGCCGAAGCGATCCCGCCGCTGGCGAAGGAAGCGATGGCGGCGCCCGCGGCACTCCCCAGGGCCGCCAAGACCAGGGCTTCAAGGACAAACTGCAGACCGATGGTGCGGTTGGGTGCGCCGATGGCTTTCAGTACACCGATTTCCCGGCGGCGTTCGCGGACCAGCATTACCATGATCAGGAGGATGATCAGGCCGGCGGTACCGAGGGCTGCGATGAAGGCGATGAAGGAGATGTTCTTGACGCTGCCCAGCGATCTCAGCGCGGTTTCCAGGTTCTGCCCCTGGGTGACATCGGCCTTGTTGGTACCAAGTGCCGCCTCCAGGGCAGTCTTGGCGGAGGCGACGTTCTCCAGCGAGTCCACGGTAACGATCATGCTGGCGAGCTCGCCCGGAAGTCCGGCGAGGGCCTGGGCTGTGGGGAGCGTGACGTAGACGGCGTTGTTGCCGAAGGTGGTGCCGGCGTCGAACAGCCCGGCCACGGTGTAGGTCTGGCCATTGACGGTGAAGGTGGACCCCACCTTGAGGTTGTTTTTCTCGGCGAGCGTGGTTCCGAGCAGGGCGCTGGTGGACTCGGCGGTGTAGTCACCAAGCCCAGTGCCTTCGGTGATGCTCAGTGCCTTGCCGGCGGTGTCCACCTCAGCGCCGGTCCCGGTCGCGGTGATCGGCAGCGACCGGACGGGCTGGGTGGTGGTCCCGGTGGTTCCGGTGGTGGTGCCGTTCGCGGTCTGGTTGCGTCCGCCCAGCGTTCCGGCGTCGATGGCGGCGGTGAGGCTGGTGGTGAGGGTGGCCGAGAGCTGGCCGCCGGGACCGCCCTGGCCGCCGCCCGCACCTGCTCCAGCTCCGGAGGCGGCCTGGGCGGCAGCTTCGGTGGCGTTGCGGAGGCGGAGGGTCTGGGCCCCGACGACGGCACTGACGTTGGGAACGGCCGCGGCAGTTGCTGCCTGCTCGGCTGTGAGAGGTTCGCCGCCGCCTTCAAAGCCCTGTGCGCCGGCGGGGTTGACGGTCAGGACGGTCCCCACGGAGGCGTTGAGTTCCTGGACTTTGGCTGCGACAGCCTGGTTGGCCACCAGCATGGCCAAAGCCAGGCCGATCGCAACAGCCAGCACGGCAACCACCGCTGCCGTGCGGACTTTGTTTCTGAAGGCATTGCCTACACTGCGGGCAAGGACGCTCACGTTACTCCTGTGGTTCCGGTGCCGGCCCTGGAAGGCTAGCTTCGGGTCCACTCTTGTGCGGCCTCCTGTGCAGGCAGCGGTGCGAAGCTGTGTTTGAGCTGTGAAGGGTCAACGGGCACGAAAAAAACCCGGTCCCCGTGATGAACTTTGCCGAGGAGAAACCGCGAAGGGCGGGCTCACAAGGCGGGTTCTAGCAACGACCGTGTCGTCTTTAACGGAGGAAACTGCCGGATCGGCCCGGGAGCAGAAAGCACGGCCAGTGCCCGCATCATCCAACGGCGACTGCCTGACCGCGTGAATTCTACGACCCAAAGGAAGTCGATACTGGTGAGGCCACCCCCACCCCGGTCGGGAATCCAGGACTACAGTGGATGCATGGCTGCCAGCCGCAATCCGCTCGATGACCTGCGCGAAATGATCGGCCATATGGCCGATCAGCTCAAGCTGCCCGGCTCGGAGCGCGTCGACGATCTGGTCGGCGACCTCATCGGTGCGAGGCCCGGGCCGGCCCGGCCCCTGTCCGAGGTGCAGGCCGAGCTCGACGCGCTGGTCGGACTCGAGACCGTGAAGGAACAGGTGCGGGCCCTCGTCGCACTGCTCCAGGTCCAGGCCCGCCGTAAGACGCACGGCCTGCCGGAGGTGGCCACATCACAGCATCTGGTGTTCCTCGGAAACCCGGGCACGGGCAAGACCACCGTGGCGCGGCTCCTGGCCGAGATGTACCGCGCGGTCGGTCTGCTGCAGAAAGGCCACCTGGTCGAGGTCGACCGTTCGGGCCTGGTGGGGCAGTACGTCGGCGCGACCGCCATCAAGACGGACCGGGTGATCCGGCGTGCGCTGGACGGCGTCCTGTTCATCGACGAGGCCTACGCGCTGGCCCCGGAGGACGGCCGGATGGACTTCGGCCCCGAGGCGATCGAGGTCCTGCTCAAGCGGATGGAGGACCACCGCCACCGCCTGGTCGTGATCGTGGCCGGGTACCCGCGGCTGATGGAGTCCTTCTTGCTCTCGAACCCCGGACTGCGCTCCCGGTTCGCCCGCGAGATCACGTTCCCCGACTACTCTGTCGACGCACTCCAGACGATCTTCCACCAGATGCTGGCCCAGCACGAGTACACGCTGGAGCCGGGTGCGGACCAGATGCTGCGCCGCATCCTCACCGGGCTCCATGCGGGCGAGGACTCCGGCAACGCACGGTTCGCCCGCACGCTGTTCGAGCAGGCGCTCAACCGCCAGGCGCTGCGGCTGTCGCTCGACGAGGAACAAAGTCTCGACGCGCTCGATCGTGAGGCCGTCATGACGCTCACCGCGGACGACATCGCCGAGGCAGCGCTGGCCTTGGGCGAGGAGCCGGAGCCGGAACCGACGCCGGAACCGGAGCAGCCACGCTGGTGGCGCTGGCTGGCCTGACCGGATCTGCGCGGCTGTCAGGCGAATGCCCGTCCTGCCCCCCGAGCGGGAAAAGCATAACTATTCCACTGCCGCGCAACTGGAGGACAGCTTTCCTGCCCACCCAAGCCTGCTCGCTACCGCCATGGACCTGAATAAAATAGCCGAACCCGGCAGCCCGAACGATGCCGCACAATGGATGCAGGTCAGCGACACATAGCGGCAACAGACCACGCCAAAAAGCTCTAAAGTCCACGTTGGAGTCCAAAGTTGGGTCGTTTCACGAACGGCCGTTATGCGCCGATCCGCTTGTGCCTCGCGTCGGGCCGTGGTGCTGCAGGAGGGCGATGTGTCCGGCCGCAGTTCATCGCCGGCAGCACTGCCAGGATTCCGAGTATCCCGGCAACGGTGAAGGCCAAAGCCGGAGAATCGGAGGTGAACAGAACTCCCAGTGTTGCCGAGCCAACCGCCTGACCTATGGCGAGGGCGATGAACAACGCCGCTGTGCCTTCAGCCGCGCGATGAGGAACCAGGCGGACGGCCCAAATGATGAGAACACCGCACAATGCGGTGTAGCTGGCCGCGAACAGCGCCACCGAGATATAGGCGGCGAAGGGTGCACCCGGTACCGCACCCAGGACTATGGTCGCGCCCGCCATGGTCAGCGAGGTCAGGATCCAAGCCGTACGCAGGCTCCATACCTCAACGATCTTCGCGGCGCTGGCGCCGAGCACGCCAAAGGCTCCCAGGACCATCCAGGCAACGATGGAGTAGAACTCCTCACCCGCACGGGAAGCGTCCATGACCGTGCGGCCGAAAGTCCAGATCGCAACACTGGAGGCCCCGGCCAGAGCCGCCGCGGCGATGGGCCGGGCCAGCGGAGCGAGGTCACGGGCCCGCACCCGTGGCGGCGGCTCAGCGGCCCGATCCCGGTGGGAAGACTGATCGGTACGGAGGGTGGCGACGGCAGCGATGGACACCAGGGCTGCGATGGCGACCCAGCCCAAGCGCCATTGATTCATTGTGAGGAGCATGAGGATGCCCGCGACGACGATGCCTGCTCCGGTGCCGGCATTGACAATAGTCTGCGCGTTTTCCTGGCGTGCCGGGGCAATGTTGCGTTCGATGAGCGCGACCAGGCCGGGGGTCGCGAATCCGGCGCCGGCACCGGCCAAGACGACACTCATCGCGAGGACGACGACATTAGGCGCAGCCGCGACACCCACTGATCCCAGGGCAGCCGTCGCCCCCGCGCACATCACGACCAGGCTAGGGCGGGCAGCAAGGCGCGAAGCGAGAACTGCCGCGAAACAGAAAGAGAGGAAGCTCCCGGCCTGGATGAACCCGGCAATGGCCGAGTCCATCTGGAAGGTCTCGGTGAACCGGGGCAGGAAAAGCCCGTAACCGAAGCGTGCCAGCCCGTAGGTCGCCGCGATCAATGCCATGCCGCTGACCACCAAAGCCCGCACCGTATCCTCCTGGAACCATCAAAGTAGAACGATCGTTACGCTACAGCAGAACTACCGTTCTGCGATAGTGGCCGTTACAGTGGTGTGATGAGCACCGGCCAGCGCCTTCCCGCCCGCGCGCGGCTGCTTCAGGCAGCCGATCAAGCGCTGTTCGACCGTGGCATCCGCGCCACGCCTGTTGATGACCTGCTGCGCCAAGCGGATGTCTCCAACGCCACGTTGTACACGCATTTCGGCAGCAAAGACGCCCTGGTAGCAGAAGCCTTGAGAGTTCGGATGGCGGACTGGCAGGCAGTGTGGGACCAACACATTGTCGCGGCCGACAATGACATGGCGCGGCTGCTCTCGGTGTTCGACGCCCTTGCGGCCTACCGGCGCGACCAGAACCACCCCTCACGCTGGTGCGCCTTTCTGGCCGCCGCCACGGAGCTTCCCGCAGCAGCGGACGAGATCAGCGACGTCCTGGCCGCGGATACCGCCCTGCTCGTCACCCGCCTCCTGCACTTCTCGCAGCCGATCGCCGGCCCGCACGCGCAAGACCTGGCCGATGAGGTGCTCCTGGCCTACAGCGGAACCTTGGCCGGCTTCCTGCGCGGCTACCCCCACTCACCCATCGACGTCGGCCGCCGCCTAGCCCGCTCAGCGGCTGAAGCCCACAGCCGCAACTGACTCCCCACCAGCAGCACGCACCCCAGGCAGGACAAACACAAGGCCCTGCCGGCTGGCGCGCTGTCTGCCGGTCTTCTTCTTTCTTTCTGCACCGTGCGCCAAATAGCGCTGTGAAGCCGCCATCCAACGCTGACAGTCACACCCTTAAACATGAAACTGCTCCCCGAAAGTCAGAACCGAATTTTCAGTCCAACTTGCGGGGAGCAGTTCAATGGGGGACCGGGTTTTTCCGGACCAGATTGCTTACTTGGTGATCAGCTACTTGGTGATCGGGCCGAGTACCGGATCGTCCGTGTAAGCCGTCTTCACATTGGCGGCGGTGACGATGACCGGCTCCAGGAGGTATGCCGGCACGGTCTTCACCGAGTTGTTGTATGACTTGTCGTCATTGATCTCAGGCGTCTTGCCGGCCTGAAGGTCCTTGACCATCACAATCGCGTGCTCAACCAGTTTCCGGGTGTCCTTGTTAATGGTGGAGTACTGCTCGCCGGCAAGGATGGACTTGACCGACTCCTCCTCGGAATCCTGGCCCGTGATGACAGGCAGGGGCTTGCCGGCCGCCTTGACCGACGTAATGACAGCCCGGGCGAGGGTGTCGTTCGGTGAGAGGACGCCGTCCAGGGACTCAGTCCCATAGGACCCCGTCAGGAGCGTATCCATCCGGCGCTGGGCGTTCTCAGCCTTCCAGTCCTGGGTTACGGCCTTTTCGAAAGTCGTCTGTCCGGACAGCACCTTGAGTGTACCGTCCTCGATCTTCGGCTTCAGGACCTTCATTGCACCGTCAAAGAAGACCTTCGCGTTGGCGTCGTCCGGGGAACCTGCCAGAAGTTCAATGTTGTACGGACCGGCGGGCTTTTTGGCCTTCATCCCGTCCAGCAGGGCCTGGCCCTGGAGCTCACCGACCTTGAAGTTGTCGTAGGCCACGTAGTAGTCCACGTTCTCGGTGTTCAGCAGCAGGCGGTCATAGGCAATGATGGTCGCGCCGGAGTCCTTGGCCTGCTGGAGCTGGGTACCCAGCTGCGAACCGTCCAGTGCGCCCACGATAACCACCTTGGCGCCCTTGGCGATCATGGCGCTGATCTGGTTCTGCTGTTCGGCCACACCGTTGTTGGCGAACTGGACAGTGGGCTTGAAACCGGCGCTGGACAGGCCGTCATTGAACAGCTTTTCCGCCAGTACCCAGTTCTCGCTGGTCTTCTTGGGAAGGGCTACGCCTATCGCGGAGTCCTGGGCGAAGCCTCCGGCTCCCTCGCTGGCGCCGCCGCCAGGGGTGCTTGGTTCGGAACGTCCGCAACCCGTCAACGCCAATGCTGCGATCGCAGCTACCGCTGCTGCCTTCCCTGCTTTGCCAAACATTCGCATTTCTTAGTCCACTTTCTTTTTGGGGTGTTGGGTCAGGAAGCCGTGCTCAGGCTTCCCTGGAAATGGTTTCCCGGGTAGAGGTGACTTCATCCGGCTGCAGAGGTGTGCCGGGTCCGCCGGACGGGCGGCTGAAGTTCTTCATCATCAGCCCGATGATCGAGGCCCGTCCTTGTGACTTGTTGTAGACGTCGATGGCCACGGCCACCAGCAGCACCAGGCCCTTGATCATGGACTGCCAGTCAGCGCCGACGCTAAGGAGTTGCAGACCGTTGTTCAGGACAGCCATGACCAGGCCACCGACGATGGATCCGATCACCGTACCCACGCCGCCGGTCACTGCAGCACCGCCGATGAACACAGCCGCGATGGCGTCCAGTTCCCAGCCCGTGCCGTCAGAAGGTCCCGCTGATGTGGAACGGGCCACAAAGATCATTCCAGCCAGTCCGGCGATGATGGACATGTTCATCATGACCAGGAAGTTGATCTTCTTCGACTTCACACCGGAGAGTTCTGCGGCGTGGCGGTTTCCACCGACCGCGTAAACGTGGCGGCCCACCACGGTCTTCGAGGAAATGAAGCCGTAGATCAAAACCAGGACGGCGAGGATGAGGCCGGGGATGGGGAAGGACGTGCCGGGCCGGCCGGTGGCGAACAGGTAGGTCGCATAAAGGATGGCGCCGCAAATCAGGACGAGCCTGAGGACGCTGACCCAGGTTTCCGAAACCTCTGCCCCGAGCGCTTTGGCCATACGCCGGCGCCGGACTTCACTGAAGATTACGAACGCGACCGCCGCAAGCCCAAGGAGGAGGGTCAGGTTGTTGAACCCGGTGTCGGGCCCGACTTCGGGGAGGTAGCCGGCGCCGATGTACTGGAACCCCCTGGGGACTGGAATGGAGTTGGACTGGCCAACAAACTGCTGCGCCCCGCGGAAGATCAGCATGCCCGCCAGGGTGACGATGAAGGCCGGGATGCCGACGTAGGCTGTCCACCAGCCATGCCAGGCCCCGATGGCGGCACCCAGGCCGAGGCCGAGGAGGATGGCCAGGTACCAAGGGATATTCCAGTCCCTCATGGCGATGGCCACTACCATCCCGACGAACGCCGCCACCGAGCCCACCGACAAATCGATGTGGCCGGCGATGATCACCAAAACCATGCCAATGGCGAGGATCAGGATGTAGGAGTTGCCATTAAAGAGGTTGATGACGTTGCCCGGGGTGAGCGTGATGCCGCCTGTGAGCCACTGGAAGAGAACTATCAGAGCCACCAGGGCAAAGATCATCCCGAACTGGCGGGTGTCGCCACCGAAGAGTTTCTTGAGCGCGTTCATTTGTTTTCGGTCCTCGTATCTGGAAGGTTCTGGAAAGCTCCAGAGGATTAAGCAGCTTTTCGAGCGGAGGAGGTCATGAGCTTCATCAGGCTTTCCTGGCTCGCTTCCTCTTTGTTGAGCACGCCCGTGATGGCGCCCTCGAAGATGGTGTAGATGCGGTCCGAGAGCCCGAGAAGTTCAGGCAGTTCAGAGGAAATCACAATTACGCCCTTGCCCTGGTTGGCGAGCTGCTGGATGATCCCGTAAATCTCGTACTTGGCTCCGACGTCGATGCCGCGGGTAGGTTCGTCCAGGATCAGCAGTTCCGGGTCCGTAAACATCCACTTGGCCAGCACCACCTTCTGCTGGTTCCCGCCGGACAGCTTGGCAACGCCTTCCTGCACCGTAGGGGCCTTGGTGCGCAGCGACTTGCGGTACTGCTCCGCGACAGCGAACTCCTGGTTGGTGTCCACCACACTGCGTTTGCTGATCTTCTCGAGGTTGGCTGAAACCGTAGTGGTCTTGATGTCATCGAGCAGGTTCAGTCCGAGGGATTTCCGGTCTTCGGTGACGTAGCCGAGGCCGGCGTCGATAGCCTGGTGGACGCTCTTGAGGGCGACTTCCTTGCCATGCATATAGATCTGGCCGGAGACGAAATGACCGTAGGACCGGCCAAAGACGGAACGGGCCAGTTCGGTGCGGCCGGCGCCCATCAGCCCGGCGAAGCCGACGATCTCTCCGCGCCGGACAAAAAAGCTGGAGTTCTTGCAGACCAGCCGGTCCTGTATCTGCGGGTGTGCGACGGTCCAGTTCTTGACCTCGAAGAACACCTCGCCAATCTTCGGGGTGTGGTCCGGGAACCGGGATTCCAGCGTACGGCCCACCATGCCCTTGATGATCCGGTCTTCGTCCACACCGTCGGCCTTGACGTCCAGGGTCTCAATGGACTTGCCGTCACGGATGATGGTGATGGAGTCGGCGATCTGCTCGATCTCGTTGAGCTTGTGCGAAATGATGATGCAGGTAATGCCCTTGGCTTTCAGGCCGAGCATCAGGTCCAGCAGGTGCTGGGAATCGGATTCGTTCAGGGCGGCCGTCGGTTCGTCCAGGATAAGGATCTTCACGGACTTGTTCAGGGCCTTGGCGATTTCCACCAGCTGCTGCTTGCCGACGCCGATTTCCTTGATAGGCGTGTCCGGGTCGTCACGCAGGCCCACTCGGGCCAGCAGGTCCAGGGAACGCAGCCGGGCCTCAGCCCAATCAATGACGCCGCGCTTGGTGGGCTCGTTGCCCAGGAAGATGTTCTCCGTGATGGAGAGCTCCGGGATCAGCGCCAGTTCCTGGTGGATGATCACAATGCCGGCGTGTTCGCTGGCCCGGATATCCCTGAACTGCTGGACCTGGCCCTGGTAGACGATGTCCCCGTCGTAGCTTCCGTACGGGTAAACGCCCGAGAGGACCTTCATCAGGGTGGACTTGCCGGCGCCGTTCTCGCCGCAGATGGCGTGGATCTCACCGGCCTTGACCCGCAGGCTTACCTTATCCAACGCTTTAACGCCGGGGAATTCCTTGGTGATGGACCGCATCTCGAGAATGATCGGGTCGGTCTGACTGGTCTGGGACGTCATATTGCCCTAACCCTCCAATGCAATGACTTCTTTGTCCGGCCGGCAAAGCGCAGGGCCGTCTGATGAAAAAGTAAACTGGATCACTCCCGTTGTCGTCAAGTCTTTAACGCATATCGGGGGTAACGAAACGGTCTAGGTTTTGCGGATACCGGCGTGCTGGAACACCAGGGCGGCTGCTCCCAACGCCTCGGCGCGGTCGCCCAGCGAGGACATCGTGATGGTGGTGGTCTCCCCAATGACGGGAACGGCATGCCGCACCAGTCCCCTCTTGATGGGCTCCAGGAGGAGGTCGCCGAGGCCGGCCAGCGGCCCGCCGACCACGATGACTTCGGGGTTGATCAGGTTGGCGACGTTGCCCAGCGCGCGGCCCACAGCGAGCCCCGCATCATCGAGCACCCGGAGGGTGGCCGAGTCGCGGGCCAGGGCCTTCCGGACGATGTCTGCAGGGGTGAGTGGCCGGTCTTCGCCGCGGCTTAGCAGCTCGATCATTGTTGTGGTGGAAGCGATCGTTTCAAGGCAGCCGCGGTTTCCGCAGCGGCACACCAGCCCTTGTTCGTGGATGGTGGCATGACCGATCTCACCAGTGATCCCCACGTTGCCGTAATAGGGTGCGCCGTTGAGGATGAGGCCTGCTCCGATGCCGGAGCCGATCTTGAGGAACATCAAGTTGCTGACGCCGGTGTGCTGGCCCCAGGTCACCTCTGACCAGGCCCCAAGATTCGCGTCGTTGTCAATGAACGCGGGAATTTTGAGCCGTTCCTCCAGGTGCTGGAGGATGTTGATACCTACCCATTCAGGCAGGATTGCCCCTTGGGCAACGGTGCCTGTACGGCGGTCGATGGGGCCGGGAATTCCGACGCCGGCACCCACCACTGCTGTGCGGGCGATGCCACTTTCGCGCAGGAGTTTCTCGAGCAGGACCACTGCGGCCTGGATGCCTTCCTCGGCCTGGTGTCCGAGGGGCAGGGCAACTGATTCCTCCGCGATGACGTGGTAGCTGAGCGAGGCCAGGACCACTCGGAGATGCCTGCGGCCGAAGTCGATTCCAACGGCCACGGCCCCGTTGCTGTTGAGCCTGACATTCAGTGCCCGCCGGCCCGAACTCGTGATGGGCTCGGCGGACGCCAAGCCTGAATCGAGCATAATTTTGACGATGTTCGAAACGGTTGCAGTGGACAGCCCGGTCTGCCGGGCCAGTTCCGCCTGCGTGGAAGGGCCCACCATCAGCGACTCGATGATGCGTTGCTGGTTCAGTTGCCGTAGGGCCGACTGGGAGCCGGGATTTTTGGGCTTGCTCCTCGTTGAGCGCGAAGTTGCGGGCATGCTTAGAAGATTGCCCCATCCGCACTCTTGTAGTCAAGAAGTTAACGCAATGAAGTTCAGTGGCAACAAGGAATAGAACAGGATGATCTGCCCCTTGGAGGGGACGAAGCGGTGCAAATGGGCCTCGGGGACCGCCGGTCCTGGTGGTTAGTCTGAAGTCAGGCCTTCCTCATGTTGGCCGCTTCGACGATGAAAGGTGGCCCCGGTGTTGCTGGCACTCCTGCAGGCAAACGCTGTTGTGATGGATGCGGCTGCCAACTGTGCTGCCATCGATGCAGCCGCAGAGGCGGCTGCCGCAGCCGGGGCGGCAGTCCTGCTGACACCGGAGCTCTTCCCCGCTGGCTACGCCCCCCGCCGCGTCCGTGCGGAACTGGACCCCGCTGGCCTGCCGGCGCTTCACGCGAAGCTCGCCGGCATCGCCCGCCGCCACCGCATTGGCCTGGTGTACAGCCTTCCCCGGGTCACCCCGCAGGGGGAGTGGCATATCAGTGCCACCCTTCTTGATGCCGAGGGGACCAGCCTGCTCACCTATGACAAGGTGCACCTCTTCGGGGCCGATGAACGGGCCGCCTTCAGCCCCGCCGCCCAGCCTCCCGCCGTCGTAAATTTCAAAGGGGTCCCCACTTCGATGGTGATCTGCTACGACGTCGAATTCCCTGAGGCGGTCCGTGCCGCTGCCGTGGCCGGTGCCGAACTGCTCCTGGTTCCCACCGCGCTGGGACACGGGTTCGATGACGTTCCTCAGGTGTTGCTGCGGGCGCGGGCACTGGAAAGCCAGGTCACGATTGCCTACGCCAACCACTCCGGCGTTGAAGAGGGATGCCGGTTCCTTGGCGGCAGCGTTATCGCGGGGCCGGATGGCAAACTGCTGGCGGCAGCCGGGGAAGAACCTCAGCTTCTCTACGCCGAGGTGGACGAAGGGTCTGCTGCCCGGGCCCGCGAGGAAGTGCCCTACCTCGCCGAACGGCGTCCGGAGATCTACCGTTCCTGGAACTCCTGAGCGTCCCCGGGCAGCAGAACCTCTTCGTACTGCAGCGCAATCCACAACTCGGCACGGGACTGGGCCTGGCCAAGGTCCATATCCAGCAATTCAGCGATGGCGTTGATCTGGCGGCGGACGCTGTTCCGGTGCATGCCAAGCTCCTTCGCCGTGGCGTCCCAGCTTCCGTTGGCGGCCAGCCAGGACTGGAGAACCCGGAGCTGTCCGTCGCGGCGTTCGGGCTCCAGCTCAAGGACCGGCGCCAGGAGCCTGGCTGCCAGCATGGTGCCGGCTTCCCTGCCGAGCAGGCCGGTGACCGACCACGTCACCTCCTCGACGCGTGCGCTTTTGCCGGTGGCAATCACCCGGGGCCGCAGCGACGAGGCGCGGCGGTAGGCCCCCGGCAGGCCTGGGAGTTCTGCCGGCTCACCCACCACAAGGCGCCACCCCAGCTGTTCCACCTCGGCCACCAGCTGGTCGTCCACCTTCAGCCGTGTCACGGCCGCGAAGCCGTAATCGGTCAGTTCCACCATCTTGCTGTCGAACAGCCGCCGCCATTGCAGCAGTTCCCGGACCGGCCCGTCTGCGGCAGCCGGGGCAGCCGCTGCCCGCATCCCCTGCACCACGCGGACCTGGCCGGAACGGGTTCCCGCGACGCTTTGGGCCAGCAGATCCTTCAGCCCGTTCAGCTGCCGGCTGTTGCCCCCTGCCAGTGTTTCGGGGTGGAGCAACAGGGCGGTGGCGAGCTGGCTCGGGGCAAGGGAGCCGCTGGTGCGTTGGCGGACCAGCAGCTCCAGGAGTCCCACGACGGAAGACACCACATTGTTCTGGGCCGGGGTCAGTGGCTTGTCCGCGCCAAGCACCAGGCTGCCCAGGGTTGCGTCCTTGTTGCTCCTTAGGGGGTGGCCGAACACCAGCGCCGAGCCGGGAGCATCGAACGTTTCGGTTTCCACCCGGGGTCCGCTGCCGCTAAGGAGTTTCTTCAGGAGGGGCTGAAGTTGGGCGGGTTCGACGGCGGCACCCGCCCGGGCGCGCACGCGCCCGTCCGTGCCGAAAAGGACCGCCCACACCGGCACGCGCTGTGCCAGTGCCGCCAGGAGTTCATGCTCCGGCCGGGCCGAAAGGACGGCGCTCATCAGGTGGCGGTTGGTCTCGGCGAGTTGCCGGAAGACCTGCGCATTTCCTGACTCCAGCAGTTTGGAGAACTCCAGTCCCAACGCGGCAAAGGGCACACTGGCCGGCACCTGCACCAAGGTAAGTCCCTGCTGCCGGCAGGCTGCCAGCACGTGCTCCGGCACGGCGTCGTAATACGGCTGCAGGCCGAAGCCCAGCGCGGCCACTCCTGCGTCCACGAGCCGGCGGACGTACTCCTCAGCCCGTGAGGCAGCGCCTCTGATGGACCTGCCTCCATTGCCACCGCCGTTCCCATCCCCGCCACGGAACGGCAGGCCCGCCGTGAGGACAAACTCGCCGTCGAGCAGGTAGGGGGTGGGGTCCTCCAACTCGCTGGGTTCCACCCAGCGCAGGGGCACATGGCGGTTGCCGGCGTCGTGGACCACTGCCACCGCTGCCGGCAGCGCTTCGAGGAACTGTCCCAGCGTGACGGCGTCAAACTGATCCGTCCTGCCGTCTCCGGCTGGTGCATTACGTCTCATGGATGATCACTATAGGTCACTTTGCACTGCTTGAGATGCGGCTCACAGCCCTACTGTGAATGAGGGGAAACCAGTTCAAGCAGCCAACAAAAAGAACGGACGTCAACGATGACTGTGCCTACACTCTCCGGCCGGACCGCGGCCGGGCCGGCCGCCCGTCCCGCTCTGGGCGCCCAACTCCTGCGCCGGAAGCCCATCGCTCAAATGGTCAGCGAGGCGGAGAACGCCGGCGGCGGCCCGCGGCTGGTCCGCAGCTTCGGTGTCCTCCAGCTGACCATGATTTCCGTGGGCGCCACCCTGGGCACCGGCATCCTGGTGATCCTGGGCGAATCTGTTCCGCTGGCCGGGCCGGCCATCTGGATTTCCTTCGCCATCGCCGGCCTGGCCGCACTCCTGTCCGCAGTGTCCTACGCGGAAATGGCGGGGCTGGTGCCCGTGGCCGGTTCCAGCTACTCCTACACGTACGCCACCATGGGCGAAGGAATGGCCTGGATCTGCGGCTGGTGCCTGGTGCTGGAGTATGCGGTGTCCGTGGCCGCAGTTGCGGTAGGGGCGGGGCAGTACGTGAACGAAGCCCTCGCGGTGTTCGGGGCCGTCCTTCCCGACGCCGTGTCGCAACCGCCTGGCGACGGCGGCGTAGTCAACGTTCCGGCCATGGTCATCGTGGTACTCGCCACCATCCTCCTGGTCCGCGGCGCCAAGGAGAGCGCGTGGATCAACACCGCCATCGTGGTGGTGAAGGTGGGCATCCTGTTGTTCTTCTGCGCCGTGGCATTCACCGCCTTCAATGCCGGGAATTTTGAACCGCTGCTGCCCATGGGTGCCGCCGGTGTCTCGGCCGCCGCCTCCCGGGTGTTCTTCTCCTACATCGGTTTCGATGCCGCCTCCACCGCGGGCGAAGAAGCCCGCAACCCCAAGCGCGACCTTCCCAAGGCCATCCTGCTGTCCATGCTGATCGTCACCACTATCTACGTCCTGGTCGCCGTCGCCGCCATCGGCGCCCGGCCGTGGGGCTGGTTCGACGGTACCGAGGCCGCCCTCGTGAAGATCCTCGAGGAAACCACCGGCCAGCCCTGGATCGCCCTGGTCTTCGCGGTGGGTGCCGTGCTGGCCATCGCCAGCATCGTCCTCACCGTGCTCTACGGCCAGACCCGCATCCTGCTGTCAATGTCCCGTGACGGGCTCATTCCCAGGGTCTTTGGGCGCGTCTCCCGCCGGACCGGCACCCCCGTGGCCGGCACGCTCCTGGTGGGAACCGCCGTCGCCCTCACCGCCGGGCTGGTGCCGCTGGGCGCCCTCGCGGACGCCACCAGCATCGGAACACTCTTTGCGTTCGCCCTGGTGAACCTCGCCGTGATCTACCTCCGCCGCACCCGGCCTGAGCTGGAACGGACCTTCCGGGTGCCCCTGTTCCCGCTGACCCCTATCCTCGGCGCTGTGATGTGCGCTTACCTGATGGCCAACCTTGGTGCTGATACCTGGGTAGTCTTTGCCCTCTGGATGCTGGCGGGCGTTGCGGCGTACTTTGGCTACGGACGCCGCAACTCCCGGGTGGCGGCCCTGAGCAACGACGAATACCGCGAGCTGTCCGGACCGAAACTTTCAACCCAGCAAATCCCCGAACCGATGAAGGCAGAACTTCCATGACCATCGCCACCGAACTGCCGGCTTCCGATCCGTCGAGCACCTCAGCCGCCCCGGCCGCGGCTCCGGTTGCCGGGGGAGTCGCCGCGGGCCCCATCACCATGCTTAACCCCGACTTCCCGTTCAGCTACGACCACTACCTCGCCCACCCCGACGGACTGGGATCCGTGCCGCCCGAACTGCTGGGTACTGAGGTGGCCGTGATCGGGGCAGGTCTTTCGGGCCTGGTGACCGCTTATGAGCTGATGAAGCTGGGGCTGCGTCCGGTGGTGTTCGAAGCCGACCGGATCGGCGGACGGCTGCGCACGGCCTCGTTCCCTGCGGCACCGGGCGTGGTGGCGGACCTCGGCGGCATGCGCTTCCCGGAATCCGGCAAGGCGTTCTACCACTATGTGGATTTGTTGGGCCTGGAAACGGAGGAGTTTCCCAACCCGCTGTCCCCGGCAGCATCCAGCACCGTGATTGAGCTCGCGGGCAAGAAACACTACGCGGAGAAGCCCAGTGACCTGCCGCCGTTCTTCCGGGAAGTGGCGGACGCGTGGAAAGCGGCGGTCAATGACGGGGCCAAGTTTGCCGAGATGCAGCAGGCCATCCGTGCCAGGGACACTGCCCGGATCAAGGAACTGTGGAACGAACTGCTGCCGCTGATGGACGAGCAGACCTTCTACGGCTTTATCGCCGCCAGTGAGTCCTTCAAGGAAGCGGGGTTCGCGCACCGGGAAGCCTTCGGCCAGGTGGGCTTCGGCACCGGCGGCTGGGACACTGATTTCCCCAACTCCATCCTGGAGATCCTCCGCGTGGTGTACACGGACGCTGATGACCAGCACCGGCTCATCCGCGGGGGAGCGCAGCGCCTGCCCGAGGCACTGTGGCAGCACGCGCCGTCGGGCATGGCCCACTGGCCGGAAGGGACCTCACTGTCGTCACTGCACTCCGGCTCGCCCCGCGGCGCGGTGGGCAGGATCAGCCGCGACCCGAACGGAAACCTGCGGATCCGCGAACGATGGGGCCGCGAAGCCAGTTACCCGGCAGTGGTCACGACCTGCCAGTCCTGGCTCCTGTCCACCCGGATCCATACAGAGGAGGCCCTGTTCCCGGCGGAGCTCTGGACGGCCATCGAGCGCTCGCACTACATGCAGTCGTCCAAGACGTTTGTGATGGTGGACCGGCCGTTCTGGAAGGACATCGACCCGGACACCGGCAACGAGGTGCTCTCGATGACCCTCACGGACCGCCTCAACCGCGCCACGTACCTGCTGGACAACGGCCCGGACCAGCCCGCCGTCATCCTGCTCTCTTACACATGGAACGACGACGCGCTGAAGTGGCTGGCGCTGGACGCGGACGAGCGCGTGGAACTGATGCTGCATTCGCTCGAGCAGATCTATCCCGGAGTGGACATCGCCGGCCACATCGTGGGCCAGCCCATCACTGTCTCCTGGGAGGCGGACCCCAACTTCATGGGCGCCTTCAAGGCCAACCTTCCGGGGCACTACCGCTACCAGCAGCGGCTGTTCACGCACTTCAAGCAGGACAGGCTGCCCGAATCCCAGCGCGGCATCTTCCTGGCAGGCGACGACGTTTCCTTCACCGCCGGCTGGGCCGAAGGCGCGGTGACCACCGGGCTGAATGCAGTGTGGGGAGTGCTCAACCACTTGGGCGGGGCCTCGGCTCCGGGCAACCCCGGGCCCGGTGAGCTCTTGGACGAGATGGGGCCTATCAGCCTCGATTAGGTGTGGATTTGGCGGTGCGCCCGGGCCAGCTCAACGTAGCGTGCCGCGTTGGCCCGGACGCCGTCGTACTCCTCATCGGTGAGTTCGCGGCGCACCTTGCCCGGGACGCCCGCCACCAGCGAGCGGGGCGGGACGATGGTGCCCTCCAGCACCACAGCGCCGGCAGCCACTAGCGAGCCGGCGCCGATCACCGCGCCGTTAAGTACTGTTGCGCCCATGCCGATCAGGCAGTCGTCCTCCACAGTGCATCCATGCACGACGGCGGCGTGCCCCACGCTGACCCGTGCGCCCACCGTGCAGGGGAAACCGGGGTCCGCGTGCAGCACCACGTTGTCCTGCAGGTTGCTGCCGGCGCCCACCGTGATCGTGGCGGTATCAGCGCGGACCGAGACACCGTAGAACGCGCTGGCGTCTTCAGCCAGGGTGGCGTTGCCGATGATCGACGCCGTGGGTGCAACGAAAGCCGAGGGGTGGACGGCCGGGGTGTTACCGGCGAAAGGGTAGAGAGGAGCCATGGCCCAAGCCTAGGACATCCGCCCGGACCCAAGTAGGTCGCAGTTCACGTCGTCAAAACGCGGGCGATGTTTAACTGGGAGCTACTCGGGTTCAGGAACCGCAGGGGTGCGCAGGACCAGGAACTGGTAGTGCTGGGTCCAGTGCCCGGCTCCGGGGCCTGACTCGGCGCCGGTCCCCTCCGGCCACGTCTGGAAGTGCTCGACTTGGCCGTGCCGGCCGAAAATCCGCTGGAGGGTTTCGTCGCTGCGCCTGCTGAAGAACCGGCGGGGCTCTTCGCGGTCTTCAGGGTTCCGGACTTCCTCATCGTTCCCGGACCAGAGTCCGACGGCGATAGGCGCTCCCGGTGCACTGACCCGCACCAGCTCGCTGACAACGTCGTGGATCCGGCTGTTGGGAACGTGCAGCAGCGTGCTCATGGTCCAGGCAGCCGAAAAAGAGTTGTCCGGGAAGGGCAGCCTCCGGCCGCTGGCCACACTGACGTCAAGGCCTTTGGCCCGCGCCAGTCGGACGCTTTCGCCGGACAGGTCCACGCCGCAGTAATGCAGGCCCGCCCGCACGAACTGAAGGCCTTCGACGCCCGTGCCGCACCCGAGCTCGAACAGCGAGTGGCGGTGTTCGTCCTTGAGCAGACGGATGAACCACTCCCGGCACTGAACGCGGGGCGGTGTCATGGCGCGGGTGCTGCCGGCGGCTGCCTCCCGGTCGTAGAACACAGCAAGGTCGGCTTCGTGGTCGGCGTGCTCTGGACTGCCCTGCATGCTTTCGTGCCCCCTGCCCGGCGGACGAAACGCTAGTTAAAGACCACTGTCCGGTTGCCGTCCAGCAGCACCCGGTGCTCCGCGTGCCATTGCACGGCCTGGACCAGTGTGCGGCCTTCCACGTCCCGGCCCATCTGGACGAACTGTTCAGGGGTGCGTGCGTGGTCCACACGGATGACTTCCTGCTCGATGATCGGCCCTTCATCCAGGGCAGCCGTCACGTAATGCGCGGTGGCACCGATCAGCTTCACGCCGCGGGCATGGGCCTGGTGGTACGGCTTGGCGCCCTTAAAGGAAGGCAGGAAGGAGTGGTGGATGTTGATGGCCTTGCCGGTGAGCTCGGTGCAGAGGTCATCGGAGAGGACCTGCATGTAGCGGGCCAGGACGGTCAGTTCGATATCGTGCTCGGCGATGATGGCCCGGAGCTTGTCCTCCGCCTGGACCTTGGTGTCCTTGGTGACCGGGATGTGGTGGAACGGGATGCCGTAGAACTCCGCGAGCCCGGCAAGGTCCTGGTGGTTGGACACGATGGCAGGGATCTCGATGGGGAGGGTGCCGGAGCGCTGCTGGAACAGCAGGTCGTTGAGGCAGTGGGCGGAGGTGCTGGCCATCACCAGGGTGCGGACCTTTTGTCCCACCGCGTTGAGGCTCCACTGCATGCCGAACGCGCCGGCCACCGGCTCCAGGGCGGCCCGAAGCTCTGACACGGGGGCCGCCGTCGTAACCTCTACCCGCATAAAGAAGTTGCCCGTGGCGGGGCTGCCGTACTGCTGCGAATCCGTAATATTGCACCCCGCCGCCAGCAGGGCGCCGGCCACCGCATGGACGATTCCCGGGCGGTCCGGGCAGGACAGGGTTACTACGTACGCTTGGTTCGGCTGCTCTTCACTCACGCGTACAAGCCTACCCGTGCAGCAGGGCCGGGATTTGGTACGCTGGGAAGGTCGCAACTGGCGTTGGGTGGCTAACCACCAGGGAGCGGCAATCACGAAGACCACGGATCGTACGCCTGGGCCGAGGGTCATGTCTTGCCGGAAATTGGGGCTGCACCTGCGTCAGTACTGCAGCGCCATGCCCGCGCTTTCACGCCCTGTCATAAGGCAGTGTGCGAGTGCGCCAGCCGGTAGCCTGACCTAAGCAGTGCCCGTATCCCTAGCCAGGAGTTCTTCGTGACTACTACAGCCACCTCAACCACCGCCGTCAGCAATCAGCCGCTGGCTGAGCTCGACCCCGAAATCGCCGCAGTCCTGGACCAGGAGCTTGGCCGCCAGCGCGGCACGCTGGAAATGATCGCCTCCGAGAACTTCGCACCCCGCGCGGTCATGGAAGCCCAGGGCTCGGTCCTCACCAACAAGTACGCCGAGGGTTATCCGGGCCGCCGCTACTATGGCGGCTGCGAATACGTGGACATTGCCGAGCAACTGGCGATCGACCGGGTCAAGGCCCTCTTCGGCGCCGAGTTCGCCAACGTCCAGCCGCACTCCGGTGCCCAGGCCAACGCCGCTGCACTGTCCGCCATGATCACCCCCGGCGACAAGATCCTTGGCCTGTCACTGGCCCACGGCGGCCACCTGACCCACGGCATGAAGCTGAACTTCTCCGGCAAGCTGTACAACGTGGCTGCCTACCAGGTGGAGGAAGGCAACTTCCGCATCGACATGGACAAGCTCCGCGAGCAGGCCATCGCCGAAAAGCCCCAGGTCATCATCGCCGGCTGGTCTGCCTACCCGCGCCACCTGGACTTCGCCGCCTTCCGCTCCATTGCGGACGAGGTGGGCGCGCTGCTCTGGACTGACATGGCACACTTCGCCGGCCTGGTGGCCGCCGGCCTGCACCCCAGCCCGGTGCCGCACTCCGACGTCGTCACCTCCACGGTGCACAAGACCCTGGCAGGCCCCCGCTCGGGTGTGATCCTGGCCAAGGAGCAGTGGGCCAAGAAACTGAACTCCGCGGTCTTCCCGGGCCAGCAGGGCGGCCCGCTCATGCACGTCATCGCCGCCAAGGCAGTGGCCTTCAAGATTGCCGGCACCGAGGAATTCAAGGAGCGCCAGGAGCGCGTCCTGGAAGGCGCACGGATCATTGCCGACCGCCTCAACCAGGCCGACGTCGCCGAAGCCGGCGTCTCCGTCCTCACCGGCGGCACCGATGTGCACCTGGTCCTCGTTGACCTGCGCAACTCCCAGCTGGACGGCCAGCAGGCAGAAGACCTCCTGCACTCCGTGGGCATCACCGTCAACCGCAACGCCGTTCCGTTTGACCCCCGTCCGCCGATGGTCACTTCCGGCCTGCGCATCGGCACTCCGGCCCTGGCCACCCGCGGCTTCGGCGCTGCCGAGTTCACCGAGGTGGCCGAGATCATCGCCACCGCGCTGAAGGCCGGCAACAGCGCCGACGTCGAGGCCCTCCAGGCGCGCGTGGACAAGCTCGCCGCCGACTTCCCGCTGTACCCGCAGCACGAGCAGTGGTGACCCATGACTGAAGCAACCAAGACCGCCCGGATCCTTGACGGCAAGGCAGCCGCTGCAGCCATCAAGGCCGAGCTGACGGAGCGGGTCGCGGCCCTGAAGGCCCGCGGCGTCACTCCCGGCATTGCCACCGTGTTGGTGGGTGCGGACCCCGCCTCCCAGCTGTATGTGTCCATGAAGCACAGGCAGTCCGAGGAGATCGGGATGAACTCGATCCAGCGTGAGCTTCCGGCGGATGCCACCCAGGCACAGGTTGAGGCCCTCATTGACGAACTCAATGCGGACCCGGCCTGCCACGGGTACATCGTGCAGCTGCCGCTGCCCAAGCACCTGGACACCGATGCCATCCTGGAGCGCATCGACCCCGCGAAGGACGCTGACGGCCTGCACCCGACCAACCTTGGCCGGCTGGTGCTCAACGTCAACGGCAAGATCACCTCGCCGCTGCCGTGCACGCCCCGCGGCGTCATCGAGCTGCTCCTGCGCAACGGCTACGACCTCAAGGGCAAGCACGTGGTGGTGGTTGGCCGCGGTGTGACCATCGGCCGGTCCATCGGATTGCTGCTGACCCGGCGCGAAATCAACGCCACGGTGACGCTGACCCACACCGGCACCACGAACATGTCGGAGCTGCTGCGCCAGGCGGACGTCATTGTTGGCGCGGCCGGTGTGAAGCACATCGTCAAGGCTGCGGACGTGAAGCCGGGTGCCGCCTTGCTCGACGTCGGCGTCACACGGGAGACCGACCCCGAGACGGGCAAGAGCAAGGTCCATGGCGACATTGACCCGGCTGCCGCGGAGGTTGCCGGCTGGATTTCGCCGAACCCCGGCGGCGTTGGCCCTATGACCGTGGCCCTGCTGATGACCAATGTGGTCGAAGCCGCGGAGCGCAAGGCGGGAACCGCCTAGCCGCGCAGCAAGCAGCCCGACGGCGGCAAGCACCTTTTCCAGTAGGTGCTTGCCGCCGTCGTACTTAACACAGCTGTATTAACCAGGGCACTTCCACAGAGCCAAAAGCTCCACTAGTCTGCGGAGGGTGCACAACGAAGCCATCCTCCCCTCCGCTGCCCGGAAGGGCGGGCGGCAGGGGCCCGAAATGGTCATCACAGCCGAAAACCTGACCAAAAAGTACGGCGATGTGGCCGCCGTCGACGGTATCTCCTTCAGCGTCACGGCAGGGGAATCCTTTGGCCTGCTCGGTCCCAACGGGGCCGGCAAGTCCACGACCATGAAGATGATCGGCGGCGTCACCGGGCGCACCGCGGGCAGCCTCCGGATCATGGGCCTTGACCCGGACTCACACGGTCCGGAAGTGCGTGCCCACCTGGGCGTGGTGCCGCAGCAGGACAACCTCGACGAGGAACTCCGCGTCCGCGACAACCTCCTGGTGTACGGCCGGTACTTCGGCCTGCCCATGAGCTACCTCAAGCCAAAAGCCGACGAACTCCTCGAGTTCGCGCAGCTGACCGATAAAGCCAAGTCCAAAGTGGACGCGTTGTCCGGCGGCATGAAACGGCGGCTCACCATCGCCCGCTCGCTGATCAACGAACCGCGGATCCTGCTGCTGGACGAACCCACCACAGGCCTGGATCCGCAGGCCCGGCACATCCTCTGGGACCGGCTCTTCCGGCTCAAGGAACAAGGCGTCACGCTGATCCTGACCACCCACTACATGGACGAGGCCGAGCAGCTCTGCGACCGGCTCATCGTGGTGGACAAAGGCCGCATCATGGCCGAAGGCGCGCCGGCGCAGCTGATCCGCGAGCACTCCACCCGGGAGGTGGTGGAGCTGCGCTTTGGTTCCGAGCGGAACACCACCATCGCCGCCGAGCTGGACGGCATCGGGGAGCGGCTGGAAGTCCTGCCGGACCGGGTGCTGATTTACGCGCACGACGGCGAGTCCGCCCTTGAGCAGGTGGCGTCCCGCGGCCTGCGGCCGCTGACATCGCTGGTCCGCAGGTCCTCGCTGGAAGACGTATTCCTCCGGTTGACGGGCAGGAGCCTCGTTGACTAAGAAGGCGGGGTTGACTAAGGAGGCGGGGTTGCCGGCGGCGCCTGCCCGCGGGGACAAACTTCCCGTCGCTCATGGCCCTGCCGTGGCAGCGGCGAAGGCACGGCGCTGGGGTGCTTTCTACTACGCGGAGCATGTGCTCCGGGTGATGAAGGGATACAGCTGGTCGCTCGTGATGTACAGCGTGGGACACCCGGTGGCGTACCTGTTCGCCATGGGCGTGGGCCTGGCCACCCTGGTTGATGCGCAGGGCACGGCAGCTTTCGGGGGAGTGGGGTACGTGACGTTCGTGGCGCCCGCCCTGCTGGTCTCCGCCGCCGTGATGACGGCAGCCAACGAATTCACGTTCCCGGTGATGGGCGGCTTCAAGTGGCGCCGGACCTACTACGGCCCGCACGCCTCGCCGCTGACGCCCCAACAGATCGCGGCCGGCCACGTTATGGCGGTGACCCTGCGGTTCCTGCTGCAGTCCGCCGCCTATTTCGCCGCTGTGGCTCTTTTCGGTGCAGCGCCCGGCGGGTGGGGGTGGGTGACCATCCTGGTGGCCACGCTGGCGGCGCTTTCCTTTGGCTTGCCGCTGATGGCCTATTCGGCGTCGATCACCGAGGACAAGGGGCAGTTCGCCCTGGTGATGCGCTTCATCGTGATGCCACTGTTCCTGTTCTCGGGGACGTTCTTTCCGCTGGACTCCCTGCCGCTGGCGATCCGGTGGATCGGCTGGATTTCCCCGATCTGGCACGGCACCGAACTGGGCCGCGTCTTCAGCTACGGCTACCAGGAACCACCGCTGCTGACGGTCCTGCACGCCGTGGTGCTGGCGGGCCTGGCAGTGGCGGGCTGGTTCCTGACCCGGCGCCAGTTTGCCGTGAGGATGGGCCGGTGAGTGCCGCCGTGCCGGTGAAGAGCGCCGCGGACGAGGCCCGCACCAGGACTTTCGGGCCACTGTATTCGCACAACGCCAGGGCTGTGATTTCGCGCGGACTCCTGGCTACGAAGAGCACCAACTGGCTGGTGATGCTCTCAGGATTCTTTGAACCCGTCCTGTTCTTAATCTCCATGGGTGTGGGTCTGGGCGCGATCGTGGGTCCGGTACAGGGTCCGGGCGGCGGGGACATCAGCTATGCGGCGTACATTGCCCCGGCCCTGTTGGCCGTCTCCGCCATGAACGGTGCTGTCTACGACTCCACCTGGAACGTGTTTTTCAAGATGAACTTCGCCAAGCTTTACCAGGGCATGCTGTACACCTCGCTCGGGCCGCTCGACGTGGCATTGGGCGAGATCTTCCTGGCCCTGCTGCGCGGCCTCCTCTACGCCCTGGGCTTCACTGCAGTGATGGGTGTTATGGGCCTGATCACCACACCATGGGCTCTCCTCATGATCCCCGCCGCCGTGCTGATCGCGTTCGGATTTGCCAGCATCGGGATGGGTATCACGAGCTTCCTGAAGACCTTCCAGCAGATGGACTGGATCAACTTCATCATGCTGCCCATGTTCCTGTTCAGCGCCACGTTCTACCCGCTGAGCGTCTATCCGCAGGCCATCCAGTGGCTCATCCAGGCCATGCCGCTGTGGCACGGGGTGGAACTGCTGCGGCAGATCAGCGTCGGGACCTTCACGGCGGCGACGTCCATCCACATTGGCTACTACCTGCTGATGACCGCCGCAGGCATGCTGCTCACCACCATGCGGCTGCGCCGGCTCTTCCTCAAGTAGCCACTGTTCCCCGGGGGGTGGAAGGCGGCGGGAGCATGCCCGGGCGTTTGAGAGAATGGGTGCATGCAATCTCTGGGCAGCTCCAAGTCAACCTCCAAACCCGCCAGGGGCGGATTCTCCATGTTCCGTATCAGCGGGCCCGGACTCATGGTCCTCGTCACCGCGTTTGTTGTGGCTGTGATCTTCGCGGCCAATCAGAACGACGTCGTAGGCTGGGTGGTTGCCATCATCGCCTTCTTCTGGCTCGCCCTTGCGTCCTTCGTGGTGTTCAGCATCCAGAAGGCCGCCAAGAAAGCCGGAGCAAAGCTGACGGAAGCCCAGAACGCCTTCACCACGGCCGCGGGGCGCGGCCCGTACGCCGGGGCCGACCAGGGCGGAACCCGGATTGTTGCCGAGCGCAGCCACGGGGACGATATCCGCGACCTCAAGCTGGACCACTCCTTCAAGATCGTCCAGGTGCAGATCCGGGTGGTGGAAGAAGAGCGCGCCAAGGGCGCTGCCGCCAACCAGGACACCATCAACCGGGCCCTGGAAACCATCGAGATCACCGCCACGAATGCCAGGGACATGATCAAGTCCTCCGGCAGCGGAGAGCCGGTCACCGGAACCATCATCGACTAGAGTGGAGCGGGTGAGCTCGGCATTGAAGAAGGACCACCTTCGCATCGCATCCGTTAACGTCAACGGCCTTCGGGCTGCCTTCAAGAACGGCATGGCGGCGTGGCTGGAGCCGCGCGAAGTGGACATCCTCTGCCTCCAGGAAGTCCGCGCTCCTGACGCCATCGTCCGGCAGCTGCTGGGCGAAGGCTGGCATATCCTGCACGCAGAGGCAGAGGCCAAGGGCCGCGCCGGCGTCGCCATCGCTTCACGTGAGGAACCGCTGGAAACCCGGAACGGCATCGGTGACGACTACTTCGCCACGGCGGGCCGCTGGGTGGAAGCCGATTTCCGCTTTGCCGATGCAGCCGGGCGCCCTGTCCAGCTCACTGTGGCCAGCGCCTACGTCCACTCGGGCGAGGTAGGCACCCCCAAGCAGGATGACAAGTTCCGGTTCCTGGATGCGATGAGCACGCGCCTGCCTGAATTGACCAAGCACAGCGACCATGCCCTGGTGGTCGGCGACCTCAACGTGGCCCACACGCCCCGGGACATCCGGAACTCGAAGGCCAACATCAAGAAGGCAGGCCACCTGCCGGAGGAACGGGCGTACTTCGACCACTTCCTGGGCGGGGAGGTCGGCTGGCAGGACGTCCACCGCAGCCTTGCCGGCGACGTTGACGGGCCTTACACCTGGTGGTCCCAGCGCGGGAAGGCGTTCGACAACGATACCGGCTGGCGCATCGACTACCACCTGGCCACCCCGGAACTCGCTTCCGCCGCCATCGGGGCGGTTGTTGACAGGGCAGTCTCGTGGGACACCCGCTTCTCCGATCACGCCCCGCTCGTAGTGGACTACCAGCTCTAAGCCCGAAGGTTTCATCCCCATGACTAGCCAGACTTCCCCTGCCCCCAAGAAGCGCATCCTCTCCGGCGCGAAGCCCACCGCGGACTCCCTGCACCTGGGCAACTACATCGGCGCCGTCCGCAACTGGGTGGACATGCAGGCCGAGTACGACGCCGTGTTCTTTATTCCGGACCTGCACGCCATCACCGTGGACTTCGACCCCGCTGAACTGGCCACACGCACGCGTATAGTGGCGGCCCAGTACATCGCAGCAGGTATCGACCCGGACAAGAGCATCTTCTTCGTCCAGTCCCACGTGCCCGAACACGCGCAGCTGGCCTGGGCGCTGAATTGCATCACCGGCTTCGGTGAAGCTTCCCGGATGACCCAGTTCAAGGACAAGACCCAGAAGTCCGGCGCCGACGCCGCCACCCTGGGACTGTTTGCGTACCCCACCCTGATGGCAGCGGACATCCTGCTGTACCATACCGACCTCGTGCCGGTGGGAGAGGACCAGCGCCAGCACCTGGAACTGACCCGGAACCTGGCCCAGCGGTTCAACACGAAGTTCGGAGCCACCTTCACGGTCCCGGAGGCCACCATCGTGAAGGAACGCGCCAAGATCTACGACCTCCAGAATCCCAGCGCCAAAATGTCCAAGACCGGGGAATCGCCCAACGGGGCCATCCAACTGCTCGAGGACCCCAAAGTTGCGGCCAAGCGCATTAAGTCCGCCGTGACCGATGCCGGCACCGAAATCCGGTTCGACCAGGAGGGAAAGCCAGGTATCTCGAACCTGCTGACCATCTATTCCTCCCTCACCGGCAAGTCCGTGGCGGAGCTCGAAGCCGAGTACCAGGGCAAGATGTACGGCCACCTCAAAGTTGACCTGGCCGAGGTGGTGGTCGAGTTCGTCACGCCGCTGCGCGACCGCACCAACGAGCTGATGGCAGACCCCGCGGAACTTGACCGGCTGCTGGCCCACGGCGCCGAGCGGGCCAGGGAAATCGCATCCGTTACCCTTGGCCAGGTGTATGAGCGCATGGGCTTCCTTCCGTCCTTCTCCCTCGCAGGAGTCCGCTAGCGCCATGCCAGCCAGCAAAGTCACCGCAAGGGAAGGCTCCCGCTCCACTCAGGCAGCGGGAAGGCCCGGTAACCCCCAAGGCGACCCAGCGGAGGACACCGGTGCGGCCGGACATGGGCCATCGCGGACGGAAGACATCAGCGTAGGGGTCATCCTGGGCTTCCCGCCCGAGGTGGCTGAGGAGCTGCAGCGCTGGCGGGCATCCTTCGGGGATCCCCTTGCCGACGTGGTCCCGGCACACATCACCCTGGTGACCACCACGCCTACCCGGAACTGGGAAGCCACGCGGAAGCACGTGCGGGACGTGGCCCGCCGGCAAAGCCCCTTTATGGTCACCATCGCCGGCACCGGAACGTTCCGCCCGGTCTCGCCGGTAGTCTTCATCACCGTGGAGGAAGGCTTCGAGGCCTGCGTGGACCTGCACGAAAAGCTGCAGCAGGGCCCCCTCCAGCGGGAACTGCCCTTCGCCTACCACCCGCACGTCACGATCGCCCACGACGTCGCCCCGGAAAGCCTCGACGAAGCTGAAACGGTATTGAAAAACTACAGAGCCACCTTTCCCGTGGTTAGCATGGGACTCTACGAGCACGATGCGGACGGCATCTGGCAGCTACGGGAAGAGCTGGACTTTGGGACCGAAACTGACAACGACGCCGGCACCCGATTCACGGACGCCGCCCCGGACACAGCAGCCGAAGCAGGCTGAACAACAGCCACTTCCCACTGAACAGGCCCGGTTAAAGCTTGCCGTCATCCAGAAACGGATGCAGTGGGGCAAAGCCCGCAGGGCAGGCGGGGGTCCATTCGCAGCCGCCATCGCCATGCTCCAGTGGCTTCTGGCGCGCCTGAACGTCTTCCGTCCCATGCGCGCCTTTCGGCATTACAACCTCCAGCATGGCCCCCTGATGAGTGCCGGCATCGGCTTCAACATGTTCTTCTCCGTCACAGGTCTGCTCGCGACCGGGTTCTCCGTCGCAGGCCTGGTCCTGCGGGGGCAGCCCACGCTGCTGGACACGATCATCAGCAGCGTGGCCTCAAGCGCGCCCGGTCTCCTGAAGGTGAACGGCGGCGACGGCCTGGTTGACCCGGAGGAGCTGCTGAATCCGGATGGGCTCGGCTGGACGGCAGCCATTGCGGCCGCAGTGACTGTTTTTACCTCGCTGCGTTGGATTGCCAGCCTGAGGGACGGGCTGCGCGGCGTTATGGAACTGCCGCCGCCGCTGCTCAACCCCATCCTCCTGAAGCTGCGGGATGCGGGCATCCTGTTGCTCCTGGGTGTGGCGCTGGTGATCAGCGCCGGCGCTTCCCTGGTCTTCGGGACGGCGGCAGGCTGGGTCTCGGAGTTCCTGCAACTGGATAAGGTCCTGGCCGGCCCGCTGACCACGTCCATCAAGATCGGGGTGCCCCTGGTGCTGAACTGGGTTACGGCACTGATCATGTTCCGGTTGGCCGGGGGCCTGAAATTGTCCCGCAGGGCCCTGCTGGAGGGCACCATCCTGGCGGCTTTGGGCTCTACGGTACTGCAAATCTTCAGTACGGAACTGCTGGCCGGGGCAAGCCGTAACCCGCTCCTGGCGCCGTTCGCCATCATCATCGGACTGCTGATCTGGTTCAACCTCGTCAGCCAGGTCTACCTCGTCTCAGCCGGCTGGGCGGCCGTCCGGGAGGCCGACTTGCGGAGCGCCGCCTCGGGACATGACAAAGGGACCTGGGGCGCCCGCCAAGTACAGCCGGGAAAGGTGCCAGTCCAGCCGGGCAAGGCCCCGGTCTACAAGGAAAACGGTGCTACTGGCCGGCGCCGGGGTATTGGCCGGTTCCGGCAGCGATAGTCCGGACCTGCCCGTCCGCCTGGACCTTACGGCGCAGCCACCAGCCCTTCCCACACGACGGTCCAACCGGGCGGGAAACCGGGGGCATTCCGGTCCGGTCCGTTGTCCCACCCGGCGGCCATGAGTGCGACGGCGGCGAGGAGCCCGCCGTTGCCGGGCAGATACAGAGGCAGTGAGTCCGTCTGGCGGTTGTGTCCGTTGGGTAGCACGGTGTTCTTCCCCGCGCCCATCAGGAGTGCGTTAACGGCAGCCTCCGGGTCGTCGAGGCGGGCCGCAGTCATGGCCATCACGGGATAGTCCCAGCCCCACGTGGTGTCCCAGTCCCAGTCAGCAAGCACGTCCGCCAGTGTTGCCCTCATGATCTCCCTGTCGATCAGGTCAGTCTCCGGCAGCACACCGAGCGCGCAAAGCATCGAGGGATGATCCGTCCGAATGGTGAAGGGTTCCACGTCGATGGCAGCGTAGACGCCATCGATCATCCTCGGCTTCACCAGGCCCTCGGCCACTTCGCGCCACGCCTGGACGGGCTCGAGTCCCAACCGCTCCCGCCAGGCAGCTGCGACCCGAAGGGCCCACTGCCAATACGCGAGCTCGAAGGTGGGGTTCGTGACGGCGCCTCGAATGCTGCCGTAGCTCTCCTGGGCAGGAATCAAAGGTGGTCCCAGCTCAAATCCCCGCGAGGTTCGATGTGCGAAGCTGGCCATAAACGCGGCCGTTTCGAATACGATCTCCGCGAACTCCTCCAGCACTTCAGGGCCAGGGCTGGCGCGGTACGCCAGCTCGGCCAGGTGGATGGGGTGCGGCTGCTGCCAGATGAGGAATGTCCCGATGGGGCTGGGGCTCTCCCTGCCGTCAGGGCCTACCTGCTTGGGCCAGCGGACGCCATCGAAACCCTGCTCCCTGGCAGTTGCCCTCGACCGTTCCAACACTGTGGAGTACCACTTCAACGAGGGCAGCAGGAGTTCCGCCCGGTTCCAGTGGGCAAAATGGGCGGCATGCCACCAGTGCATTTCCAGATGGAAGCGGCCCCGCCAGGAATTGCATACCAGGCCGGTTTCCTGCGGGGGCAATGAGCCTGAGCAGTTGACCGCGGTCAGGTACTGCGACAGGACGATCCGGCGCTCCAGCTCCTTCGCCCGGGGATCGTCCGTCGCATCGAGTTCGATGGCACCGCCTGAGGACCAGAACCGGGGCCAATACCTGGCGGAGGCGGCGGCAACGGCACTGCCCGCGGAAAGGGCGCTACCCTCTGGAAGCACGACGGCGGTTCGGGCCTCTGTGCCCTCGCCTGGCCGGGCTGCCGCGCCTGTTAGCTTTCTGCCAGCCGGTGCAGCACAGTCGCCGTCTGCGGCGGGAATGAAAGCAATCGTCATGTCAATGACGGCCGGGCTGTCCTGGCCAGCTGCCGGGGGAGAGACCCGAAGGTGGTGCTGCCCTGTCTGTTCGACGGCAAGTTTTTTGCCCGTGATCACCACCTGGTAGCGGGAGTTGTCCAACTCGCGCTGGACAGCCCAGCTGGTGGAGCCGGCGTGAGCCGCGGAAGGCGCAGCCTCCTTGAGCGTGGTGGTGTGGGAGCCGGGGCTGTGCCAATCGGCAGCATCGTGCCAGGCCTCCGAGCCGTAGGGAAAATCGATGCCAATCACCAGACCGTCACCGAGAGCGGATGACTCCACGCGAAGGCCGAGCTCGTCGCGGTGGGGGTGGCACGCCGTCGTGACGCTGACCGGGTGGCCGCCCAGCGTGAAGGTGCTCGTTACCAGTCCCGTCCACAGGTCCAGGGTCTGCTCGGCGCCGGAAATGTCGGCTTCGGTGATCCCGCGCTCCACGCCGGCCTCCACCAGCCGGAATCCGATGCGTCCCAGATCCAGGCGGTGGGGGTTGGCCCGCAGCCACGTCTCGGCCCGGGAGGCGTCGGTCTCGCGGTCATTGACGATATCGCCCACCATGTCAACGTATGGAACGGGCCCTCGCGGTGAGTCGTAGACGACGGTGGAGCCGGTGAGTTCGTATGGCTGCGCGGGCGGTATGGCGTGCCATCCCCATTGCGCCTGGGTACCAAGAAGCGTTCCCGGCGGCAGTTCGTCCCTGGCACCAACCGGGTAGGCCCTGGGAAAGGACTGGAGGCCGGTGAGGTCCATGGTGAAGGCGAACTCGCCGTTTCCCACGGAGACAGGGCTTCGGGGGTCGAGTGTGCGTTGGCAGACGTTGTGGCGCCGGACGAGCGCTTTCCTTTTGATGGTTCCGCTGCGGGCGGACCCTGGGGAGGGACGGTCCGAACGTGGGGTGGTGGTCTGGCTGTGCACTATGCACGCCCTCCTGACATTTTTCCGGTGAACATGTTGTCGGCTGCAAGATCAAGGACTATGGTGTCCTCCAGTTCCCGCAGCGGATAGAAGGCTGCCCGTTCATGGGGGCTGTTGTTTGGCTGATGCAGGGTCAGGAAAAGCCGGCCGTCCAGGGTGCGGGCGATCATGCCATGACCGCCATCCGTGCTCCACAGCGGCTCGGGTTCCTGGGTCCAGGGCCCGAGCACCGTTCCTGATTCGCTGCGCGCGATTCCCATGGCATACCCGTGATCGCCAAAACTTGACCACAACAAGACCAGTTTGCCGCTGCTGAGCCTGAACAGATAGGGCCCGTCGGTGACGTAGACGGGAAAGTCCAGGTCCCTGGTTGACGGAACGGACAATGGCCGCGCCCACGCTGCCTCCGACGCATTGAACAGGAAGAGAGGTGTTCCTACGGCGCTGCGCAGGTCCGGACTGAGGCGCTGGGCCATCATGGCGCCGTCGTGCACTTGCTTCCATTCATGGCAGAAGACCATCCAGGGCGTCCTCTCGGCGTCCACGTGAAGGGTCCCGTCCAGGCACTGCCAGTTCGATGGGGTGACCGGGCCGCTGCTCCACGGTGTATAGGGTCCCTCCGGCCGGTCGGCGGAGAGTACCTGGGTTCCACGGAAACGGCCCGGGGCTGTGAAGGTGGCGAACATAAAATACCGCCCCTCGAAGAGGTGCACTTCGGGCGCCCAGTATTGCTCCTGGCTCCAGAAGCCTGCTGACGGCCGGAAAGCGGGCAGTGGTCCCTCCCAGCGGACCAGGTCCGGGCTGCGGTAGCAGTCAAATCCTGTGGCGGGCCCAGACCAGGTGTTCTTGTCGGTGCTTCCGAACAGCAGGTATTCACCGGAATCCGGAAGCGTCAGGACAAAGGGGTCCCGGATCTGGATATCACCAAGTGGCAGGTTCATGATGTCCGTTCTGTCGTGCGCCGGGGTTCCGGTATTTGGCTCGGCGGGGCTGTTGACCTTCGCCGCAAGGCCTTGATACGTTTCAGGAACCGTTTTCTCACGTTGGAAAGAAGCTTACACAATGGCGCGTAAAGTGTTCCAGAACTTCCGCAAGACCATCGCTGTCCTTACTGCGGTGAGCACACTTGGGCTCACCGCCGCATGTTCCAGCCCCTCGTCCAGCGAGCCAGCGGAAGGCCCCGTTGAAATCCGCTTCTCCTGGTGGGGAAACGCGGGGCGCGCTGAGCTGACCAACAAGGCCATCGCCGAATTCGAGGCCGCCAACCCCAACATCAAGGTCAAGCCCGAATACGGTGACATCAGCGGGTACTTCGACAAACTGGCCACGCAGGTAGCGGCCAACGATGCTCCTGATGTCATCACCATGGGCGGGGCTTACCCTGCCGAATATGCCAACCGCGGCGCACTGCTGGATCTCTCCAAGGTCAGTGGCTCGCTGGACCTGACAAAGACGGACCAGGGTGCGCTGGAAAACGGCCAGGTCCAAGGCAAGCAGTACGGCGTGTCCACCGGAGCCAATGCACTCTCAATCGTCGTAAACCCCGCGGTCTTCGAGGCAGCGGGCGTTGCAGTCCCGGATGACAGCAAGTGGAGTTGGGAGGACTTCGCGAGGATCGCCGCAGAGGTGACGGACAAGAGTCCCCAAGGCACCTATGGAACGGCAACGGTCCTCACCCATGATTCCCTGGACGCATTCGCCCGGCAGCAGGGCGAGTCGCTGTATACCCAGGACGGCCAGCTCGGCCTGGGCCAGGAAACGGTACAGGATTACTTCGACTACTCGTTGAAGCTGAGCGGGTCGGGAGCGGCACCAAGCGCCTCCGAGACCGTGGAGAAACTGAACGTGAGTACTGAGCAAACCCTGATGGGTATGGGCAAGGCAGCCATGATGCTCACCTGGAGCAACTCACTGTCCGCCCTCAGCAAGGCTTCGGGCGCTGAGCTGAAGCTGCTCAAGCTGCCCGGCGAAACGCCCACTCCGGGAATCTGGCTGCAGTCCTCACAGTTCTACACCATCTCGGCCAGGAGCAAGCACACCGATGCTGCAGCCAAGCTGGTCAGCTTCCTGGTGAACAATGAGGCCGCCGCCAAGATCATCCAGAGTGACCGCGGAGTCCCCAGCAACTCCGACATGCGGAACGCGGTCAAGGATCTGCTGACGCCGCAGGGCAAAGTGGAGGCCTCGTACATCGACCAGATCGGCAAGATGGACTTCGCCCCAACGTTCATCGGGCCTACGGGATCAACAGCGGTCTCCGAGATCACTGCGCGCATCAACACAGAAGTCCTCTTCAAGCGGCTGACGCCTGAGAAGGCAGCGGAGCAGTGGATCAGCGAAAGCAAGGCCGCCATCGGCAAATAGCCAGGTACCAGTAGCCTGTCGGCCGCTGCCCGCTGACAGGCTACTCGGCCGCGTCGAGGTACTGGTCAGCCCAGGCAGCGATGATCCGGCCAGCCCGTGCCGCCTGGCCCTTGCCGGTCAGGAGATGGTCGCTGCCTTCGAGGGAGACGAAGTTCCGCGGATGCCGGGCGGTCTGGAAAATGGTGCTGGCATTTTCGATTCCCACGGTGTTGTCCGTGGGGGAGTGAAGCACCATCAGCGGCTTGTGCAGCTGTTTGATGCAGTCTGTCAGGTCGGCGTTTTCCAGATCCTCAACAAAATGCTTCCGGATCTCCACCCGCTTCCCGCCCAGATCCACCTCCGCGCTGCCTTCGCTCAGGATCTTGTCCAGGGCGGCATCGAAGACATGTGCCACGTGCTTGGGTGAGAAAGGCGCACCAACGGTGGCGACGGCGTCGAGCTCGGGGATCTCCCGCGCGGCCGCGAGCACGGCTGCACCGCCGAAGGAATGGCCCACCAGCAGCGAAATCTGTTTCCCTTCGCCGCGCATGAACTCGGCGGCCTTCACGGTGTCCGCCACCTTGTGGCTGAAGGAACCCGCGGACCACTCGCCGGCGGAGCCGCCCAGGCCCAGGTTGTCGAACCGGAGCATACCCACGCCGCTGTCCGCCAGCGCCTTGCACATCCTCGACGCGGAGGGCGCGTCCTTGCCCAGCGTGAACCCGTGGGAGAAGACTCCCCAGCCCTTGACCGGGCCTTCCGGAATGTCGATGATGCCGGAGAGCATCTCGCCGGTGGAACCGGCAAAGGAGACTTTTTCAGAGCGGGACACAACGTCCCCTTTCTTATCTGTTCCTGGTTAAACTCGGGGCCCGGTGGTTGAGCTTGTCGAAACCGGGATTTCGACAAGCTCAATCACCGGTGCTGTGAAACAACGACGGCGCCAATCCCCCTGAAGTGGGGACGGCGCCGTCGTTCGCTTGATCCTTTGTCAGATCTTGCGGGAGAGGATGGCCTGCTTGACCTCTTGGATAGCCTGGGTCACCTGGATGCCGCGGGGGCATGCTTCGGAGCAGTTGAAGGTGGTGCGGCAGCGCCACACACCTTCCTTGTCGTTGAGGATCTCCAGGCGCATGTCGCCGGCGTCATCACGTGAATCGAAGATGAAGCGGTGCGCGTTGACGATCGCCGCCGGTCCGAAGTACTGGCCGTCGGTCCAGAACACGGGGCAGGAGGATGTGCAGGCAGCGCACAGGATGCACTTGGTGGTGTCATCAAAGCGCTCACGGTCCTCGGCGGACTGCAGGCGTTCCCGGGTGGGCTCGTGGCCCTTGTTGATGAGGAACGGCATCACTTCGCGGTAGGACTGGAAGAACGGTTCCATGTCCACGATGAGGTCCTTCTCCACCGGCAGGCCCTTGATGGGTTCCACCGTGATGGGCTTGGACGTGTCCAGGTCCTTCAGGAGGGTCTTGCAGGCAAGGCGATTGCGGCCGTTGATGCGCATGGCATCGGACCCGCAGACGCCGTGGGCGCAGGAGCGGCGGAAGGAGAGGCTGCCGTCGATTTCCCACTTGACCTTGTGCAGGGCATCCAGGACACGGTCCGTGCCGTACATGGTCAGGTGGTAGTCGTCCCAGCTAGCCTCGCCGGAAACCTCCGGGTTGTACCGGCGGACGCGCATGTGCACATCGAACGTGGGGATTTCGCCGCCACCGCCGACGCCGGCAGGCAGTTCAATCTTTGAGGCTGGCTCAGCGATTTCAGCGGTCATCTTAGTACTTCCTCACCATCGGCTCGTAGCGGGTAAAGACAACCGGCTTCGTGGCCAGGCGGATGCCGGCAATTGCTTCTGCCGATCCGTCAGCCGGCGCGTGGTCATCCTTGTACGCCATGGAGTGCTTCATGAATTTCTCGTCGTCACGTTCCGGGAAGTCCTCGCGGAAGTGTCCGCCGCGGGATTCCTCACGGTGCAGGGCTGCCACGGTCATCACCTTGGCCAGCTCCAGCAGGAAGCCCAGTTCAACGGCCTCGAGCAGGTCAAGGTTGAAGCGCTTTCCCTTGTCCTGGACGTTGATGCGCTTGTACCGCTCCTCGAAGGAGGCGATGTCGCGCAGGACCTGGTTCAGGGTATCCGCGGTGCGGAACACCTGCATGTTGGCGTCCATGGTGTCCTGCAGTTCCTTGCGGATCTGGGCCACCTTTTCGTCGCCGGTGCCGTTGCGGGCAATGTCGAGCAGTTCGGTGGTGTACGCCAGGGGGTTCTCCGGCAGCTCCACGAACTCGGCGGTCTTGGAATACTCGGCGGCCGCAATACCGGCGCGCTTGCCGAACACATTGATGTCCAGCAACGAGTTGGTGCCCAGGCGGTTGGATCCGTGGACGGAAACGCAGGCCACCTCACCGGCGGCGTAAAGACCGGGGATAACGGTGTCGTTGTCCTGCAGGACCTCGGTGGTGATGTTGGTGGGGATGCCGCCCATGGCGTAGTGCGCCGTGGGGAACACCGGAACCGGCTCCGTGTAGGGCTCCACACCCAGGTAGGTGCGCGCGAACTCGGTGATGTCCGGCAGTTTGGCGTCGATGTGCGCCGGCTCCAGGTGGGTGAGGTCCAGGAGGACGTAGTCCTTGTTCGGGCCGCAGCCGCGGCCTTCGCGGACCTCGTTGGCCATGGAGCGGGCCACGATGTCACGGGGCGCGAGGTCCTTGATGGTGGGGGCGTAACGCTCCATGAAGCGCTCACCCTCGGAGTTGCGCAGGATCGCGCCTTCGCCGCGGGCGGCCTCGGAGAGGAGGATGCCCAGGCCGGCGAGGCCCGTCGGGTGGAACTGGAAGAACTCCATGTCCTCCAGCGGGATTCCGCGGCGGAAGGCGATGCCCATGCCGTCACCGGTGAGGGTGTGGGCGTTGGAAGTGGTCTTGAAGACCTTGCCTGCACCGCCGGAGGCGAACACCACGGACTTTGCCTGGAAGACGTGCAGTTCGCCCGAAGCGAGGTCGTAGGAGACCACGCCGGCCACGCGCTTCTGCTTGTACGGCGTGCCGTCTTCGCGCACTGCGTCCTCTTCGACCGTCAGCAGGTCCAGGACGTAGTACTCGTTGTAGAACTCAACGTTGTGCTTGACGCAGTTTTGGTACAGCGTCTGCAGGATCATGTGGCCGGTGCGGTCCGCGGCGTAGCAGGCGCGGCGGACGGGGGCCTTGCCGTGGTCGCGGGTGTGGCCGCCGAACCGGCGCTGGTCAATCCGGCCTTCGGGCGTGCGGTTGAACGGCAGGCCCATCTTCTCCAGGTCGAGCACGGCGTCGATGGCTTCCTTGGCCATGACCTCTGCGGCATCCTGGTCCACCAGGTAGTCACCGCCCTTGACGGTGTCGAACGTGTGCCACTCCCAGTTGTCTTCCTCGACATTGGCAAGGGCTGCACACATGCCACCCTGCGCCGCACCGGTGTGCGAGCGGGTGGGGTAGAGCTTGGTCAGTACTGCTGTGCGGGCGCGTTGACCGGACTCGATCGCCGCGCGCATGCCAGCGCCACCGGCACCGACGATGACGACGTCGTACTTATGGACCTGCATACCAGACGCTCTTTCTCTCAAAATTCGCAATAAAACAACGGGCGGGCGTTGCCTGCTCCGCAAAACAAGGCCCGCGGTTGTACCCGCGGGCCCGGGATGTTGCCGGTGCTAGGCAGGGCAGAAGCCGCCAGGCAGGGGAACGCCGTTCACCACGGGGCAAGGGTTGAAGGTGAAGATCACCAGGGTGCCCAGGACGATGATGACGACGGTGGCTGAGTAGAGCACCGTCTTCAGCCAGCGGCGGGTTGAGTCCTTCTCGGCGTAGTCGTTGATGATGGTGCGGACGCCGTTGGTGCCGTGCAGCATGGCCAGCCACAGCATGGTGAGGTCCCAGAACTGCCAGAACGGGTCGGCCCACTTGCCGGCCACGAAACCGAAGTCGATGGCGTGGATGCCCTCGCCCACCATGAGGTTCACAAAAAGGTGGCCGAAGATCAGGACCACCAGAACCACGCCGGAGAGGCGCATGAACAGCCAGGCGATCATTTCAAAGTTGCCACGGCTTCCGCCGGTGCGGCGGTACTGGGGTGCAATCCGTCCGCTGCGCGGGCTCTCAATGGTTGCAGACATGGCTTAGAGACCTCCGAGCGCGAGGGACAGGTGGCGGATGGAGAAGGCAACCATGGTGACCAGCCACAGGCCAAGGACTGCCCAGAGCATCTGGCGCTGGTACTTGGGACCCTTCTTCCAGAAGTCCACGGCGATGATGCGCAGGCCGTTGAAGGCGTGGAAGACGATGGCCGCAACAAGGCCGGTCTCGCCCAGGGCCATGAGCGGGTTCTTATAGGCACCGATCACCGCGGTGTAGGCCTCGGGAGAGACACGCACCAAGGAGGTGTCCAGAACGTGGACCAACAAGAAGAAAAAGATCACTACACCGGTAATACGGTGTCCTACCCAGGACCACATGCCTTCACGGCCGCGGTACAAGGTGCCAGCTGGTTTTGTCGGCACTGATAAACCTCCCTGCAACACAGCGGCGCTGGCATGAGATCCACGCGGGGGGAACGCCTGCTGCGAGAGCACTCGTAGCTCAGGCCTAAATCTAGGCTCCGCTCACAGCTTATTCAATTTAGGAACTCCTTGGTGCCCAGCAGTAGCAAGGATTTTGCGGATTAATGAGACAAACGCCACAAAGACGCGTCCTCATGAGGTCCCGGTGGCTCCGAACGGGGGCCGGAAGGGGCCACGGCAGGCGGTCGGCTAAAGTAGGCCTTGATGAGTACAGACAAAGTGACAAGCCCCGTTTCACCCCTTGACCGCTTCATTGCGGTGATCCCGGCCGGCGGCGTAGGGACCCGCCTTTGGCCCCTGTCGCGAGCCGCAGCTCCTAAGTTCCTTCACGACCTCACCGGCTCGGGCAGTACATTGCTGCGCGCCACCTATGACCGGCTGCACCCGCTGGCCGGCACCCGGGTGCTGGTAGTTACCGGGAAGGCACACCGTGATGCGGTGTGCCGCCAGCTTCCGGAACTCCAGGACGCGGACCTGGTCCTGGAGTCCGAGCCCAAGGATTCCGGCGCGGCCATCGGCCTTGCCGCCGCCATCCTGCACGAACGCGATCCGGACACCATCATGGGTTCCTTCGCTGCGGACCAGGTGATCAGCCCGGACAGCCTCTTCCAGCAGGCCGTCCGCGAAGCGATCCACACCGCCGCCGCCGGCAAGATTGTCACCATAGGCATTAAGCCCACCCACCCCTCCACAGGGTTCGGCTACATCCGATCCGGGCAGGACCTGCACATCGACGGCGCTCCCAGCGCCCAGGACGTGGTGGAGTTCGTCGAAAAGCCGGACGAGGAAGTGGCCCAGCAGTACGTTGACAGCGGCAACTACGTGTGGAACGCCGGCATGTTCGTCGCCCCGGTTGCCCTCCTGCTCAAGCACCTTGAGGCCAACCAGCCCGTGCTGTTCCAGGGCCTGCAGGAAATCGCGCGCGCCTGGGACACCCCCGCCCGCGACGAGGTCACTGCCCGTGTCTGGCCCACCCTGCCCAAGATCGCCATCGACTATGCAGTCGCTGAACCTGCCGCCGAAGCCGGGGACGTCGCCGTCGTGCCCGGCTCCTTCCGCTGGGACGACGTGGGCGACTTCGCTTCCGTGGGCCGGCTCAACAGCGCCAAGGAAGTGGATGACGTCACCGTACTCGGCGAGGGTGCGCGCGTGTTCACCGAGAACTCCAGCGGCGTGGTGGTGACCGACACCAAGCGCGTGATTGCCCTGATCGGGATCCAGGACGTTGTCATTGTGGATACCCCGGATGCCCTGCTGGTGACCACCATGGCCAATTCGCAGCGTGTCAAAGCCGCCGTCGACGCCTTGAAAGCGAGCGGGGACACGGACGTTCTGTAGGCCGCGCGGCCCTGCGGATGTAACGCGGGGACCGCGATGGCCCGTAATCGGGTGACCCTCGCTAGAGTGAAACCGTGCGCAATTACACTACGGAAGCCGAGCCCACCGCACTGGTGGCACCCTGGCTTGAGCCGCTCCTGCCGGAACTGATCGATTTCCGCCGGGACCTGCATGCGCATCCGGAACTGTCCTTCAAGGAATTCCGCACTACGGACAAGCTGGCCGAGCGGCTCGAAGCCGCAGGCCTCAGCCCCCGGCGGCTGGAGGGCACGGGGCTCACGGTGGATGTGGGGGAGGGGCCCATCGCCACGGCCCTGCGCGGAGACATTGATGCGCTGCCCATCATTGAGGAGACGGGCCTGCCTTTCGCCTCGAAGAACCACGGCGTGACGCACGCCTGCGGCCACGACGTCCACACCACTACCATGCTGGGCATCGCCCTGGTGCTGCACCGTATGCACCAGGAGGAACCGCTTGGGGCCACCGTCCGCATCATCTTCCAGCCCGCCGAGGAAACGATGCCCGGCGGGGCCCACTCCTGCATCGAGCAGGGTGTCCTGGACGGGGTTCCCCGCATCCTGGCCCTGCACTGTGATCCGCGCATCGAAGTGGGCAAGATCGGTACCCGGATCGGCGCCATCACGTCGGCCTCGGACACCATCCGGATCGAGCTTTCGGGCCGCGGCGGCCACACCTCACGCCCGCACCTGACCGAGGACCTGGTGTTCGCCCTGGCCCAGATTGCCGTGAATGTGCCTGCCGTCCTGTCCCGCCGGGTGGATGTCCGGAGCGGGGTTTCGGTGGTGTGGGGCCAGATCTCGGCCGGCTCGGCTCCGAACGCGATTCCCGGAACCGGCTACATGGCCGGAACCATGCGGTGCCTGGACCGCGAAGCGTGGCACGCCGCGGGCGAACTGCTGGATGAAGTGGTGCACCAGGTGGCAGCCCCCTACGGCGTGGATGTGCGTTTGGAGCACACCCGGGGAGTGCCGCCGGTGGTGAACTCTGAACACGAGACGGCGATCATCGAGGCCTCCGCACGGGCGGAGATCGGCGAAAGCGCCGTGGTGCTGACCCCGCAGTCGATGGGCGGGGAGGACTTCGCCTGGTTCCTCGCGGAGCTACCGGGCGCCATGATGAGGCTTGGCACCAAAACTCCCGGCGGCGAGGAATACGATCTCCACCGGGGCGACTACATCCTGGACGAACGGGCCCTGGGCCTTGGCGTCCGGGTCCTCACTGCTGCGGCCCTGCGCACCATCCGCGACCTTTAGCCGCGGCGGCGGATGCCGCCGTCGTACTTTCTGAAAAGACGACCCTGTTTCCTGTCCCTGCCATAAGTTGTGCACAATTTAGTTGCACGTTATGGTTTTGGCATGACAGATGCTCCGCGGCTGAACCGCCAGGTGTGCTTTGCGCTCTACTCCGCATCCCGTGCCGCCACTGCGGTCTACCGACCGGTCCTCGAAGGGCTGGGCCTCACCTATCCGCAGTACCTGGTGATGCTGGTGCTGTGGGAAAGCGAGCCGCGCGGCGTGAAAGAACTGGGCGAAGAGCTCGGACTGGACTCGGGCACCCTGTCGCCCCTGCTCAAGCGCCTGGAATCGATGGGGCTGGTGGAGCGCCGGCGGTCCGGAGAGGACGAGCGCCGGGTCGCCATCCACCTGGCGCCGGCCGGCCGGGAGCTGAGCGGGAAGGCCGGCGCCATCCCGCAGCGGCTCGCGGACGCCGCGGGGCTGACAGCCCAAGAACTTGACCAGCTGCGCGACACCCTGGGCCGCCTGACCGCAGCCCTGCACAACACGCTCTGACACCACAACACGCTCTGACACCGCAGATTTCAACCCCACAACAGGACGGAAACACCGTGAAATCCCTTTACACTGCCGAGGCGCTTGCCTCGGGCGAAGGCCGCGACGGCAATGCACGGACCAACGACGGTAAACTGGACGTCACCCTCGCCAGCCCCCTTGAGCTTGGCGGAACCGGCGAAGGCACCAACCCCGAACAGCTTTTCGCTGCCGGCTACGCCGCCTGCTTCCACTCCGCCCTCCGCTTGGTGGGCCGCAAGGAACGCGCGGACCTGACCGATTCGGCAGTGGCCGCCAAGGTGCACCTCGGACAGCTGGACACCGCCGGTTTCGGGCTGGCCGCCGAACTTGAGATCGCCCTGCCGGCACTGGACCTGGCCACCGCGGAGGCGTTGGTGGCCAAGGCCCATGAAATCTGCCCCTACTCCAACGCCACCCGCGGCAACATCACCGTGGACATCAAAATCCTGGAGTACGCCGCATGAGCCATGCACCTCTTCCCGTCACCACCCGCGAAATCCAGCTGGCTTCCCGACCGAAGGGCCGCCCGGTCCCGGAGAACTTCCGGCTTGCCGAGTCCCGGCTGCCGGAACTCCAGGACGGCCAGATCCTGGTCCGCAACCTCTTTATGTCCGTCGATCCCTACATGCGGGGGCGCATGAATGACGTCAAGTCCTACTCCGCACCCTTCGCTTTGGATAAAGCGCTCGACGGCGGTGCCGTGGGGGAGGTGCTTGCCTCCCGTTCGGAGCGCCATCAGGAAGGTGACGTTGTGGTGCACCCCCTGGGCTGGCGCGAATACGCAGTGGTGGACGCTGCCGCAGCCACGCCCGCACGCACCGACCTCGCCCCCGCGTCCGCTTTCCTCGGTGCGTTGGGCATGACGGGGCTGACGGCATACGCCGGCCTGCTCAAGGTCGCAGAGTTCAAAGCCGGCGACGCCGTGTTCGTCTCGGGCGCGGCCGGCGCCGTGGGCTCACTGGTGGGCCAGATCGCCAAGGCCATGGGTGCGTCCCGCGTGATTGGTTCAGCGGGCACCCCTGCCAAGGTGGCCAGGCTGCTGGAACTCGGCTTTGACGCTGCCTTCGACTACCACGACGGGCCTGTCCTGGAGCAGCTGCAGAAGGCAGCCGGGCCAGCCGGCATCGATGTCTACTTCGACAATGTGGGCGGCGAACACCTTGAGGCCGCCCTGGCCACGCTCAACGTCGGCGGCCGAGTGGCGATGTGCGGCGCCATTGCCCAATACAACTCCACCGAGCCAACACCCGCACCACACAACCTGATGCTCGCCATCGGCAAGCAGCTCACCCTCAAGGGCTTCCTGGTGGGCGGCCAGCGGCAGCACGCTGCGGAGTTCGCCGAGAAGATGGCCGGCTGGCTCGCTGACGGCACGGTCCGCTACGACGAGACCATCGTGGACGGGCTCGAGAAAGCCCCGCGGGCCTTTATGGACCTGCTCGACGGCGCCAACACCGGCAAGATGCTGGTCCGCCTCTGACCGTTCTCCGGCAGCTGAACCAGTAAGGGGCCGCACCCAAGGTGCGGCCCCTTACTCGTTGGTAACAACTTGTAAACGATCTCTGAAAAGCGGTCCGGGTGTGCTAGGGAGACGTGTCGCAGGCCACTAAAGTAGGTGCCATCAGTGCGCTCCGGCGCAGTGCTGCGGGCTGTCAGTGAAAACAGAATTTCAATGCAGAAACGGACACTCATTGAATTCGAACCGTAGCGCCACTCTCTTCATCCTGGAGGAAAATTGAAGAAATCACTGCGTGCACACATCAAGCGCGGTTCAACGGCCGGCCTGGCTACCGTCAGCGCCTCCGCCCTTCTGTTGACCGCCTGCGGCGCAGCCCCTGAAGCCGGAAGCACCTCGTCAGCCGGGGCCAGCGACTACACCGGCTGCATCGTCTCCGACTCCGGCGGATTCGATGACCAGTCCTTCAACCAGTCCTCCTACGAAGGGCTGAAGAAGAATGAGAAGGACCTGGGGATCAAAGTCAACCAGGCGGAGTCCAAAACCAACAACGACTTCGAACCGAACCTGCGCGCCATGGTCACCGCGGGCTGCGACCTCACCCTCACGGTGGGCTTCCTTCTCGGCGACGCCACCAAGCAGCAGGCAGAAGCCAACCCCGACAAACATTTCGCCATCATCGACTTCGCATACGACACCCCGGTCGCGAACGTCAAGCCGATCATCTACGACACCGCGCAGGCAGCCTTCCTAGCCGGCTACCTCGCGGCAGGCACCACCAAAACCGGGAAAGTGGCCACCTTCGGTGGCAAGAACATCCCCACGGTCACCATCTTCATGGATGGCTTCGCTGACGGCGTGAAGTACTACAACAAGCAGAAGGGCAAGGACGTCCAACTCCTTGGCTGGAACAAGGAGGCCCAGGACGGGACGTTCACCGGCGACTTCGAAAAGCAGGACGTGGGCAAGCAGGTCACCCAGAACTTCCTGGACCAGGGCGCCGATATCGTGCTGCCCGTCGCCGGGTCGACCAGCAAGGGCGCGGGGGCGGCGCTGAAGGATGCCAAGGCCGCCGGCAAGGACGTCAAGCTGATCTGGGTCGACTCCGACGGCTACCTGACCGCCCCTGACTACAAGGACATTATGCTGTCGTCCGTCATAAAGACGATGGACGAGGCCGTGGAGGCCGTGGTCAAGGATGACACGGAAGGAAAGTTCAGCAACACGCCCTACGTTGGCACCCTGGCCAACGACGGTGTGCAGTTGGCCCCCTTCCACGATCTCGATTCGCAGGTCCCTGCCGAGCTCAAGTCCGAGCTGGAGCAGATCAAGAAGGACATTGTGGACGGCAAGCTGAAAGTCGAGTCCAAGGCAAGCCCGAAGTACTGACCCTGCATAGAGCGCCACCGCCCGGCTGGTCGATGACCGGCCGGGCGGTGGCGCTTTTTGCTGCTGCCTGCCACTTTTGGGCCACCGCCCGTTAATCCCAGGACTGCAACCACTAGGCTGGTGCTGCAGCCACATATCCCGTCCGGTCGATCACCGGACGCTTCGAGATTGGTCAGAGTTGAAACTTGAACTCAGAGGGATCACTAAACGCTTCGGGACCCTGCTCGCCAACGATCACATCGATGTGGTGGTTGAACCCGGGCAGATCCACTGCCTGCTGGGGGAGAACGGGGCCGGAAAATCCACCCTCATGAATGTGCTGTACGGCCTTTATGAGCCGTCCGGGGGTGAAATCCTCGTTGATGGCAAGGCTGTTTCCTTCCGCGGCCCCGGTGACGCCATGGCCTCCGGAATCGGCATGGTGCACCAGCACTTTATGCTGGTCCCCGTCTTCACCGTTGCCGAGAACGTGGCCCTCGGGGCCGAACCCACCAAGGCCGGCGGTTTCCTCAACCTGGATGAGACACGGCGCCGGATCAAGGAGATCTCGGACCAGTACGGCTTCGATGTCGATCCCGACGCCCTGGTGGAGGACCTGCCGGTGGGCGTCCAGCAGCGCGTGGAAATCATCAAGGCGCTGGTCCGGAACGCCAAGGTCCTGATCCTGGACGAACCCACTGCTGTGCTGACGCCCCAGGAAACGGACGAACTGCTGGACATCATGCGCCAGCTTAAGGCCGGCGGGACGTCCATTGTCTTTATTTCGCACAAGCTGCGGGAAGTGAAGGAAGTCTCGGATACCATCACGGTGATCCGGCACGGAAAGGTGGTGGGCACGGCCGATTCCGGCACCCCCATCGCAGAGCTCGCCTCCATGATGGTGGGCCGCGCCGTCAGCCTGAACCTGGACAAGGCGCCCGCCCAGCCGAAGGAAAAGACCTTCGAAGTCCGCGACCTGACCGTCATCGCCCCCAACGGCCACCACGTGGTAAACGGCCTCAGCTTTGACATTGCCCGCGGCGAAATCCTGGCAGTGGCCGGTGTGCAGGGCAACGGCCAGACCGAACTCACCGAGGCGATCCTCGGCCTCCAGGACCGTGTTTCGGGTTCCATCAGGCTCGACGGCAAGGAGCTGCTCGGCCGGTCGGTCAAGGAAGTCCTGAAGGCCGGCGTCGGATTCGTGCCGGAAGACCGCAAGGTGGACGGGCTGGTGGGCACTTTCTCGGTGGCCGAGAACCTGGTCCTGGACCTCTATGACAAGCCCCCGTTCGCGAAGGGCATCAGCATGAGCCCGGCGAAGATTCTGGAGAACGCCAAGGAGCGCATCGGCGAATTCGACGTGCGGACGCCGTCGGCGGTTGCCGCCGCCGGTACCCTCTCCGGCGGCAACCAGCAGAAAGTGGTGATGGCGCGCGAGCTGTCCCGCCCGCTGCGCCTGTTCATCGCCTCCCAGCCCACCCGCGGCGTGGACGTGGGCTCCATTGAGTTCCTGCACCGCCGGATCGTGGCCGAGCGCGACCAGGGGACGCCGGTAATGATCATCTCGACGGAGCTGGACGAGGTGATGGAACTGGCCGACCGCATTGCAGTGCTTTACAAAGGCAAGCTGGTGGGCATTGTGCCGGCCGGCACCGGCCGTGACGTCCTGGGCCTCATGATGGCGGGAATCCCGCCGGAGGAACACGCCCGCACGTCGGCCCAGGGCTCGGGCCAGGCCTCCACAGCTTCTGCCACGGCCTCCACTTCCGACGCCGAAGGAGGCGAGAATGTCTGACAAGCATCCCCCCAGGCACGCGGCCGGCGAACCCGCCCCCGAAGCCCGCGAAGCAGCCCCCGCGGAGGACCTGACTGCCGCCGTCGTCTCCGTTGATACCGCCGGCGGCGCCATGGAGCCTTCAGCCGTCCCTGCCACTGCCCAGAGCGGGCAGCTGCCGGGCGGCCCGGACACCGTGCTCCGCAGGATCTTCACTGGCGGCGGCATGGTCTCGGTTCTCGCCGTACTGCTTGCCCTCATTATCGGCGGGCTCCTGATTGCCAGCACCGACAAACAGGTGGCCACCACCTCCACCTACCTCTTCGCCCGCCCTACTGACTTCCTCTCAGCAGTGTGGAACGCTGCCACCCGGTCCTACATCGCCTTGTTCCAGGGCTCGGTCTTCAACCCCCGGGGCAACAGCCTTGCCGCACAGTTCGCGCCGTTTATGGAGACGCTCACCATCGCCACACCGCTCATTACGGCCGGCCTCGGCGTCGCGCTGGCCTTCCGTGCGGGACTGTTCAACATCGGCGCCCAGGGGCAGATCATCGTGGCCGGCATCCTGGCCGCCTGGATAGGCTTCGCGCTCCACCTGCCCCTGGGCCTGCACCTGCTGCTGGTCCTGCTGGCCGGCATCATCGGCGGCGCCTTCTGGGGCGGACTCGTGGGCGTCCTCAAGGCACGGACCGGCGCCCACGAGGTCATCCTCACCATCATGTTCAACTACATCGCGCTGTACTTCCTGCGGTTCCTGCTGAACACGCCGGCCTTCCAGCGGCCGGGGGAGACCAACCCCATCTCGCCCATCCTGGACCCCAGCGCCGTCTACCCGCAGATCTTCGGCACCCAGTACCGCCTGCACCTCGGTTTCCTGCTGGCCATCGCAGCCACCGTCCTGGTCTGGTGGCTGCTGAACCGCTCCACCGTGGGCTTCGAGTTCCGGGCCGTCGGCGCCAACCCCAAGGCCGCCCAGACCGCCGGCATCAACGTCTCCCGCTCCACCATCCTCGTGATGGCCATCGCCGGCGGGCTGGCCGGTATGTCCGGCGTGGCCCAGGTGGCGGGCACCGAGAAAGTCCTGACCGACGGCGTGGCGGCCACCTACGGCTTCGACGCCATCACCGTCGCCCTGCTGGGACGTTCGACGCCGTGGGGCACCTTCGCTGCCGGCCTCCTGTTCGGCGCCTTCCGCGCGGGAGCCGTCCAGATGCAGATCCAGACCGGAACCCCCATCGACATCGTCCTGGTGGTCCAGGCCCTGATCGTGCTCTTTATCGCGGCGCCCCCCCTGGTCCGGGCCGTTTTCGGCCTGAACCCGCGGCGCAAGAAGCCGGCCCGCACCGCCAAATCCCGTAAGGCAGCAACTACCGGAGGTGCAGCATGAGCACAACAGTTTCGTCGCCCCGCCCGGGAACACCGCAGCCGAATAACGCATCGGCGGACACCGGTCCAGCAACAGTCTCCGTCAAACCGGTGACCTGGCGGACCCCGATCCTGCTCACCGCCTTCGGACTGATCGCCCTGGTCCTTTTCGGCCTGATGGCGCCCAACCAGACCGCCAGCTTCGGGATCTCCACCAGCGAGGACTTCTTCCAGCTCCCGGCCCTGCAGGTGAACGCCTTTGCCGGCGGCATCGTCCTCTCCGTCCTGCTCCTGGGACTCGCCGGCTATGCCGTGTACCTCAAGACCAAGGGCAGGCCGGCTCCGGGCTGGCTGACGGTGGCCTTCATCGTCCTGTTCGTGACCGCGTTCCTCATCTGGGTTGTGGGCGGAGCCCGTACCCCGAACATTTCCCTGGCCGGCCTCGTCGCCGGGTCCGTCACCCTCGCCGTCCCGCTGGTCTTCGGTTCTTTGTCCGGCGTCCTGTGTGAGCGGGTGGGCGTGGTGAACATCGCCATTGAGGGCCAGCTCCTGGGCGGCGCCTTCACCGCCGCCATCGTGGCCAGCATGACGCAGAACCCCTTCATCGGGCTGGCGGCCGCCGCAGTGGCGGGAGCCGTGGTGTCCATGGTGCTGGCGCTGTTCAGCATCAAATACCTCGTCAACCAGATCATCGTGGGCGTCGTGCTGAACGTCCTGGTCTCCGGGGTCACGGGCTTCCTCTTCAGCACCGTGATGCAGGCCAACAAGGCCCAGTTCAATTCGCCTCCCGGGCTGGACATCATCGAGATTCCCGTCCTGTCCAGCATCCCGGTCATCGGGCCCATCCTGTTCCGCCAGTCTTTGGTGGGATACCTGATGTACATCGCCGTCCTGGTGGTCTGGGTAGGCCTGTTCAAGACCCGATGGGGCCTGCGGGTGCGGGCCGTGGGTGAGCACCCGCAGGCAGCGGATACGCTCGGCATCAACGTCAACGCCACCCGGTTCTGGAACGTCACCCTGGGCGGGGCCGTGGCCGGCATCGGCGGGTCCTTCTTCACCCTGGTGGCGATCGACAGCTTCACCAAGGAAATCTCCGGCGGACGCGGCTTCATTGCGCTGGCCGCCCTGATCTTCGGCCGCTGGAACCCGATCGGCGCCTTCTTCGCCGCGCTATTGTTCGGGTTCGCGGACAACCTGCAGAGCATCGTGACCATCATCGGCACCCCGGTACCCAGCCAGTTCATGGCCATGCTGCCGTACCTGGTGACGGTCCTGGCCGTGGCCGGGCTGGTAGGCAGGTCCCGGGGCCCGGCTGCCAGCGGCATTCCCTATGTCAAGGGCTGACACCGTGGCCGATGCAAAGGACCTGGACTGGGCCGCGCTGGAGGCTGCGGCCGTCGCAGCGATGCAGCACGCCTACGTTCCGTACTCGAAGTTCCCGGTGGGGGCGGCAGCACTCACCGAGGACGGGCGGATCGTCAGCGGCTGCAACGTGGAAAACGCCAGTTACGGGTTGACCCTGTGCGCCGAATGCGCACTGGTGGGCAACCTGCACATGACCGGCGGCGGACTGCTCCGGGCGTTCTACTGTGTGGACGGCAACGGCGGGGTCCTGATGCCCTGCGGACGCTGCCGCCAGCTGCTCTACGAATTCCGGGCGCCGGGCATGGAACTCATGACCACCCAAGGCATCAAGACCATGGACCAGGTGCTGCCCGACGCCTTCGGTCCCGAACACCTGGAGGAAACCCGGTGACAGACACCCGCGCAGCGAACAACAAAGCCGAGGCGTTCGACGCCGTCGACATCATCCGCATCAAGCGGGACAAAGGCACCCTCAGCCCCGAACAGATCGACTGGACCATCGATGCCTACACCCGGGGGGTCATCGCCGACGAGCAGATGGCTGCCCTGAACATGGCCATCCTGCTCAACGGCATGAACCGGATCGAAATCGCCCGTTGGACGGCCGCCATGATCGCGTCCGGGGAGCGGATGGACTTCTCCAGCCTGCGCCGGCCGGACGGGGGCCTGAAGTACACCTCGGACAAACACTCCACCGGAGGCGTTGGGGACAAGATCACCCTGCCGCTGGCGCCGCTGGTGGCGGTCTTCGGTGTTGCCGTTCCCCAACTCTCCGGCCGGGGACTGGGCCACACCGGCGGCACCCTGGACAAGCTGGAAGCCATTCCCGGCTGGCGGGCCAACCTCAGCAACGAGCAAATACTGGCCCAGCTCCAGGACGTTGGCGCCGTCATCTGCGCCGCGGGTGCCGGCCTGGCCCCCGCCGACAAAAAGCTCTATGCACTGCGCGACGTCACCGGCACCGTGGAGGCGATTCCGCTCATTGCCTCCTCGATCATGAGCAAAAAGATTGCCGAAGGGACCGGCTCGCTGGTCCTGGACGTCAAGGTGGGCAGTGGTGCGTTCATGAAGGATGAACCCAGGGCCCGCGAGCTTGCCGAGACCATGGTGGCCCTGGGCAAGGACGCCGGGGTCAACACCGTGGCCCTCCTTACGAACATGGACACGCCGCTGGGGCTCACTGCGGGCAATGCCATTGAGGTGGAGGAATCCGTGGAGGTACTCGCCGGCGGCGGTCCTGAAGACGTAGTGGAGCTGACCGTCAGGCTGGCCGAGGAAATGCTCGCCTGCGCAGGGGTGCATGACGCCGATCCGGCAGCCGCCCTCAAGGACGGCCGCGCCATGGACGTCTGGAACCGCATGATCGAGTCGCAGGGCGGAGACCCGCGGGCCAAGCTGCCGCTAGCCCGGGAATCCGAGGTGGTCTACGCGCCGGCGGACGGGGTACTGGTGGAACTGGACGCCTTGGCCGTGGGCGTGGCTGCATGGCGGCTGGGCGCCGGACGGGCCCGCAAGGAGGACGTTGTCCAGGCAGGCGCAGGCGTGCGGTTGCACGCTAAGCCAGGCGCTTTGGTCCGCGCGGGCGAACCGCTGATGACCCTGCTGACCGACACCCCGGAGCGTTTTGCGCGGGCAAAGGAAGCGCTGGAGCACGCGGTGGTTATTGCACCCGAGGGAGCGCGGCCGGCGCAGCGGCTGATCATCGACCGAATAGCATAGGGGTCCTATGCAGGCCATCAATGACTTCATCCTCGCCGCAGCCGGACAGCCCTGGGTGCTGTTCCTGGTCTTGGCGTGCTGCGTCATTGATGGCTTTTTCCCCCCCATCCCCAGTGAGTCGGTGGTGGTGGGCCTCTCCGCCGTCGCTGCCACCGCCGGGGTTCCCAACCCGTGGCTCCTGATGCTGGTGGCAGCGCTCGGGGCCTTCTCCGGGGACAACATTGCTTACCTCATCGGGCGCAAAGTGGGAACCCGGCGCTGGGCGTGGATGCGGGGACGGCGCATGCAAAGCGCCTTCCATTGGGCGGGCCGGGAACTGCGCAAGCGCCCGGCCTCGCTCATCCTCGTGGCGAGGTTTGTTCCGATCGGCCGGGTGGCCGTCAACCTCACAGCCGGCGTCACGCACTATCCACATCTGCGCTTCGTGGGCCTGACCGTCCTTTCGGCGTCGCTGTGGGCAGGCTATTCCGTGGGAATAGGACTGTTTTTCGGGCAATGGTTTGAGGACAACCACCTCCTGGGCGCGGTCATCGCGATCGTTTGTGCAGTGGCTCTGGGGATAATGGTGGACCTTGTCATCAACCGGGTCCGGAACAGGCCTCCCAGAGCGGAGCGGATAAAGGAACCAGAAGCGTAGTTGAACCGTTGTTCGGGCAGGCGGGGGCGTAGCGAATTGCGCCTTGCCATGGGACACTTAGGAACGATTTCCGCTTTGGCTGCGCCGCTTAGGCCCGCGCCATTTTGCATAGGAGCAAGACCCGCGTGGAGTTTATTAATGAGGCCGTGCTCCATGCAGCGGGCCAGTGGTGGATCTACCCGGTCCTGCTGTTGTTTTTCTTCGTGGACGGCTTCGCCATGGTGGTCCCCAGTGAGACCCTCATCGTGGCCCTGGCTGCGTTCGCGCGGCACAGCGGTGAACCGAACCTGTGGATCCTCGGACTCACAGCCCTGGTGGGAGCCATGGCCGGAGACAACATGGCCTTCATGCTCGGACGCAGGATCGGGTTGCACCGGTGGAAATGGATGCGCCGGCCCAAGGTCCAAAAGGCGTTCGGCTGGGCACGCTACGAATTGGACAAGCGGGGCGCCGTCCTGATTTTCACTGCCCGCTACATTCCCTGGGGCAGGGTGGCCGTGAACTACGTCGCCGGAAGCACCGGATTCTCCCACCGCCGCTTCTTCGTGCTGGACGGCTTCGCCTGCACCACCTGGGTGGGGTACTCCATCGGCATCGGCATGCTGGCAAGCTCCTTCCCGTGGCTCCACCACAATCCGCTGCTCAGCGCGGGCATCGCGGTGGTATTCGCCATCGTTTTGGGGATCCTTATCGACCACCTGCTCCGGTTGTGGCACAAGCACCTGGCCCGCAACGACGCGGACAAAGCGGACGAGTGGCTCGACGGCGGCGCGTCCGGCGCAGCGGACCCGGATTCCGGCAGCACAGCCATGCTGGCTCCTGCAGCAGGGGACGGCAAGCCTGCCGCCATGTAGCCGCTGGCATTGAACTGCTGCCCACCCTAAGGTGGGATACGTGACTGAGCCTATTGTTGACGCTGCCCCTGCCATCGATTTTGACCTGAAGAGCCTGCCCAAGGTGTCACTTCACGACCACCTGGACGGGGGACTCCGTCCGGCCACCATCATCGAGCTGGCCGAGGCCGCGGGCCACACCCTTCCGTCAAGCGACCCGGTAGCGCTGGGCCAGTGGTTCCGCGAATCCGCGGACTCCGGCTCCCTGGTCCGCTACCTTGAGACCTTTGACCACACCGTCGCCGTGATGCAGACCGCCGAAGGACTTTACCGGGTCGCCAAGGAATTCGTTGAGGACCTTGCTGATGACGGCGTGGTGTATGGCGAAGTCCGGTGGGCGCCGGAGCAGCACCTCCAGAAGGGCCTCACCCTGGACGAAGCCGTGGAAGCGGTGCAGGAAGGCCTTGAGGCCGGCGTCGAGGCCGTGGGGGAGACCGGACGGGAAATCCAGGTGGGCCAGCTCATCACCGCCATGCGCCACGCCGACCGCGGCCAGGAGATCGCCGAACTCGCCGTCCGCCACCGCAACAAGGGTGCCGTCGGCTTTGACATCGCCGGAGCCGAAGACGGCTTCCTGCCCTCCCGCTTCCGGGACGCCTTCACCTACCTGGCCCAGCACAACTTCCCGGCCACCGTGCACGCCGGCGAGGCTGCCGGGCTGGAAAGCATCCAGTCCGCCCTGGTGGACGGCCGCGCATTGCGGTTGGGACACGGCGTCCGGATCGCCGAAGACATCCTGGTGGAGTTCGACGACGACGAGGACACCGAGGACACCATCGGCCTGGTGACCCTGGGCGATCTCTCCAGCTGGGTCCGGGACCGCGGCATCGCCCTTGAAGTCTGCCCGTCCTCGAACCTCCAGACGGGTGCGATCGCCGGCTTCGGCGAGGGCATCGAAAGCCACCCCCTGGACATGCTGTACCAGCTGGGCTTCAACGTCACCATCAATACCGACAACCGGCTGATGAGCGGCGTCACGCTGACCGACGAGTTCGAGCTGCTGGTGGAAACCTTCGACTACGACCTCGACGACCTCCTGGAGCTGACCCTGAACGCCGCCGAGGCATCCTTCCTGCCGCTGGAAGAGAAGGAAGCGCTCGTCGAGTACATCAACGACGCCTACGCGAATCTTGGCTGAAACTCCCGTTGACCCGCTGCTTACTGGGCCCACGGCAGCAGGGGCCCCCGGGCGAGCTTGCGAGCTGGGGGAGCTGCTGGGGATAATTCGCCAGCTCAGGGAGCACTGCCCCTGGACGGGCGCGCTGACGCATGAGTCCCTGGTGGAGTATCTCCTCGAGGAGGCTTACGAGGTGGCCGAAACCGTCGAGGCTGGAACTGCGGGCGGAACTGCTGGGGAGGAACACTTCGACGCCGAACTGCAGGGCGAGCTGGGCGACATCCTGCTCCAGGTGGTGCTGCATGCCCGCCTCGCGGAGGAGCGCGGCGCTTTCACGTTCGACGACGTGGCGCGCGGCCTGAGTGCCAAGATGGTGCGGCGCAACCCCCACGTGTTCCGCCCGGACGGCTCACTGCAGGACAGCTTTCCGGCCACGGTTGAGGACATCGTGCAGAAGTGGGACGCGGTGAAGCGGGCCGAGCGGCCGGAGCGGCAGGATCCGTTCGTTGGAATCCCGCTGGCCCTGCCGGCACTGGCGAGGGCGCAAAAGTCCATCGACCGCGGGGCAAGGGCCAATCCGGTGGTTGAGCCTGCCGAAAACCGGGAAGCTCAACCGCCGGTGCAAGTTGCCCCCTTCACGTCGGAAGAAGAACTCGGCGAGCTGCTGCTCGCCGTCGTCCATTCCGCCCACGCCAGCGGATTCGACGCCGAGCGTGCCCTCCGCGGCGCCGTCCGGGGCTACCAGCAGCACGTCCCGCAGCACCGTCAACAGGGCTGACCGCACCATCATGACGCCCGGGACTGGATAGGTTTCCGTAACCCGGGCCACTCTCGACTACGCTGGTCCCTGACGAGTACGTCGAGTTTTCAGCTGTATTTCCCCCGTTAATCGCCCATAAGGAGCAAATTCATGGCGCTTATCGATGCCATCCACGCCCGCGAGATCCTCGATTCCCGCGGCAACCCGACCGTAGAAGTTGAAGTCCTCCTTTCCGACGGCCAGATCGGCCGCGCTGCAGTTCCCTCCGGTGCTTCCACCGGTGAGCACGAGGCCGTAGAGCTGCGTGACGGCGACAAGGGCCGTTACCTCGGCAAGGGCGTCCAGAAGGCCGTTGACGCGATCATCGACCAGATCGCTCCGGCCCTGACCGGCTTCGACGCCACGGACCAGCGCAGCATCGACCAGGCCATGCTGGACCTGGACGGCACGCCGAACAAGGGCAAGCTGGGCGCCAACGCCATCCTGGGCGTCTCCCTGGCCGTCGCCAACGCAGCCGCCGCCTCCGCGGACCTGCCCCTGTACAAGTACCTGGGCGGCCCGAACGCCCACGTCCTGCCCGTCCCGCTGATGAACATCCTCAACGGCGGCTCGCACGCGGATTCCGACGTCGACATCCAGGAATTCATGGTTGTCCCGCTGGGTGCCGAGACCTTCTCCGAGGGCCTGCGCTGGGGCGTTGAGGTCTACCACGCCCTCAAGTCCGTGCTCAAGGAAAAGGGCCTCGCCACCGGCCTGGGCGACGAAGGCGGGTTCGCACCCAACCTGCCGTCCAACCGCGCAGCACTGGACCTGATCCAGGAAGCCATCAAGAACGCCGGCTACACCCCCGGCAAGGACATCGCCCTGGCCCTGGACGTGGCCTCCTCCGAGTTCTTCACGGACGGCGCCTACCAGTTTGAAGGCAAGTCCCTGACCTCCGCCGAAATGAGCGCCTACTACACGGAACTCGTGGCCGACTACCCTCTGGTGTCCATCGAGGACCCGCTGGACGAAAACGACTGGGACGGCTGGAAGACCCTCACCGACTCCATCGGCGACAAAGTCCAGCTGGTGGGTGACGACCTGTTCGTGACCAACCCCTCCATCCTGCAGCGCGGCATCGACACCAAGACCGCCAACTCCCTGCTGGTCAAGGTCAACCAGATCGGCTCCCTCACCGAGACGCTCGACGCCGTCAGCCTGGCCCAGCGGGCCGGTTACACCACCATCACCTCGCACCGCTCCGGCGAAACCGAGGACACCACCATCGCCGACATCTCGGTGGCCACCAACGCCGGCCAGATCAAGACCGGTGCCCCGGCCCGCTCGGAGCGTGTTGCCAAGTACAACCAGCTGCTGCGCATCGAAGAGGAACTCGACGATGCGGCACGCTACGCAGGCCGCAGCGCGTTCCCGCGTTTCAAGGGCTAGTAGCCGCGTAAACCAATCAACGGTGGCTATGGTTGAAAGACCATAGCCACCGTTGTTGTTTCGGCATCGTTCCAGCCCAGCTAGTGGCGGCCCCAGGCAGGCTGCGCGTTTCAGGAGTGTCATGGCTACCCGCCGTCCCAAAGTTCCCAAGGTTGCCTCACCCCGTTCGGGCCCACCGCAGGCAACCCATGAGACCACCGACGGCGCGGACGTTATCCGCGCTGATTTTGGTTCGGGAAAGGGGAAGCCGGGCGCCGGCCCAGCTGGCCACGAAGCCTCTGCGCCGATAGCGGGCGCCGCGCGGGACAACCGCCGGACAGCGTTAGCGGACAAGGCCCCGGGGCCACACCCGGCCAAGGGGTCACACCAGGTGAAGGGGTTCGACGCCGGCAGGAAGGGGAGCGGCGCCGAAGGCACCTCCCCGGCGGCCGGCACAGGCGCGGCCGAGGAGCAGCAGCAGCCCGTACCCGCCAAGGCGTTCTCCGGGCGCATGCTCGCACTTGCCGTGGTGATGATTGCCATCACCATCATGCTGGCACCCACGGTCAAGATCTTCTTCGACAAGCGGGCCGAAATAGCAGCCCTGAACGCGGACATCGCTGCCCGTGAGGCCGAAGGCAACAGCCTGCGGCAGCAGGTCTCCCGCTGGCAGGACCCCAATTACGTGAAACAGCAGGCCCGCGACCGCATTAACATGGTTATGCCGGGCGAAACCGGCTACTGGGTCTTCGGCAGCGATTTGCCCGCCGGGGAAAGCAGTAGCCCGACCGGCGCAGCAGCACAAGACCCCGCCGATCTGCCGTGGGTGGATTCCCTGTGGGAGTCCATTACGCGCGCGGCCACAGACTGAACCGCAACAGGAAGGACGGCCAGCGACAGTGGAACCCCACACGGCAGCCGCCCGGGACGAATCCCGCCAACCATCAGCACACGACCTTGAAGTACTAAGCCGCCAACTCGGACGGCCGGTGCGTGACGTGGTGGAAATTCCTGCACGCTGCGTCTGCGGCAATCCCCTGGTCGCCGCCACCGCTCCGCGGCTCGGCAACGGAACGCCATTCCCCACCACCTTCTACCTGACACACCCCGTCATCACCTCGGCAGTCTCCAGGCTGGAAGCGGCAGGGGTTATGAACGAGATGAATGAGCAGCTTTCCGGCGATGAGGAACTGGCCGCCGCCTACCTCTCCGCGCATGAGGCGTACCTTGCAGCCCGCGCCGCCATCGGCGAGCGTTCGGGCATCGGAGCCGTTCCCGAAATCGACGGGATCTCCGCCGGCGGCATGCCCACCCGCGTCAAATGCCTCCACGTCCTGGTGGGCCACTCGCTGGCAGCCGGTCCAGGTGTCAATCCCCTCGGGGACCAGGCCATCGCCGCCATCAGCGACTGGTGGACTGCGGACAGGTGCTACTGCGACGGCGCCTGGGACACCTCCGGGGAAGCGCCCTCCAGGGACCTGAGCCGCCACGGTCCGCAGGGGCTGCCGGACATCGTAGGCCGGCCCGCACCCGTCCGGAAGACCTCCGGGACAACAGGGGCTGCGACATGACGCGCGTCGCCGCCATCGACTGCGGTACCAACTCCATCCGCCTCCTGATCGCGGACATCGGCCACAGCAACGGAACCACCACCCTCACGGATGTTGTGCGCGAAATGCGGGTGGTCCGGCTGGGCCAGGGCGTGGATGCTACGGGTGAACTCGCTCCGGAAGCGCTGGAGCGCACCTTCGCGGCCACCGCCGATTATGCCCGGCTGATCAGGGAGCACGAAGCGGTCGAGGTGCGCTTCGTGGCCACATCGGCCAGCCGTGATGCCCGGAACCGGGACGTCTTCGTGGACGGAATCCGGGCCCTGCTGGGCGTGGAACCGGAGGTCATCTCCGGCGATGAGGAAGCCGCCCTGTCCTTTTCCGGCGCCAGCAGTGTCCTGCCCATCCTGGACGGCCAGGAGGTACTGGTGGTGGATCTCGGCGGCGGAAGCACCGAGTTCGTCCTCGGCACCGCAGCCGGGGTGACAGCGGCCAAATCGGTAGACATCGGATGCGTCCGCCTCACCGAACGCCACTTGCGCCAGGACCCGCCCACCGCGGAACAGATCGCGGCCGCCCAAGCTGACGTGGACGACGCCATCGCCCGCGCACGGCAGGACGTTCCGCTGGAACGCGCCACCGCCGTCGTCGGCGTTGCGGGGTCCATCACCACCATCACCGCGCACGCCCTCCGGCTGCCCAAGTATTCGCCGGACGAAATCCACGGCACCGGATTGCCCCTGGACACGATCCGTGCCGCCGCCAACGATCTCCTGGCCATGGACCGCGCCCACCGCGCCGCGCTGCCCTACATGCACCCGGGGCGGGTGGATGTCATCGGCGCGGGCGGATTGGTGTGGGGCCGGATCCTCGAACGGCTGGCGGAGCTCACCGGCGGGCGCATCTCTACGGCCACGGCCAGCGAACACGACATTCTCGACGGCATCGCCCTGAGCATCGGCTGAGGGCCCATGCAGAAACATGAACCCGGCAAAACACCATCGCCCGGGCGGGCCGGCGCAGCCCTGCTGGCCCTGCTCCTCGCCGCCTGCTGCCTCGGAACAGGCTTGTTCGCCGCACCCGCCGCGCACGCGGACGAGTGGCGCGACAAACAGTACTGGCTGGCTGAATCCGGAATCACCAAGGCCTGGGAGGTCTCCAAAGGTGCCGGCGTGAAGGTGGCCGTGATCGACAGCGGTGTGGACGCCAAGCATCCAGACCTCAAGGGCGCCGTAGTGGGAGGCTACGACGCCTCCGGCTCCGGGCAGCCTGACGGCCAGAAAGTGGTGGGCTCCAAGACCGAACACGGCACACTGGTGGCCACCATGCTCGCCGGACGCGGCCACCAGCCTGCCGACGCCACAGCCAGTCCGTCGCCCGGACCGGCAGCCCTTCCGCCTGACGGAATCGTGGGCGTGGCTCCGGAAGCGCAGATCCTCTCCGTCTCCACCTGGCTGGGCTCGACCAACCCCTCGGGCAAGAGCGACCAGGACCAGATCCCCGAAGCCGTCCGCTGGGCGGTGGACAACGGCGCCAAGGTCATCAACATCTCCCTCGGCAGCACCACCCCGCAGTGGCCGCAAAGCTGGGACGCGGCCTTCCTGTATGCCGAGCAAAAAGACGTGGTGATTGTGGCCGCCGCCGGCAACCGGGTGGGTGGCAACATCCAGGTGGGCGCCCCGGCCACCATTCCGGGCGTCCTTACCGTCGCCGGCCTGGACCGCAAGGGAACCGCGAGTGTTGATGCGTCGTCGCAGGGAATCAGCATCGGTGTCGCGGCGCCCGCCGAGAACCTGCTGGGCGGCGTTCCCGGCGGCAGCTATGCGGAATGGGCAGGAACCTCCGGCTCCACGCCCATTGTTGCCGGGGTCGCCGCACTGATCCGCTCCAAGTGGCCGGACATGACCGCAAAGCAGGTTATCAACAGGATCGTTGCCACGGCCAAGGACGCGGGCGCGCCCGGCAAGGACCCCCTGTACGGCTTTGGTGTGCTCAATGCGGAGGCTGCGCTCAAGGACAGCGTTCCTGAAGTTTCGGCCAATCCGCTTGGCTCCATTGCGGAATGGATCCGCGTCCACCGCCGCGGCAACCTGGCCACGCCCGCTCCACTTCCCACCGCCGAGGTTCCCAGCGAACTGCCCGCGTTGCCCGAGGCGACCGTGCCTGCAGCGAAGCCGCCGTCCCGGCGGGACAGTGCGCTCGCTGCCGCCGTCGTGGTCGGTTTCGGCCTGCTGTTTGCAGCCATTATTGCGGCAGCGGCCATCCAACTGAGGCGCGCTGCCAGGAACCCCGCCGAGCTGCCGGAACAGCCGGATACCGGGGTGGTGAACCGGATTGATTCCGGGCGGAAAACCTAGTTCCCTAGCCTTCCGGACAGTTAGTGAAGATTTTCACAAACTGCGGTATCCTTGAACCTATGGCAACCACCCCAGAGCTCCAGGACCGTCCCAGGGTACTCGTCGTCGGCGGCGGGTACGTCGGCCTGTACGTAGCACTCAAACTGCAGAAGAAGATCGCGAATGCCGGTGGCATCGTCACCCTCGTGGATCCACTGCCCTACATGACCTACCAGCCCTTCCTGCCCGAGGTGGCCGGCGGCAACATCGAGGCCCGCCATGCCGTGGTCTCCCACCGCAAGCACCTCCAGCAGACTGAGCTGATCCAGGGCCGCGTCACTGCGATCGACCACGCCAACCGCACCGCGGTGGTGGCACCGGCCGACGGCGGAACGCCTTTCGAGGTTCCCTACTTCGACGTCGTCCTGGCCGCCGGCGCCATTACCCGCACCTTCCCCATCAAGGGCCTCGCGGACAAGGGCATCGGCCTGAAGACCATCGAGGAAGCTGTTGCCCTCCGCAACAAGCTCCTGGAGCGCATTGAACTGGCCTCCACCATGACCGATCCCGCTGCCCGCGCCAAAGCCCTCACCTTCGTGGTGGTGGGTGGCGGTTTTGCCGGTATCGAGTGCATCACCGAGATGGAGGACCTCGCCCGCGCCGCCGTCCGCAACAACCCCCGCATCAAGCAGGAGGAAGTCCGCTTCGTCCTGGTGGAAGCGATGGGCCGGATCATGCCGGAAGTAACCGCGAAGCAGGCCGAATGGGTTGTGGAGCACCTCCGCAGCCGCGGCATCGAGGTACTCCTGAACACCTCGCTGGACAGCGCTGAAGGCGCCCTCAAGCTCATCAACCTTCCGGACAAGACCCCGGCGCAGGAATTCGAAGCTGACACCCTCGTGTGGACCGCCGGCGTACAGGCCAACCCCATGGTCCGTTCCACCGACTTCCCGCTCGAGCCGCGCGGCCGCGTCCGCGTCCTGCCGGACCTGCGCATCGCCGGGGATGAAGGCATCGTCGACAACGCCTGGGCTGCGGGCGACGTCGCCGCTGTTCCGGACCTCACCGGCAAGGGCCTCCCGGACGGCACGTGCGTACCCAACGCCCAGCACGCGCTCCGCCAGGCCAAGCGCCTCGCCAAGAACCTGTGGGCCTCCCGCTGGGAGAAGCCGCTCAAGGACTACAAGCACAAGAACCTTGGCGCTGTTGCAGGCTTCGGCGAGTGGAAGGGTGTTGCCAACATCAACCTCCTGGGCAGCATCGGCCTCAAGGGCGGACTCGCCTGGCTGGCCCACCGCGGCTACCACGGCCTGGCCATGCCCACGTTTGAGCGCAAGTTCCGGGTGATCTTCAACTGGATCCTCAGCTTCTTCGCCGGCCGCGACACCACGCACCTGCTGGATCTGGACAACCCGCGCGGTGCCTTCGTGGCAGCAGCTACCCCGGCTCCCAAGCCGGCCGCCGCGCCAGCTGCGGACGCCGCACCGCCGGCAGGCGGCCCAGGCTCGGCGGAAAAGACGAAGGTCGATCCCAAGGAATCGGTTACGGCCAACGCCAAGTAGAACCGGTTCTGCCTTAGCGCACGACGGCGGCTGTCCCCTTCCGGGGACGGCCGCCGTTTGCGTCTGCGCGGCTGAGCCAGTGCCTCACCCGGTGCCCCATGCCGCCGCCCGCCGCCCGGCCGCCGCCCTGCCGCCGTCGTGCCCTGCGGCCTCCTAGACTGGCAGCATGACTGGCGAGACAAACCTCCAGGCCCTGCTCGCAGGAATGCACCCGGTGCAGCGCACGGGTGAATACGTCTACGTCCTATGGCCGCACGGGCGGCCCCTGGCACCCGGCATCGAAGCGGCGGTCCGCGAAGCCGAAGGCCTTACGGTGGTGATGACCCGAGCCGAGGCGGACCAGGAAGGGCTGTCCTACGACTTTGTGGGCGCCTGGATCACCTTGCAGATCCATTCCGCACTGGAAGCCGTGGGGCTGACTGCCGCAGTCAGCAAAGCCCTCACCGACGCCAGGATCAGCTGTAACGTATTCGCAGGCTTCCACCACGACCACCTGCTGGTACCGGTCGCCGACGCGCCTCGAGCCCTTGAGGTGCTGGCTGAACTCTCCACCGGCAGCCGGCAGCAGCGGGGGCCGGGACAGCCGCAGGAAGACGGACGGCCGCAGGATAATGCCCGGCCACTAGTGCCCGGGCTGCAACTGCGGGACGAAACCCCAGCCGACCGTGACGCGATCCTCGCCCTGGCGGCTGATGCGTTTGCCATTTCCCCCGCTACCGGCCTTCCCGCCGAGGGGGAGCCTGTGGAAGTTAAGGTGCTCCGCGAGCTGTTCGAGGCTAAGGAGTATCTTCCCGGCTTCAGCGTGGTGGCCGTGATCGACGGTGAGGTGGTCGGCCATGTCATCAGCACGCGCGGCTGGGTGGGCGATCGGGAACTCCTTGGCCTCGGTCCTATCGGCGTCACACCGCGGCTCCAGAGAAAGGGCATCGGCTCTGTGTTAATGAAGGAGACCATCGCCCGGGCCAACGCGGCAGGGGAGAGCGGCATAGTACTCCTTGGCAGCCCCGACTATTATCCGCGGTTTGGCTTCGTTCCTGCCGCCTCGCTGGGCGTCCTCCCGCCCGAGGATGCCTGGGGCGATCATTTCCAGCTCCTGCCGCTCGCGCTGTGGCCCGGCGGCGTTCACGGTGTCTTCCGGTATGCCGAACCGTTCACCCGTCTCTGACGGGATACCATGGACCCGTTGCCCCAGTAGCCCAATTGGCAGAGGCAGCGGACTTAAAATCCGCGTGTTGTGGGTTCGAGTCCCACCTGGGGTACAAACGGAGCCGGCCCTGGAGGCCGCGAAGAAGGAAGCCGTCTGCCTGTGCGGGCGGCTTCCTTCGTTTAATTTCGCATATGCAACGACTGTTATAAGGCTGTGACCTCAGTCACTTATCTTCGACTGGGATATGCATTAGCTTGAAGCTAACTCAGGAACACCTGATCCTCGGCGCAGCGGCGCCGGCACGTTCGTATCCCGTCATCCATGGGCCTGTTTCGGAAGGCAATTTTATGTACCGAAAGAAAGTCGTCACCTCGTTTGCCACAGCGGCTGCACTCAGCCTGCTGCTGACCTCCTGCGCCAATCAAGCAGGCCCCAGCACAGACGAGACTTCGTCAGCCGGAGGCAAGGTTGACGTTCCTGCCATTTCCAAGGTTGACGTTCCATCCGCAGCCGTCCTTCCTGCCGGAGATGGAAAGGCAACCTGCCCGGCGACCACCACGCTGGCTTATGCGGGTGCGCAAACAGGCCCCAACGCCCAATTGGGGGTGAACATCTTCAACGGCATCCAGTTGGCCATTAACCAGCACAACCAGGCGAATCCGGGCTGCCAGGTGCAGTTCAAGAAGTTCGACACGGAAGGTGACCCGAACAAGGCCACGGGACCTGTAACCCAGCTGGTCAGCGAAGACGCCATCGTCGGAGTCATCGGTCTCCCGTTCTCCGGCGAATCCAAGGCGACCGGCAATATTTTTGAACAGCGCGGACTGGTCCACATCACCCCGTCCGCGACGAATCCGTCCCTGACCGAGAACGGTTGGAGCACTTTCTTCCGCGGCCTGGGTAATGACGCCGTGCAGGGGCCGGCGGCAGCCAAGTTCCTAACCGGGAAACTGGGGGCCAAGAAGGTCTACCTGGTCCAGGATGACTCGGACTACGGCATCGGGCTGGCCACGTCCACCACCAAGGGACTCGGCGACGCCTTGGCTGGCTCGGACAAGGTGACCACCGGGCAGAAGGACTTCTCGGCGGTTATCTCAAAGATCATGAACGCCAAGGCCGACGCCGTCTTTTACTCCGGCTACTACGCCGAGGGCGCTCCGTTCATCCAGCAGCTCTCCGGCAAGGGCTTCACCGGTACCTTCGTTGCCCCCGACGGTGTCAAGGACGATCAGTTCATCAAGCAGGCGGGCGACGCTTCCAACGGCGCCTTCTTCACCTGCCCCTGCATCCCGGGCGAGCTGATCCCTGACTTCGCCTCAGCGTATAAAGAAGTTTCCAAGGGCGTTGACCCCGGAACGTACTCCATTGAGGGCTACGATGCAGCCACGGTACTCCTGTCCGGAATCGATGCCGGTAAGCAGTCACGGCAGGATCTGCTGGCCTGGGTCAAGTCCTACGACAAAGACGGGCTGAGCAAGCACTACAAGTGGGATGCCAAGGGAGAACTGCAGGCGCCTACGGTTTACGGCTACAAGGTCGAGAACGCCAAGATTGTTCCTGTTGGCCCCATCGGCGAGTAGCAACTCATGAATTCGGCTGTGGGGCCAGCAGACGCGGCCCCACAGCCTTTTCTTGATTCGGCGA